>NZ_LT906465.1:1536044-1843253 GCF_900187185.1 Chryseobacterium taklimakanense
AGCGATTTTACTGCTGATTTTCCAACTGGTATTTTTCATGGCAGAATATCCGATGAACTGGATCGACAGCGGTTTCGTATGGCTTTCTGAATTTGCAAAAAATACCCTTCCCGAAGGCCCTCTAAACAGTTTGATTTCGGACGGAATTATTCCGGGATTGGGTGGAATCATCATTTTTGCACCACAAATCGGCATCCTGCTATATTTCCTTTATCTTTTGGAAGATTCCGGGTATATGTCGCGGGTTATTTTCCTGATGGACCGATTCTTAAAGCCTTTTGGCCTCAACGGAAAAAGTATCGTACCGTTAATTTCCGGTGTGGCGTGCGCAATTCCAGCCATTATGTCCACCCGGAATATTGAAAATGTAAAAGAACGCTTGATTACGATTCTGGTGACACCTTTTATGACCTGTTCTGCAAGGCTTCCGGTTTACAGCATTATTATTGCCTTAGTTATCCCCGCAAAGAAATTTTTAGGAATCGATTACCGTGCGATCGCGCTTTTGGTGATGTACCTTCTGGGGTTTGTTACGGCGCTTTTATCATCATTAATCCTGAAAAAGGTGATAAGACAGAATTATAAAAGCTTCCTGATTATGGATTTGCCTCCTTATAAAATGCCGCTTTTCGGGTATGATTTTAAACTGATGCTCGAAAAAGTGTGGGATTTTATTACTGGAGCAGGAAAAGTTATCTTCGCAGTGAGCGTGATTCTTTGGGCATTGAGTTATATCGGTCCAAAACAGAATGAAAACCAAATTGTGGCGACGGATGTTCACCTGGATCATTCTTATCTGGCAAAATTGGGACGTGGAATTGAGCCGGTGGTTGCACCGCTGGGTTACGACTGGAAGATGGGCGTTTCCGTCATTTCAAGTTTCGCAGCGAGGGAGGTTTTTGTAGGTACAATGTCAACACTTTACAGTTTGGATGACGATGTGCCTGAACAGAAAATCCTGGAAAAAATGCGCACCGACGTGAAACCTAACGGAGAAAAAGTGTTCTCATTCGCGACCGGGATTTCAATCTTGATTTATTATGCCTTTGCAATGCAGTGTATTTCAACTATCGCAGTTGTTTACAGGGAAACAAAAAGTTGGAAATGGACGCTCATCCAACTCGTTGGTATGACGGGGCTCGCCTATATTGTGGCAATGGCAGCGTATCAGTTTTTTAAATAATTTGGAATGGTTTGAAAATTGTTCGACATTGTTGGGTAGTTGAACAGAAGAGTTCAAACTTTTAAACTACATCAAACACATAAAAATGGAAAACACACTTCTTTTACAATATATTATCGTTGTAGCCATCGTTTTGTTTGCGGGATATTCCATTTTTAAAATCATAAAAAAGAATTTTTCGCCTTCAAAATTCAAAAGTAAAAGAACGGGATGCGACCGTGATTGTGGTTGTTCTTAACTTTTCCACAAATGCGCTCATTAAGAAAAATTAACTCTGCGATTTCATAACTTTGCAGTAATTTCAATTCTGAATTTCAAACAAAGATTTTTATGTCCTTAATCAAAAGTATATCAGGAATCCGCGGAACCATCGGCGGGAAAGTAGATGATAATTTAACGCCGGTAGATGTGGTGAAATTCACTGCTGCATTCGGAAGCTGGCTTCAAAAAAATAAAAACAAAAAAGATTTAACCCTCGTTATTGGCCGCGACGCGCGGATTTCCGGAGCAATGGTGAATTCACTGGTCACCGCAACACTGCAGGGACTGGGGATCAATGTAGTGGATTTGGGGCTTTCAACCACGCCAACGGTGGAAGTTATGGTTCCTGAACTGAATGCTGACGGTGGCATTATCCTTACCGCTTCTCACAATCCTAAACAATGGAACGCCCTGAAACTTCTGAACGAAAAAGGAGAATTCATCAGTGGTGAAAACGGCGCAGAAGTATTAAAAATCGCTGAAAATGAAGATTTTGAATTCGCTGAAGTAGATAATTTAGGAAAATATGAAACCCGAGACGATGCGTTCGACATCCACATCAGGAAAATCCTTGATTTGCCGATGGTTGATGCAGATGCCGTGAAAGCCAAAAAATTCAAGGTCGTTTTGGATGCTGTCAATTCAACAGGTGGAATTTCACTGCCGCCGCTTTTAGAAAAATTGGGTTGTGAAGTTATCAAACTTTACTGTGAGCCAAACGGTCAGTTTCCGCATAATCCTGAGCCTTTGAAAGAGCATTTAACTGATATCTGCGAGCTTGTAAAAAAAGAAAATGCAGATTTGGGCATCGTAGTTGACCCGGATGTTGACCGACTTGCTTTAATTGACGAAAAGGGAGAAATGTTCGGCGAAGAATATACTTTGGTTGCCGTTGCAGATTACCTTTTGAAAAACAAAAATGGGGTTGCGATTTCCAACCTGTCTTCGAGCCGCGCATTGAGAGATGTGGCACAAAAACATAACTCAGAATATTTCGCGAGTGCCGTAGGCGAAGTGAATGTGGTGAATTTAATGAAAGAAAAAAATGCGGTGATTGGCGGCGAAGGAAATGGGGGGATCATTTATCCCGATCTGCATTACGGAAGAGATTCTTTAGTGGGTATCGCGCTGTTTTTGACGCATTTAGCCAAAGAAAACAAGACAGTTTCCGAAATGCGCGATTCTTACCCAGCGTATTTTATGGGCAAAAAGAAGATTGAGCTCACTCCGGAAATCGATGTAGATTCGCTTTTAACCAAAATGGAAAAAGAGTATCAAAATGAACAGGTGTCTACCGTAGATGGCGTTAAAATAGATTTTGCAGAAAATTGGGTTCACCTGAGAAAATCGAACACAGAACCGATTATCAGGATTTATACAGAAGCCAAATCGCAGGAAGAAGCCGATAAACTGGGCGATGATATTATTGCCAAGATTAAAAGTTTGATTTAGGTCAGATTTTATTATATTTAAAGATTATAATTTATATGTTTTTTCGAAGTTGAGATAGATTTTCCCTGCATTGAAAAGACTTTGAGATAAAATATTGGAAGAATTTTTTGAAAATGAACTTGCAAAAAAGTTCGAGGAGATGATTGAAAACAATGAAGAGTTTTACTTCGATACCGAAGAACTCGAGGATATCATCATTTACTATCTGGAACTGGGAGATTTTTCCTATGCAGAAATGGCGGTAAATTTCGGCCTGAAGCTGCACCCGAATTCCATCGAAATTAAAACCAAGAAACTGGAAGTTTTACTTGAGCTTGAGGACTACAATCAGGCAAAAAACCTCATCACAGAACTGAAAGCTTCATGTATGGAGAGTACCGATTTTCTGGTTTGCTGCGCTAAATATTATTCAAACCTCGGCAATCCCAGAAGGGCGATTGAATATTGCCAAAAAGCGCTGGAACTGGAAGAGGAAGAAAACTTCCTTCACAATTTCATTGCCGATGAATTCGTGAATCTTGGCGATCCTTTCAGTGCATTGAAACATTATAAGGAAGCTTTAAAAGCCGATCCAAATGATGATTATGCTCTTGAAAACACAATGATTTGTTTCAGCGACCTGAAAAAATACGATGAAGCCATCAGCTTCCTGAATGAATATCTGGATGATTTTCCGTTCTCAGAAACGGCATGGTTCGAGTACGGCCAGTTTCACTTCAACAGAAAAAATTATGAGGAAGCGATCAGGGGATTCGATTATCTTTTGGCCATAAACTCCTCATCAGTTGGTGTTTACTCAAATAAAGCGGCGTGTTATGAAGCATTGGGAAACTTCTCAAAAGCTATCGATGTCTACGGCGAAATGCTCGAACTGGAATATACAAAAGCCTTCACTTATTATAAGATTGGCCTTTGCTACAAGGAAATGAAGCAGCTGGTGAACGCGCTTTCATCTTTTCAGAAATCTTTGATTGAGGACCCGCAGTTTTACCTGGCAATGATGGAGCAAAGCTACATTTACGAAGAAATGGGCGGGATGAAAGAAGCCCTGCATTTTGCCAAAGAAGCCACAAATCTGAACGAAAATAATCTTGATTATCAAAAGCGTCTGGCATTTCTGTATATCGATTCCGGAAAGTTTGAAGAGAGTTTATACTGCCTGAAAAAACTGGTAGATCACGAACCGAACCGGTTCTACAACTGGTATGCTTATGCGGAAGTGATTATGCTTTTGGGCGATTACGAAGATGCGGTGACAACCCTTTTAAAAGCTACAAGAAAGCACAAGCGCGCAGAGCTTTACTATCAGTTAAGCAACTGCTATTATCATCTGAGAGAAGACGAAAAAGGCCGCGAGGCGCTGAGAAAAGCCCTGGAACTGGATCCAGGACTGGCCGAGGATATGCAGCAAAAATATCCTTACATAAAGGATGAAATGAAAAAAGTAAAATCCAAAAAGAAATAATTTCAAACCACAGCTTCGGTTGTGGTTTTTTTATTTTTGGGTTTTTCCGCGGAGGAATATCAGTCCCGCAATGATTACCGCTGCACCGACAAACTGCATCACCGACAGCTCTTCACCATCAATAATCCCCCATATGATAGCAACAATAGGCATCAGTAATGTCACGGTTGAACTAAACAGCGCGCTTGAAACGCTTAAAAGTCTGTAGTTGAGCATCATCGCCAGACCCGTGCCGAAAACTGAAAGCATCGAGACATACACCAGGCCTTCAAAATTATCTTTTGAAAAAGAAAAATCCCTGAAAAAACCAGCAAAAACCAATGCTATAAGTGAGGGTACAAACAGCACAAACCCAAAAACAAACGCCGAAAGTGCCTTTGGTTCCACGTGTCCTAATTTCGTTTTCACCGTCAGGCTGTTGATCGCATAAAGTAAGGTCGCCAGAAGAAGCAGTAATATCGGGATTATTTTCAGTTCACCGGCTTCACCACCACCCAAAGTAAGAATGCAAACTCCGGAAAAGCTTATAACCGTACCGATGATTTGCTGTTTTGTAGTTTTGGTGTTCCAAAACAGTGCCCCCAGAATAATGACGAAAATCGGCATCACCGAATTGATGATTCCTGCAACGGCACTGCTTATTTCGGTTTCTGCCATTGGAAACAGAAACATAGGAATAAAATTCCCGCAAGCGGCTGCTACCAAAAGATATTTCAGTTGTTTCCTGGGAAATTTTCTGATGTTTATAATTGCCAGCGGCATCAGGAGAACAGACGCAATGGCTATCCGCAAACTGCCAACTTCGTAGGGATTGTAATGCAGGAGAGATTTTTTAATTAAAATGAATGAAGAACCCCAGATCAGCGTAAGAACCACAAGAAGTACCCATTTTTCCTTTTCTTTACTCAGCTTCATTTATTCAAAATTCATGGTTAAAGGCAGGCGGTACATATATCGCACAGCGGTTCCGTTGACCGTTGCCGGGGTGAATTTTTCGGGTAAAAGATAAACCGCAATCATGGCTTGCCGGTTAAAATTGAGGTTATCACCTTCTGCGAAAACATTTGAGATATATCCATCTTTTTCTACCAGAAATGTAACGTTGGTTTTCAGGATTTTGTCGGAAGTATCAGAATCAAAGTAAAAAAGATCTGCAATCTGTGTTCTCAAATTATTGATTCCACCGGGGTATTCCGGAGTTTTTTCTACGGCCGAAACCGGTTGCTGCTGTTGCCGGATATCCTGAACTGGAGCTTTATAGATTTTTTGTAAATCTTCCTCGTTTTTCACTTTAATCAAAGCTCTGGTAAGGGTTGAATTCTGCACGCTGTCGAGTTTCACCATAAATTCAATGAACTGCTGCTGCATTTCTGCTACCTCATTGGCAGGCAAATCAGCCAGCCGATTCTTAAATTCATTGGTAATTAAATTCCTTTGCCTGTCAAAATGTTCCTTAACATCCCTAAAATCCTGATTCTGCTGCGCAAATACCAAATTGGAAAAAAACAGCAAAAGTATGCCTAACCTGTAAAACATTATCTTAAAATCTTTGGTAAAAATAGCAATTGTACTTTAAGAAAATAAAAAAAGCCGGTACAAATTGACCGGCTCTTTCAAAATAATAATCGTTTGATTATGGAAATGTAACTCCTGAGTATTTGTTTACCTCAACCATTGGCAAATTGGAACCGTAAGTTGAATTAATTGCAGATATAAACTCGTTTGCAATGACCGCATAACCTCTACCGGTAAGATGTACGCCATCAAGCGAGAAAGCACCTCCGGTAACAAAAGTGGTATTGTATTTCACACCGTCGAACTGTAGGCCTGAAGCCGCAGAAAGCTGAACCATTTTTGAGTTAGCGTCCACCAAAGCTAAACCGTAAGCTGCAGCCAGTTGAGAAAGTGATGCATTGTAAGCTGCTGTTGCAGTAAGAACTCTTGATGTCTCTTTTTCAGTAAGAACTTGGGCATTGGTAAGTGGTGTTTGTGTACCGCCACCAGTCTTAAGCGCAGCTGCAGTTGTTAAAAGGATAAAATCTGCAGAAGTGGTTTGTCTGTATGAAGGCAGTCCCAACGCGGACAAATCCGTCAAATCCTTATCCTCGATCACCGCGCCGTTTGCAACGGCACCACCAGTGAATTTGATTAATCTTTGCTGATATTCTGCATCTTTGATCGCTCCTGCTGCTTTCGCCAAAGCAAGACCACCGTTATATTTTGCATAAGCTGTATTCAAAGCTGTAACCTGTGCATCTGTTAATCCTGCAATAGGCTTCGCTGGAACCGTAGTAAAGAAAGGAATGGATGTTACGTTCGGAATATTAGCCAAAACACCCTTGGTAGCACCAGCAGCTTTCATTCCGTCAAGGATCGATTTGATTACGCTCGCATAAACCTTTGGATCCGTAATATCATTTCCTCCGTAGGTTGCTGGATTCATGTTTCCTGTCTGATCTTTTCCTGAACCTCCTGAAGTGGCGTAAGAAAGTACATCATTATTACCAATCCAAAGCGAGAAAAATGTTGGTTTCTGAGCCATCGCATCTTTTAGGACACTTGTGGTGCCGGATGACGCAAAACGAACAAAATATGGATTGGCTTTACCATCCTTTACACCAGCCGCATTTCCGTAACCGTCGGCAACCAGGTGAAAAGATTTGGCTCCCGGAACTCCCATGTTCTGATATGGGCCAGAACCGTAAATACTTGCCAGGGTTGTTGTGCCACTTCCTCCAGCTACAACAGGACCTAAACTACCTGATGCATCTACTGCGAGAACCAATTTATTAGCTAAAACGCCGGGAATACCGCCGAGATTATCTGCCATAAGCGGCTGCTTGAATTCACCGCCTCCTGCTAATTTCATTTGGGCAGCGATCATGTTAGGGTAAGATTCATTCTGACCGTCGATATATAATGCACCGTCCCTGTAACCGGAAGTAAGGGAGTTACCGAGCGCTACATATTTAGTGAAGTCTGCATTTCCCTTCGAAACTGCAATTCCGGTAACATCGTTTTCAAAATCAGAATTACAGCTGTATGTGAACAACAACATTGAGGCTGCAAATGCCGATATAAATATCTTTTTCATATTATTTTAAAATTATTTAAGATTATAGTTAAGGCCTAAACCGAAGTAATACGTTTTAGCTTTTGCCTGCCCTCTGAAGTTATAATAATCATTGTTGAAAGTTCTTGCTTTCGGGAAGGAAACTGCACCCGCAAGATCCACACCCAAAGCCCCGAAATTAAGCCCCAGACCAGCTGTTGCCACGTGAGCATCAAAAGAAGGTGTTTCCGGGATGAAATATTTGTCCTCGTATGGTGATTCATCATAGTACCAACCTGCTCTACCGGCGATCATCTCTGTGAATTTATATTCGGTTCCCAATCTGATGGTCCGGGTATCGTGGAAGTTTTTCGGAGTCACCAAAACTGTTGGGTCATTTGGCTGGTTACCCACTGGCGCATTGGCGAAATCGAGCGTAAGCTTGTTATATTGTGACCATCCTGTATAGTTGAAATCTGCTGCGAGTTTCCATTTAGGAGTTACGTTTACCGCTGCACCTACCGTCCACTCATCCACCAAAGGAAGCGTTGCCTTAAACTTGTCAGTTCCTGAAGCCGAAAGCCCTAATCTTGGATACAATGCACTTGAAATCTTGAAAGTCGCCGTACCGTTGTCCGCCTTCATTCGCACCGGGCTACGGTATGCTAAACTCACATCCCAGTTCTCATCCGGCTGGAAATAGAAACCAAGTCCAAAACCGCTTCCTTTTGCTTTGCTGTCATTGATGTTCATTGAACCGCCAAGCTGTGTTACGGCTTTGTCCCAGTCTACTTCGCCTTTCGCATAAATATAGCTTGCACCAACAGAAGCCCATGGTGCTAATTTTACAGAGACCATTGGCTGGATAAAGAATGATTTTAGAGCCATCTTCTGTACCAGCTCCTTACCAGCCCAGTCCTCACCCCAGTCTACCGTGCTCCCAAATGGCGTGGTAACACTCAGTCCTACAGAAACATTTTCTACCGGTTTGTAAGCAATTGCTGCATAAATAGGAGTTCCGATAGGATTATCCGTGTCGTAAGACTGTAAAGTTGAAGGGTTTTGATAAGTTACGGTAGACAACGCACCAAAACCACCTGCTGCCACGCTTAATTTCGCGGGAATAAAGGAAATTCCGGCAGGATTGAAGAATGCTACGCTTGCGTCCTCTGCGTGTGCACTGGTATGTGCCATTGCCAATTGCTTTACCCCCTGCAGAGATACCCTGAAGCCACCGGCAAACACCATAACACCTGCAAGAAGAGACACTGAAACGATTAATTTTCTCATATTTTTATAGTATTATTACTGCCAAATTTAAAATTATTTTATAATGGGATGTTAATTTTTCTTAACAAATTTAAACAAATTATTATTTCTAGCATTGGTTTAAGGATTTTTAATCTGTTAATTCACATGCAATCACAAACTTATGTATATTTTACAAAACAAGTGTTTAAAATTAAGCAGGCCAAATTTTTATCCTAATACTGAAAAATTAGTTTTTTCCTAATCTATAACAAAAAATAAATACCTTTAATTATTTATTAAGCAAAATCTAACTTGGGTTAAGATTTGCGGAAACAGCAATATTGTCAGACACCGGATGGGTTTGTGAAAAATTATACTAAATTTGCAGGAATTTAATTAAACTATTATTATGAGTTGTGGATGTAAAACATCCGGCGATTCCGGTCATTCTTGCGGAACTAAAGCCGCTACAGGATGCGAAAATGTAGATACTTGCGGCAACAGCTATAAATTAAGTGTTTTCGACTGGCTTTCGAACGTGAACAGTCCGCGCCAGAAAAACGAAGAACAATATGTAGAAGTAAGATTTAAGAACGACAGAAAGTGTTTCTATAGGAACACACACCGCCTGCCGTTGCATATCGGGAGTATCGTCACCGTAGAATCCAGTCCGGGGCACGATGTTGGAATTGTGAGCCTTACAGGCGAGCTTGTGAAAATTCAGATGAAAAAGAAAAAATTCTCTGAAGATCAGGCTCTTAAAATATACAGGGTATCAAACCAAAAAGATGTTGAAGTTTGGCAGGAGGCCAGAAAAAAAGAAGACGGCATCAAAACTCAGGCAAAGATTATTGCCTCCAGAATTGGCTTGGAAATGAAAATCACGGATGTTGAATTCCAGGGTGATGGTGCGAAAGCAACTTTTTATTACACGGCGGACAACCGGGTGGATTTCAGGCAGTTAATCAAAGAATATGCTGCGGCATTCCGTACCAAGATCGATATGAAACAGATCGGTTTCCGGCAGGAAGCGGCAAAAATAGGCGGGATTGGCTCCTGTGGCCGCGAGCTTTGCTGTTCTTCGTGGTTAACAGATTTCCGTTCGGTAAATACCAACGCGGCGCGCTACCAGCAGTTGAGCATCAACCCACAAAAACTGGCAGGACAGTGCGGAAAGCTTAAATGCTGTCTGAATTACGAACTCGACAGCTATCTGGATGCGCTTTCTGATTTTCCTTCTTCAAATACAACCCTTGACACAGAAAAAGGCAGGGCTTTCTGTATAAAAATCGATGTTTTCAAGAGAAAAATGTGGTTTGCTTACGCCGACAGTCCGGTAGCGTGGTATGGTATTGAAATCAATAAAGTTAAAGAGCAGATACGAAAAAATAAGAACGGACAGAAATCAGCATTGCTTGAAGACCTGGTTTCTGAAGAAATAGCGACGGTGAAGACAGTTGACCTGATTCAGGAAAATAATCCTGACCGTTTCGACAAGAAAAACCGTCCTTCAAACAAAAACAGAAGCCAGAAGGACAGGCGCAACAACGATAACCAGAACCGCAAGCCTCTGAACAAAAACCACAACCAAGGTCAGAATCAGAATCAGAATCAAGGCAAGCCAAACAGAAACGTGGAAGCAAAAGATTCTAAACCTAATGAAGGCAAAAAGCCAAAGAAAAATTTCAAGAAAAACTATAAAAAGAATACCCCAAAACCGAATAATAATGAATAAACTTTTGCCGTTATTATTGCCGTTATTATTCCTGCTGGGCTGCAATGTTTCGGGT
The DNA here is from genome assembly GCF_900187185.1 of Chryseobacterium taklimakanense. Taxonomy (NCBI): domain Bacteria; kingdom Pseudomonadati; phylum Bacteroidota; class Flavobacteriia; order Flavobacteriales; family Weeksellaceae; genus Chryseobacterium; species Chryseobacterium taklimakanense. Next base: position 1,546,499 of record NZ_LT906465.1, read on the forward strand.
GAAGACGTTTACATCCATTCGCTGAACGGAAACTGGAACAAGAAAGCGACACAAAAGTTTGAATTTGAAATAAAAGACGCTCCAAATCCAAAAAACATTATTTTTGTTGTAAGGAACAATAATGATTATCCGTACAGCAACATCTGGCTCTTCAGCAGGTTATACAGCAAAGAAAACAGAGGCAAAAGCGATACGGTGAATTATGTTCTGGCCAAACCCAACGGCGAATGGATCGGCAGCGGATTTGGCGACACTAAGGAAACCCTGTTTCAGTATAAATTAAATTACAAATTCCCAAAAAACGGAAAGTATTTCATTGATGTACAGCACGGCATGAGAAGAGACACGCTGAAAGGCATCGAAGATTTTGGGATAAAAATAGTACCAGCTAAACCATAAGATGGAAAATAAAAAGACGAAAACCACAGGCAGCACTTTTCCTTTACCTCCTAAAAAGGTAAAAAATACCGGCTACAAAAAATGGATAAAATTCGTTTGGATGGCGCTTATCGCCCTAGTTTTAGGGATCGCAGGTCTGTTTTTTGCGGTTTCTCAGGGATTCCTTGGCGAGATGCCGGATGTAAAACAGCTCGAAAATCCGGATATCTACGTCGCATCCGAAATTTATTCATCCGACGGTGTTCTTCTGGGAAAATTCGAGAAGGAAAAAACCCAGCCGGTAGAATACAAAGATTTACCTGCCCATTTGATTTATGCACTGCAGGCGAAAGAAGACGAACGTTTTAAGGAACACTCCGGGATTGACCTTAAATCTGTGGCCAGAGCGGTCTATTTCCGTGGTGACAGAGGTGGTGGTTCCACGATTACTCAACAGCTGGCTAAGCTGCTTTTCACTCAGGATCCGTCATCAAATCCCTTAAAAAGGGTTTTCCAGAAACTTAAGGAATGGGTAGTAGCGGTCAGTTTGGAGAAAAGGTACACGAAAGAAGAAATTGTAAAGCTTTATTTCAACAAATTTGATTTTACTTATAATGCCAACGGTATTGAAATGGCTTCTAAAATCTATTTCAATAAATCTACAAAGCAGCTTACCTTACCGGAATCTGCAATGTTCGTAGCGATGCTGGAAGCGCCGATCGCAAACAACCCCTTGCGAAACCCTGAAAGAGCCAAGAAAAGAAGGGATGTTGTTCTTGGGCAGATGCTCGACACCGGATACATCGACCAGGCAACTTATCAGAAAGCTGTTGATACACCGATAAAGGTAGATTTCCATCCGATAAAAACCATTGATGAAGGTTATTCTGCTTACTATAAATTTTATCTTAGAAAGGAAATAGATCAGTACCTGAAGGAGTACGAAAAAAAGACCGGAAAACCGCTCAGCCTTTTCAAGGATGGCCTTAAAATCTACGTAACTCTGGATTCTAAAATGCAGAAATATGCAGAGGAAGCCATCAAGGAGCACCTTACCGACCTTCAGAGAAATTTCGACAACGAGCAGAGAGGAAGAAAACAAAGGCCTTTCTATTTGATTTCGGATAAAGAAATCGACGGGATCATGCTTCAGGCTATGAAGAGAACCGGGAGGTACAAGCAGCTGAAAGCAGCGGGGATTCCTGAAGACTCCATTATGCTTGATTTCAAAAAACCTATTAAAACTTCAAGGTTTACCTGGAATGGTGAAGAAGAGGTGGAAATGTCACCCTACGACTCCATTCGCTACCACAAGCAGATCGCACAGGCCGGTTTGATGTCGATGGTACCCGGAACCGGTGAAATCAAAGCATGGGTAGGCGGCATCAACTGGCAGCACTTCCAGTACGACCATATCAAACAGGGAAAAAGACAGGTGGGATCCACATTCAAGCCATTTGTATATGCCACTGCAATTATGAATCTGGGTATGACGCCTTGTTCGCAGGTTTCCAACGCAACTTATACCAAAGGATCCTGGAAAGTTGAAGGCAGTGGAGGGCAACTGACCTTAAGGGATGCGCTGGCTCATTCTAAAAACCCTGTCGCTGTACGTTTAATTGAAATGGCCACCCCTAAAAAAGTAATTCAGCTGGCGAGGGATTTAGGAGTGACAGAAGAAATTCCGAACGAATATGCTGTTGCCCTCGGTTCATCAGATATTACGATTTATGAAATGCTTGGTGCGTACAGCACATTTGCAAACTTTGGAAATTATGTAAAACCTGAAATGATTTGGCGTATTGAAGATGCCAACGGAAGGGTAATCACCGAGGTGAAAAACCAGACTAAGGAAGTGATGAACGAGATGTATGCCTATACCATGATCGACCTTATGAAAGGTGTTGCACAATATGGTACAGCATCCGGCGAACTGCAGCGAAGAGGAATTCCCAAAGAAGTAGAAATCGCAGCAAAAACAGGAACAACACAGAATAACTCCGACGGCTGGTTCATCGGAATGACACCTAATCTGGCGACCGGCGTTTGGGTAGGCTGGGAAGACCGTGCCACACACTTTCGCAGTACCGGTGAAGGACAGGGTGCGAAGATGGCATTACCGATCTGGGCTATTTTTATGAAAAAGGTTTACGCAGATAAAGAGCTCAATATTTCTCCGGAAGACAAATTCATCAAGCCATCGAACTGGACTGGTGACTGTTCGGATCTTCAGGGACTTGGAGGCGGTTACGGAGACGACGGCGGCCTGCAAACTTTGGATGAGCTGAAAAATCCGACCCCGAAAAATGACCCGCCGAAAACCGGCACGACACCTAAGGCAACACAGCCAAAAAAGGAAGACAACATCAATGAGAATCTTAATAAAGACTCCGAAATTGATTTCAACAAATAATCAAATAAGCCTCCAAAACCTGGAGGTTTATTTTTTTAATGATAACTTTAGAAAATGAATTTAGATAAAATCATACAACCATTCACCAAAGAATTTCCGGGAGACCTCTCGTACAATACATACCAACGCCAAACTCCCGGTGTGCTCTTTTCCCTGGTAAACCCAGTGACTTTTGAAAATCCGGAATTAATTATCTTCAATGAAAAACTTTCCGAGGAAATAGGCTTGGGGAAAACCGAATCTGACCATGATATAGCTTTCCTCCACTCAAATTACATTCCACCACAAATAAAAACTTACGCCACCGCTTATGCAGGCCACCAGTTTGGAAACTGGGCCGGTCAGCTGGGTGACGGCCGCGCAATTTATGCCGGGGAAATCATTAATGAAAAAGGACAGAAAACAGAAATCCAGTGGAAAGGCGCCGGAGCCACACCCTATTCCAGAAATGCCGATGGGCGGGCTGTTTTGCGCTCTACAGTGCGTGAATATTTGATGAGTGAAGCCATGCATTTTCTGAATGTTCCAACATCCAGAGGTTTAAGTATGAGCTTCACCGGTGAAAATGTAGTACGCGATATCATGTATTCCGGAAATCCGAAACCGGAGATGGGTGCTGTGATGATCAGAACTGCGGAAAGTTTTCTGCGTTTTGGGCATTTCGAACTGGTTTCCGCACGGAAAGAGTATGATTTACTGAAAAAACTGGCCGACTTCACCATTAAATATTATTTCCCGGAAATCACTTCGGAAGGAAAAGAAAAATATGCGGAATTCTTCAATGAAGTTTCAAAGAGGACTGCAGAAATGATTGTCGGCTGGTCCAGAGTAGGATTCACCCACGGCGTAATGAATACCGATAATATGTCGGTACTTGGTTTGACCATCGACTATGGCCCGTTTTCGATGATTGATGAATACGACCTTAATTTCACGCCCAATACCACCGATCTGCCCGGCAGAAGGTATGCTTTCGGGCAGCAGGGAAAAATCGCGCAGTGGAACCTGTGGCAACTCGCCAACGCACTTTTCCCACTGATCGAAGACAGCCAACCGCTTCAGAAAACACTGGATGAATTTTCAAATTATTTTTGGCTGAAACATGATGAGATGCTCTGCAAAAAATTTGGTTTTGATGATTTAAAAGAATCTGATGAGGATTTCTTCAACGATTGGCAGCGTATGATGCAGGAACTGAAAGTTGATTATACCTTATTTTTTACTAAACTTGAGTATTTGGATAAATGCGAAAGCTCGAAAGAACTTTTTGGCGATATATTTTATAAAGATTTAAATGAAAACGATTATAAACAACTGGATGATTTTATCAAAAAATATAGAACCCGTCTTTCCGCAAATGAAATTTCACGCGAAGAAAGTCTGGATTTAATGCAGAAAAGCAATCCCAAATTTACACTTCGGAATTATTTGCTTTTTGAATGTATTGATGAATTAAATAACGGAAAAAAAGATTTGCTGAATAAGATCGTCAATGCTTTGCAAAACCCCTACGTTGAAAAATATCCTGAATTTAGTGTAAAACGGCCGGCAAAATACGATGACACACCTGGCTGCTCGATGCTCTCGTGCAGTTCCTAAAATTGATTATTTTTGCAGCCAAATTTTTCACACTTGAACTTAAAACAAAAAACGGCAGATGTCTTCAAAACGGTTTTCCCAAGCCGCGGAGAGGAATTTCTGGTTTTCTCAGGATTCACGCTGCTGTATGGAATTTTGGCTACGAAAATCGCGTTAGGCTACACGATAATTTTTGATAACCGGATTCCCTGGGATGCCTATTTCAGTTTCGATAACCGTGCCATTGTGATGACGGGCGGCGGTTTTGAGCGGCATCCGCTTTCCAATTACTTCTTTGGCTGGATCCGGGAATTTGCACTGTTGGTATCGGGCGGAAAAATGGATGCGAATTTCAGGCTGGCATTGGCATGGTTCAGCGTAGTTACAGTAAGTTTAAGCTTGGTGCAGATTTACAAATACCTGAGAAACATCACCAGGCTTCCTATTTGGCTGTCTTATTTAATCGTGATATTCTTTTCGCTTTTTTCAACCAATATTTTACTTTCGTTCACTCCCGAAACCTATACTTATACGCTGTTTTTCCTGTGCCTTTTTAATTATTACGCCGCGCTGAAACTTCGTAAAGAAGAAAAAATTTCAATGTTGGCACTTACAGCAGGCACCGTAGCAGTGGGCGGGCTGACCGTTACAAATGCGGTGAAAGTTTTCATTCCCGTACTTTTTGAAAAAGAGGTCTTTAAGAATTTCAAAAACTTTGGAAATGCGGTCCTTAGGGGAATTGTTGCCGTCGCAGTTTTTGGGCTGCTTTTTATGTACCGTCTCAATTTTGATTACATGAAGTTCCTCAGCAAAACAGGGGAACAATACGAGAAATTTTCAAAACCAAAGGTTACACCGCTGTGGGACATGGTTGCGTCGTGGTTTTTTGGCGGGAACGTTTTATTTTCAAATTTCATCACGAGAGATTACCACAACAGGAAAGGTTTTGAGTATAAAGCGCTTTTTATGGATGTCTATTCATCGTGGTTTCCGTATATTTTTATTGGGGTTTTAGTTGCGCTGGTTATTTGGGCTTACATCAAAAATTTCAAAAACAAGCTTGTTCAGATCCTGATGATTTCGTTTGCCGTTGACATTATCATTCACTGTATCCTGAAATTTGGGCTTCACACCTCGTATATTTACGGTGGTCATTTTGTGTTTGTTTATCCGCTTTTACTGGGTTGGCTTTGTTACAGTTACCGGAATTCACCGAAGAAATTTTCAGCCATTTTAATTTTAGTAACGACAATGACTGTTTATCTCGGCATCAATAATTTTATTCGGCTTGAGGAGTTTTTCAGCTTCTTGAATGCTTATTACCAGAAATAAAAAAATCCGGAAAATTACCGGATTATTCTTTTTATAAATTATTAAAAATTATTTCGCTTCTGCACAGAAAACTCTGTACTGAACCGGGATTGCTGATTTGAAATATTGCCTGATTCTTGCTAAATCTCCGGCAGCCGTCCCCTTGTTGAAATAACTTCCCGCAAGGATTTTATAGTTTGGCCTCAGGGATGCATCGGTTTCAACTTTTATGCTTGGGAACCTTCTTCTGAAATAGGACTTCACCTCGTTCGCTTCTTCATTGCTCTTCACTACAGCTATCTGTATTTTAACACCCAAAATTCTCGGATTTTGCCTGCAGATCTCTGCGGTAGTCATCGCTCTGCTTGCAACAGTCTTCGTCTCTCTCCGCGTCTCCGTGTTGGTATTTCTCTCCGCGGAATCATAATTCCTGCGCTCTGCCGCTCTTACATTGGCAAGTGCACAGTTTTCCTCGAGTTTTTCCAGAGATTCGCTGATATTTCTGTCCATAGAAATTATAAGCGGAGTCCCCGAAATGGTATCATTTTTTGTAACCTGCTGTGCATCAATTTTATAAAAAACTGCTACAAAAACGAGAACCAAATATTTATGAAAGTTTTTCATCAAGAAGTTATTTTGGGCAAATTTAATACAAATAAAAATTATACCAAAAACCTACTATTTAGAACAATTCCAAATTATAAGAAAAGCCGTAAACCCTGTTTTTGGGGGTTGTTAAATTACTGTTAAAAAGCTTACTTTTGCAGAATTGAATGTATACCATCAATTTTACTAACCCAAGATTATTTAAATGATTAGTTGGAGAAAGCATTACAAAAAGGGGTTGGTTGCAATAGGTTTATTGCTAACAACCACCGCTTCAGTTCACGCACAGGAAGGTGATCCTGCCAATGGTGAAAAACTCTTCAAAACGAACTGTTCCGCATGTCACACATTAGACAAGCAATTGGTTGGTCCGGCTTTGGGAGGTGTTGTAGACAGATTGAAAAAAGAACAAAATCTGGATACGGACTGGCTTCACAAGTGGATTAAAGACAACGAAGCCCTGCGTAAATCCGGCGACAAATACGCTAATGAGGTTTACGAAAAATTCAACAAAACGGCGATGACTCCGTTCCCAAATCTTTCTGATACGGACATCAACGACATTCTTGCCTACACTTCAAATCCGCCGGCACCGGCACCAGCAGCAGGCGCTGCAGCAACTGGCACAGCACAGGACCAAAACTCGGCTGCTGCACTGGAAGAGGCAAAAAAACAAAGTACAAATTCAAAAATTCTTATAATCTCCCTTCTGGTAATCGCAGGTCTGCTTATATGGCTGCTGATGCGATTGAGACAGCTCGTAAAACTGAACCAGACAGAAGAGCTTGCTGAACTTAATGCTACCAGAGCTTACTCTTTAGGGGATTTATACAAAAAATACCATTTTGTCGGTAAGGCGCTTTTAGGTGTTTTAGCACTGCTTGCATTCTATGGCGTTTGGAATTCATTAATGGGAATCGGCGTTTACAAAGGTTATAAGCCTGATCAGCCAATCTATTTCTCTCACAAAATCCACGCAGGTGAAAACAAGATTGACTGCCAAATGTGCCACTCCTCCGCGAAATACGGCAAGGTATCAGAAATCCCTTCAATGAACGTTTGTATGAACTGTCACAGAAACATTTCTGAATACAAAGGAGCCTATATGGAACCTGGTAAAGACAAAGCTTTCTACGACGGTGAAATCCAGAAGATTTACGCTGCTACAGGTTGGGATCCGGAAAGCCAGTCTTACAAAAACAAACCACAGCCTGTGGAATGGGTTAGAATCCACAATATGCCGGATTTCGTTTACTTCAACCACGCACAGCACGTTGTAGCAGGCGAACAGGCGATCATCAGCTCACACAACAAGAAAAATCCTAACGACCAGATCGATGTGGTTTGTAAAGCGTGTCATGGTAAAGTTGATACCATGAACGTGGTACAGATGGCCAACGATTTTACAATGGGATGGTGTATCGAGTGTCACAGAACTACAGAAGTAGATATGAACAACGGATACAACAAGGAGTATTTCAAGAACCTTCACGAGAAACTTAAAAAACAGTATCCTAAAACTGAAGGTAAGATTACAGTAGACGCTATCGGTGGTCTTGAGTGTGGTAAATGTCACTATTAATAACAAAAAATCAGAAGTATAAATGGCTTCAAACAAAATACAATTCAGAAGTATTCACGAACTGAAAGATCCAACACTTACTCAGAAGTTGGCTCAAAAAGAGTTTCAGGAAGAAATTCCGGTTGATGAATTTCTGGGAGATGCCGAGAAGATGAATAATTCCGGGACTTCCAGAAGGGATTTCCTTAAATTATTGGGATTCTCTACTGCAGCTGTTACTTTGGCTGCGTGCGAGGCTCCGGTAATTAAGACCATTCCTTACGTAGTAAAACCTCACGACATCATTCCGGGTGTTCCGAATTATTACGCAACTTCATATTTTGACGGTTCGGATTTCGCAAGCGTTTTGGTAAAAACAAGAGAAGGACGGCCCATCAAAATTGATCCGAATCCTGCAGCAAACGAACTTGGGAAAACAAGTGCCAGAATTCAGGCCGGCGTACTTTCACTTTATGACAATGATAAAGTAAAGCAGCCAAAACTAAACGGTAAAGACGAAACTTACGATAAAGTTGACGATTACGTTCTAAAGGCTCTTAATGAAGCTCAGGGAAGCGGTAAAAAGATTGTACTTTTATCACACTCTTACCCTTCACCGACGTTCAAAAAATTATTCGCAGATTTCAAAACGAAGTATCCTGCTGCAGAACTTGTAACTTACGACGCATATTCACATGCTGCGGCTCTGGATGCAGCCCAGGAAGTTTTCGGACAAAGAAGCCTCCCGGTTTACGACCTTTCTGCAACTGAACTTGTGGTTTCTTTCCATGCGGACTTCCTTGGAAATTATAACGGCGGAAGCCTTGAAACTTCATACGCAGCGGCTAAAAAGCCTGGCGCAAACATGTTGAGACACATTCAGGTAGAATCCAACATGTCTCTTACCGGTGCTAATGCTGACGAAAGAATCAGAGTGAAACCAAGTGCAGCGAACAAAATGTTGGTTGACGTTTACAATGCTCTAAACGGAGCTGCGGTAAGCGGAGAAGCTGCAAAAATTGCTAAAGAACTGCAGGCTAAAGGAAGCAAAGCGGTTGTTTTCGCTGATGGTTCCAAAGCGGCTTATGTTTTAGCGCACTTAATCAATCAAAAATTAGGCTCCAACGCTTTCACAGGAAAATCCAACCTATTGAAGGAATTCGACGGAGCAAGATATAACGAATTCCTTTCTTGGATGAACACAGGTCAGGTTGGCGTACTGATCGCTAACAACGTTAACCCTGTTTACTCATCAAACAAAGGTGCAGATTTCCAGAAATTATTGGCAAAAGTTCCTCACGTAGTCGCTGTTGTTGATAAGAAAAACGAAATGTACAAAGCTGCAAAAGTGGTAATCCCGCTGGCGCACTGGTTAGAGTCTTGGGCAGACCTTACACCGCAAACCGGAGTTTACTCCCTTATGCAGCCTACGATTTCTAAAGTTTTCAAACCAAGACAGATTGAGGAATCTCTTTTAGTTTGGATTAACGGTAAAGGACATCCTGCAAACAATTATTACGATTACCTTAAAGCAAATGCGACCACTCTGTTAGGCGGAACAAGCTTCAACAAAGGGCTTTATAACGGTATCAACGGAGCATCCGTAACTGCGGCTTCTGCTGTAGCATCTGCTGCCACAAATACCGTAAAAACGGACAGCACTTCTGTACAGACTCAGGCTGCTGTCGCTCCGGTAACAGTGCAAAGAAGCGGAAATATGGGCTACAGCGGCGGAAACGGCGCACAGGCTATAGCTGAATTAAGCAATTTCAAAGCTTCTGATCTTGAACTTGTACTTTACACCAATACATCAATCGGTGACGGAACACAGGCCAACAACCCTTGGTTGCAGGAGTTACCGGATCCTATTACAAGACTTTCCTGGGATAACTATCTCACCGTTTCTCCAAAAGACGCTGAAAGATTAGGCCTTGAAAACGATCTTAATGCAAGAATGCAGCTAGACGGTTCAAAGGTGAACCTAACCGTAAACGGTGTAACTCTAAAAGATGTTCCTGTTTTCATTCAACCTGGTCAGGCAGACGGATCATTAGGTCTGGCTCTTGGTTACGGTAAAAAAGATTCAGGAAAAGTTGCAGAAACAGGTGTGAATGCTTACCCACTATTCGACGGTTACAATACGGTCCTATCGAATGTAAAAATCGAAAAAGTATCGGGAATGCATGAATTTGCAGGAATGCAGCTTCAGAATACCCTGATGGGACGTTATGACATTGCCAAAGAAGTTCCTCTGGATACTTTCCTTAATGTGGCTTATGACGATAAAACCATCGAAAACGGACATCCGCGGGGATGGAACATTCCTCTGGAATACCATACTTTAACTCAGTCTACCCCTGCCGGAAAAATCAGCCTTTGGGATGAATTCGACGACACAGACGGTCCGCACTTCAACCTTTCTGTAGACCTGAACTCCTGTACAGGATGTGGAGCGTGTATCATCGCCTGCCAGGCTGAAAACAACGTACCGGTTGTTGGTAAAGAAGAGGTAAGGATGTCCAGAGATATGTACTGGTTGAGAATCGACCGCTACTATTCTGCAAAAGAAAAAATCACTACTAAGGAACAGCTTGACAAGAAGCTTAATGTTCCGCAGGTTTATGATATCCTGATCGATCCGGCAGAAAATCCGGATGTGATCTTCCAGCCGGTGATGTGCCAGCACTGTAACCACGCTCCGTGCGAAACGGTTTGTCCGGTTGCAGCAACCTCTCACGGTAAACAGGGCCAGAACCAAATGGCATACAACAGATGTGTTGGTACAAGATACTGTGCAAACAACTGTCCGTACAAAGTAAGAAGGTTCAACTGGTTCAACTATGCTCTGAATGACAGGTTCGACTACAATATGAACAACGATCTAGGACGTATGGTTCTTAATCCTGATGTTGTAGTAAGAACAAGAGGGGTAATGGAAAAATGTTCAATGTGTATCCAAATGACGCAGACAACAATTCTTGAAGCGAAGAAAGAAGGCAGAACGATCAAGGATGGTGAGTTCCAGACAGCTTGTTCGAAAGCTTGCTCTACGGGGGCATTACAGTTCGGGGATATGAATGACAAGACTTCGAAAGTAAGGGAGCTTTATGCAAGCAACAGAAGATACACACTTCTTGAAGAGATTGGCACCAAACCAAACGTCTTCTATCATACCAAAGTGAGAAACAGAAAAGAAAACAAAGTTTAAATAATAATAAGGTAAAAAATGTCACATTACGAAGCCCCGATTAGGGAACCTTTAATTATTGGTCACAAAACTTATCACGATATCACCGAAGATATCGCAAGACCTATCGAGGAAAGAGCAGGCAAACTATGGTGGATCTCATTCTACGCAGCTCTTGTTCTTTTTATCTACGGATTCGGCTGCATCGCTTACACTATCGGTACCGGTATTGGAGCGTGGGGACTAAACAGAACCATTAACTGGGGTTGGGATATCACCAACTTCGTATGGTGGGTAGGTATTGGCCACGCCGGAACGCTGATCTCCGCAGTATTATTATTATTTAGACAAAGATGGAGAATGTCGGTAAACCGTTCTGCTGAAGCGATGACGATCTTCGCCGTTGTACAGGCCGCAATCTTCCCGGTAATTCACATGGGTAGAGTTTGGGTTGGTTACTGGGTATTCCCTATTCCAAACCAGTTCGGTTCACTTTGGACTAACTTTAACTCACCGCTGCTTTGGGACGTATTCGCGATTTCTACTTATTTCTCGGTATCTACAGTATTCTGGTTCATGGGGCTTATCCCAGACTTTGCGATGATCCGTGACAGAGCCAAGACGCCGTGGACAAAAAAAATCTACACATTCCTGGCGTTTGGCTGGGGCGGTAAAGCAAAACACTGGCAAAGATTCGAAGAACTTTCTTTGGTTCTTGCAGGTTTGGCAACTCCACTTGTATTCTCGGTACACACCACTGTATCCTTCGACTTCGCCACATCGGTAATCAAGGGATGGCACTCAACAATCTACCCTCCGTACTTCGTGGCAGGTGCTATTTTTTCGGGATTCGCGATGGTACAGACGCTTCTCCTTGTTGCAAGAAAAGTGGCAAACCTTGAAGATTACATCACCATGTACCATATCGAGATCATGAACATCGTAATCATCGTTACCGGAGGAATGGTAACTGTAGCTTACGCGGTAGAATATTTCGTAGCATGGTATTCAGGTTCACGATTCGAAGACTTTGCGTACCTTACTCCCGGTGCAGCAACCGGTCCTTACTGGTGGGCATTCTGGGCGTTGATTATATGTAACCTTGTTGTTCCTGCATCATTCTGGTTCAAAAAACTTAGAACCAATATTATCTGGACATTCATCGTGGCACTGATCATCAACATCGGTATGTGGTTCGAGCGTTTCGACATTATCGTAATCAACCTTTCCAGAGACTACCTTCCTTCAGCATGGACGATGTTTAAACCGACCATCATTGATGTAGGAGTTTATTTAGGAACTATAGGATTTTTCTCCGTATTATTCCTACTTTACGCAAGAACATTCCCTGTAATTGCACAGGCTGAATTGAAATCTATTTTGAAAATTTCAGGTGAAACTTATAAAGCAAAAGAAGGAGATGAGCACCACTAAGATTATATACGGCCTTTACGCTGACGACGACGATTTGATGAGCGGCGTAAAAGCTTTCAGAGAAAAAGGAATCGATATCAACGAAGTTTATACACCATTCCCGGTTCACGGCCTGGATAAGGCTCTTGGACTTAAAAAAACCAGAATCTCAGATGCTGCTTTTATGTATGCGGTATATGGTGTTACCCTCGGAGCACTGACTACCTGGTATATGATGAACCACGACTGGCCTCAAAATATTGGTGGTAAGCCCGCATTCTGGTGGGGTCACAATATGCCTGCTTTCGTAGTTCCCATGTTTGAGCTGATGGTATTCTGTGCTGCACACATGATGTCCCTTACGTTTCTTGTAAGAAATAAAATGTATCCGGGGGCTGCACCACAAAACCCAGATCCGCGTACTACAGATGACAAATTCATGATGGAATTTGTGAGTGACGATGTAGAAAAAATCAAACAGCTTCTTGTAGAAACAGGTGCTGAAGAAATATCCGTAAAAGATGCTTAAGATGAAAAAGAATATTTTAAAAGTTACAACAGTCTTAGGTTTTGCCGGTTTAATATTAACTTCTTGCGGGAAAGGAAATCCCCCAATGGTATATTTTCCCGATATGTATTTTCCCGTAGCTTATGATCCGTTGCAGAAAGCGGAAGATGCATATTCTAAACATGACAATGAAATTCCGGCTTTCGTAAAGATGAACGGTGCTACAGGCTTAACTCCTGTTGAAGGTACAGTTGCTCAAAACAAAGACGGCGTTTTTGAGGAAGCGCTTCTTCCTAAAAATGTTGATGAATACAATGCAGGCTACGACGCTTCTAAAATGGTTACTGCTTCTCCACTAAATCCGGCAAATTCTGCAAAAGATCTGGAAAGAGGAAAAGTACTTTACGAAAGAACCTGTGCGGCGTGCCACGGTACTGGTGGTGACGGGCAGGGACCTATTGTAGCCAGCGGTGCATATTCCGGAGTTCCTAATTATGCAGACAGACAAATCACTGTAGGTAGCGTGCACTACGTTCTTACAAACGGTAGAAACGCAATGGGTTCGTACGCAGGCCAGCTGAATCCTGGCGACAGATGGAGAGTATCAATGTACGTGATGAACGCGTTTAAAGGTGGTATGACAGCACCGGCGGCCGGTGATGCTGCTGCACCAAAAACAGATTCTACAGCAACTAAATAATAAAAAGACAAAAAATGTATAGTTTTTCACCCAAATTAAGATTAACTTCTATAATTCTTATTATTGCAGGATTGGTTCTTTTTGCAGCTGGTTACTTCATTAATAAAAGCTACGATCAGGCGTCTGTAGAACATATGATGGAGGCGGTACACAGTGCCGGTCACACGGCACCTACACACTCAAGCGAAACTGTAGGCCCGCAGGATCATTCTGCTCACCTGGAGCACGCAATGATGCAGGTTGCGAACCAGCCATTGGCTGCGCTTCACCTTGTTGCAGTATTCTTCTTTGCGGCTTCTTGCTGTGTATTGTTTTTCTACTCTATTCAGCATGCGGCACACGCAGGTTGGTCAATCATCATTACAAGAGTGATGGAAGCAATCGCTTCATTTATCCCTTGGGTCGGCGCAGTGCTTCTTATCATCATGGTTCTGAATGTAATGCACATCGGACATTTATTCCACTGGATGGATCCGAGTTTGGTTGATCCGAACAGCCCTAACTTTGACGTTCTTACTTTAGAAAAGAGCAAATTCCTCAATGTAGGATGGTATGTTTTCAGAAATATTTTATACGTAGCAGGTGCATCTTTCTTTGCCTGGAAACTTAGATCTCAATCTAAAAAAGTTGACCAAACTAAAGACAGAAGAGATTACCAAATGCTTTACAGATGGGCGGTAGGATACATTGTATTCTTCGGATTTGCTTCCGTAGGCTGGGCTTGGGATTGGTTAATGTCGATCGACCACCACTGGTATTCTACAATGTATGTTTGGTATGCAATGGTGAGCTGCCTTGCCAGTGCAATTGCCCTGATCATTCTGGTTAGTGTTTATCTTAAAAGAAAAGGATTCTTGCCGGAATTCAATGACAATCACCTACACGATTTAGGGAAATTCCTTTTCGCAACCTCAATGCTGTGGACGTACACATGGTTCTGTCAGTTCATGCTTTATTGGTATGCCAACGTACCTGAAGAAGTGAACTATTTCTTTGGAAGATTTGAACACTATAAGGAAACATTCCTGCCAATGCTCTTATTAAACTTCGTAGCGCCTTTATTGGTGATGGTAAGCTCAAGCATCAAGAGAAATTATAAAGTGGTTACAATCATGGCAGTTGTGGTAATCATCGGTCACATCGTAGATTACTTCAATATGGTAATGCCGGGAACGGTTGGTCCTTACTGGAGAAACGCCGCGGTTCTCATGTTGGTCATTGGAGCAGTGGTATTCTTCGTAGGTCTGTTTATCTTCGTAGTAATGACCATGCTTACAAAACTTAAACTTATTCCTACAGGAAACCCTTTCCTGCACGAATCCAAGATTTACGAATATCCTTTCTAAAAAGGCAACCAGATAATCAAATCCCGGCAATATTGTCGGGATTTTTTTATTTTTGTATAAAATCACGAATATGAGACGTTTATATTTCCTGCTGCTTTTGCTCCTTCTTGGGCTTACATCCTGCAAAAAAGATTCTGTAGATGCAACCAATACCAAGACCTTTCAGTCAAGTATTAATGATATGGCTTCCAGGCTCAATACCCTTCAGCAGGTCAAGTTTAGTGAAGCACTGTACATCCTGAAGACTTTTGGGGTCGAAGGTAAATCAGACGTGGAAAAACTTTCAGCACTGGGAAAACTTTTAAACGGAAAAAAAGTTCCAGAGATTCTGGCCATGGCAGACCAAACTGCGCAAAAACACGGCATTGCGTGGACCAGCACGGGCCCGCCGTCACTTGGCGAAATGAATATCTTCGGGGCCGACGAAGCCACTGAATTCGATCCCAATGATATTAAAGCAAAATCTCTGAGCCTTACAACTTTTGAAACTTTAAAAGATTCTGTGCTCGGTCCCAAAGCAATCCAGGTGATTCCCAGACTGGTGGATGCCGCCGGAAAACCGATAGAATTTTCAGGCGCTGCGCTGGAAACGGTACTGGAAGTTTTCAGTAACGGTAACCGAATTCTGACTTCTAAAAATCTCATGCAGGATAACGATTTCCGTGGATTTACCTTGAGAATGGAAGCGTTGCCTTCGCAGAAAATATCAGACAACAAAATAGACGTTTCGGTCACTGTAAAAACCACCAATAAGGATTATAAAATGTCAAAAATCGGCCTTGCAGTAAATCCAAAAGCCTTACTGATGCCACAAGTGGCTAAACCTGTAGAAACTGTGCCTGCTGTGCCGGATGACCTTTCCGGCGGCACAAACCAACCTTCTTCCACAGACGCGGTAT
The DNA here is from genome assembly GCF_900187185.1 of Chryseobacterium taklimakanense. Taxonomy (NCBI): domain Bacteria; kingdom Pseudomonadati; phylum Bacteroidota; class Flavobacteriia; order Flavobacteriales; family Weeksellaceae; genus Chryseobacterium; species Chryseobacterium taklimakanense. The sequence continues at coordinate 1,562,399 of NZ_LT906465.1, forward strand.
CTCCTGCTCCAGCTGGTGACCCGAAGACTACCGTAACTCGCTTCCTCAATAATCTTGGTGCCCAAAACCTTCGCGGCGCCTATGAGGTTTCTGAAAATCCAAACTGGGGATCTTATGAAACTTTCTCAAACCCTACTTCCGGTTTTGGCGGCGTGAAAAATGTAAACGTAAAAAGCATATCAACCAAATCTACAGGTGCCAATTCCGCCTCAGTGGGCGGAACTTATGATGTGACCAGTAAAGATGGCAAAACAACGGCTTTGCAGGTAACTTTCGGGTTGAAAAATGTAAACGGTGAATGGAAAATTTCAAGCTATAACATTAATTAAAATGGCTTCAAAGGAACTCATACACAAGCTCGAGCAGACCATTCAGAATATCCCTGATTTTCCACAACCGGGAATTCAGTTCAAAGATATCACGCCAATTTTTCTCAATCCCAAACTTTACGAAGAGGTGATTGAAGACCTGGCCAATTTCAGCCGCGGGAAAGTTGATGCCGTTTGCGGAATCGAAAGCCGCGGCTATCTTTTCGGAATTGCAATTGCGGTAGCGCTCGAAGTACCTTTCATCCTAATTCGCAAAAAAGGGAAACTGCCACCGCCATTCGTTTCTGAAAAATATAACCTGGAATACGGCACTTCAGAAATTGAAATGCGTGAAGGCCAGCTGAAACCGGGCCAAAGAATCCTGATCCATGACGATTTATTGGCAACCGGCGGAACAACAGAGGCTGCGGCACGGCTTGTTGAAAAACAGGGCGGCATAGTTTCAGAATTCAGCTTTCTTATAGGTTTAAAAGACCTCAATGGTGCTGAAAGACTGAAAAAATTTAATGCTGAAGTTTACACTGTATTAGAATATTAAGGAGAAGAACGCCGCTGATACTACATTTCATCAGCTTTATTTTGTAAATCATTCAGAAACAATTAAATTTGCACCTCATTCAAAAAAAATTATGGCAAAAAATACAAAGACAAACGAAGTTGAAGGGAAAGAAACGGTAGAGTTCTTCAAAGATCTTGACAGAGAAGCGCTACAGACAGAGCGTTTCGTTGAGAAAAACTCGAAACTTCTTTCAATGATTTTCGGAGGTTTGGTTCTGTTGGTTTTAGCATATTTTGCATACCAGCAGTTTGTGATTGCTCCTAAAAATGAAGAAGCGACAAAAGGTTACCTCGCGGCTATCGCAAAACTTCAGAATAATCAAACACCTGAAGCATTGGGCGGCAAATCTGCTGCAAATCCTGGTTTCCTGGGAACGTACAACAACTACTCCAACACAGATGCAGGTAAACTTTCTGCATATAACGCCGGACTTTTGAAGTTTAAAGAAGGCAAATTCAAAGAAGCATACGACTTACTGGATGATTTTTCTTCGGACAATAAAATCCTGATGGCTCTAAAATACGGGGCGATGGCAGACGCGTCAGCTAATCTTAACAAGGCTGATGATGCACTTTCACTTTTGGATAAAGCTTCATCGGCTTCAGACGACCCTTACACGTCTTACTACTTCACCAGAAAAGCGGGAATCATGGCTTTGGCACTGAAGAAAAAAGCTGAGGCTAAGAAATACTTCTCTTCAATTGATGAAAAATACAAAGAATACGACAACGGAATGTCTGATTCTTACATAGAAATGGTAAAATATTTTTAAAAATATGGCAACAGTAAATCTTTCAGATTACAAGCCACTGCAAATATCTAATGCCGATGAGTTCAACATCGGCATTGTGTTTTCCGAGTGGAATGATTTTGTGACCTTCAACCTGCGCGATGCCGCTTTGGAAATTCTTCAGAAAGAAGGCGTAAAAACAGAAAACATAAAACTGTATCCTGTTCCGGGAGCTTTTGAACTTTCTTACGCTTCAATGCAGCTGTGTAAAGAAAGAAAGTTTGATGCAGTGATTGCCATTGGCTGCGTGATCCGTGGTGAAACACCGCATTTTGATTACGTTTGTTCGGCGGTAGCACAAGGAATAAAGGACTGTAACATACTTACAGAGACGCCGACCATTTTCTGCGTTCTTACTGATGACACCAAGGAACAATCCATTGCACGAAGCGGTGGCAACTTGGGAAACAAAGGTGTGGAAGCTGCCGTTACCGCCCTGAAAATGATCGACTTCAAAAAAAATCTTTCGGGCAGGAAAGCTCACATCGGTTTCTGATAAAATTGTAATAATTGTACTGAATTTTGCTAATCCCGTATTTTTATATTTTGTAATTTTATCTGCGATAAAAATAAACTATACTTTATGAAATGGACAGAAGACCGAAGCAGTAATGTGGAAGACCGTCGTGGAATGGGCGGCGGCGGAGGATTACTCGGAGGCGGACTAATAACCCTGATCATTGCGGCAGTGATTTTCTTTTTGGGAGGCGACCCTTCTGCAATTTTATCTTCGGGAATGGGGAGCGCAGGGCCACAAACTGAACAGCGCGAACTTTCTGCAGAAGAAAAACAGGTAACACAGTTTATCAGTATGCTTACAGCTGAAAACGAACAGACCTGGACAAAAATATTCCAGGAAAACGGAATGCAGTACAGGCCGGCCAAGGTAGTAATGTTCGAAGGAATAACGCAATCGGGTTGTGGAACGGCGCAGGCTGCGATGGGGCCATTCTACTGTCCGAATGATGAAACGGTTTATATGGACCTAAGTTTCTTCAAGGAACTGCAGGACAGATTCGGTGCAAAAGTAACTGAATTCTCCGTAGCATACGTTCTGGCTCATGAAATGGGACACCACGTACAGAATGTATTGGGCACTTTAGGTAAAACTGAACAACTGAGAAGGAGCGGAAGATATTCCGAAGCAGATTTGAACAGAGTATCCGTAGCTACTGAACTTCAGGCGGATTTCTATGCGGGGCTTTGGGCCAGATATACCGATAACAGGGAAAAATTCCTGGAACCGGGCGATATTGATGCGGCTATAAGCGCTGCGGAAGCTGTAGGTGATGACAATATCATGAAGAGAAGCCAGGGCTACGTAAATCAGGAAGCGTTTACGCATGGCAGTTCGGCACAGAGAAAAGAATGGTTTATGAAAGGCTATAACTCTGGAGATATACGTCAGGGAAATACTTTCGACCAGCTGCTGAGATAATTTTTCAACAAACAGATTTAGAGATTCCTTCCGTTTTCGTGAAGGATTTTTTATTTTTAATGAAATTAAAATTTTACTTATTTGAAAACTAAATTGCTGAAGCTTGCTAAATGAATTAATAATACCCTTCCCAATAGAATGTATTTCTGAAGGCAAGTCCACCACTTGAAATATGAAAAAACAAACGGCCGCAAGATTTAATATAACCCAATTCCGCCTACATTAATTTTTTCTTAAATTTGCAGCAATCTAAAAAAGTAAAAATGGCAGATCAGGCGAGCTACCTATTTTCAACCAGAACCTCGAAGGCTTTAGCAGAAAAAATTGCTGAGCACTATGGACAGGAAATGGGAATTATTAATTTTCAGCAGTTTAGTGACGGTGAATTTGAACCCGTTTTAGATACTTCAGTACGTGGCGGACGCGTATTCCTCATCGGCTCCACTTTCCCACCGGCAGACAATCTTTTAGAACTTCTCCTGATGATTGATGCAGCAAAAAGAGCTTCCGCTAAAAGCATCACAGTAGTAATTCCGTACTACGGACTTGCAAGACAGGACAGAAAAGACAAGCCAAGAGCACCCATCGGTGCCAAACTGGTGGCAAATCTGCTCACTGCAGCCGGAGCAACCAGAGTGATGACGATGGATCTGCACGCGGATCAGATACAGGGCTTTTTCGAAATTCCGGTGGATCATCTCTATGCATCCACAATTTTTATTGATTATATCAACTCTTTAAAACTTGACAATCTTACGATTGCATCACCGGATATGGGTGGTGCAAAAAGAGCAAAAAACTACGCCGGACATCTTGGTGCTGAAGTGGTAATTGCTTACAAAGAGCGTAAGAAGGCAAATGTGATCGAAGAAATGTTCCTGATCGGTGATGTAACCGACAAAAACGTAATCCTCATCGACGATATGATCGACACTGCGGGAACGCTTTGCAAAGCAGCAGATATCCTTCTTAAAAATGGAGCGAAATCGGTAAGAGCTATGGCAACTCACCCGGTACTTTCAGGAAAAGCTTATGAAAATATCAACAATTCTCAGCTTCTAGAAGTTATTGTAACCGACACTATTCCGGTAAAAACAGAACTTTCAGACAAGATCAAAGTTCTGTCATGTGCAGCACTGTTCGCTGATGTGATGAAGATGGTTCATGAACACAAATCAATAAGCGACAAATTCATCATTTAAGACTTTAGAAATCAAATTAATATTAATCCTTCTTTCTCCGGAAGGATTTTTTATTTTTGAAAATAATCTCTATATTTGCACCCTCAAAAAATAATATTTATTTACTTATGAAATCTATTACAATTCAAGGTACAAAAAGAGAAAGCGTGGGCAAAAAGTCTACAAAAGCTTTACGTGATGCTGAATTAGTTCCTTGTGTTGTTTATGGAGGCGGCGAACCTTTGAACTTCTCTACTGAAGAGAAATCATTCAAAAACCTGGTTTACACTCCTGAAGCACACACGGTATCTATTGAGGTTGATGGGCAAACTATTCCTGCCGTACTTCAGGACATCCAGTTTCACCCAATTACAGACAGAATCCTTCACGTAGACTTCTATCAGCTGGCAGACGATAAGCCAGTAATTATGGAAGTTCCTGTAAGAATTACAGGCCGTGCAAAAGGTGTTGTGGCGGGTGGTGTTCTTCGCCAGTCTTTCAGAAAACTGAAATTAAAAGCAATTCCTGCGAACTTGCCGGACGAAATCGTGGTTGATGTAACACCGCTTAAAATCGGAAACAAGCTTTATGTTGGCGACATCAAGACTACAGGTTTCACATTCATGCATCCTGACAACGCCGTAGTTGCCGCTGTGAAGATGTCTAGAAATGCAATGAAAGCCGGTGCCGGTGCAGCTGATGATGATGATGAAGAAACTCCGGTGGCTGATGGTGATGCACCTGCTGCTGAAGCTCCAGCTGCTGAATCTGCAGAATAAAAAATTTGATTTTCTAAAAATAAAAACCTGTCGTGTCTAGACTGCACCCAAAAGTTTAGACAAAATTAAACAATATTCTCAAAGGAAAGAGTTCGGTACTGTACCGGACTCTTTCCTTTGAGATTGAGTCTTATTCTATCATTGTTGTAATAGTGAATGTACTTCACTATTTCCATCTTAAGTTCCTGAATGGAACCAAACTTTCTGGTATAAAACATTTCTGATTTTATTGTTCCAAAAAAGTTCTCTATCACCGCATTGTCCAAACAGTTTCCTTTTCTGGACATACTTTGAATAATGCCTTTTTCTTTTAACAAGTTTTGGTAATGTTTCATTTGATACTGCCAACCTTGATCAGAATGTAGAATGATGTTTTGTGTAGATTTTACTTTTCTGAATGATTTCTTTAGCATCCTGATGATTTGGCTGAACACAGGTCTTTCAGATAGGTCAAAACTGACAATTTCACCATTAAATAGATCGATGATTGGAGATAGGTAAAGTTTATTACCCGATACATTAAACTCTGTAACATCGGTTGCCCATTTCTGATTAGGAGCGTCCGATTTGAAATTCCTCTGTAGAACATTGGGCGCAATTTTCCCTTGCTCTCCCTTGTAAGATTTATATTTCTTCACTCGGATAATACTCTTTAAACCTAATATTTTCATAAGTCGTAAAACAGTTTTGTGATTAATCAAAATTCCTTTTTCTTTCAAAAGCAAAGTAATTCTTCTATAGCCCAACCTTCCTTTGTGACGATGATAAATCTGCTTAATCATTTCTTTTATTTCCGCATATTTATCTTTCATTTGAAAGCGTTTTTGATAGTAATAAAAACTGCTTCTTGCCATCGATGTACAATCCAGCAGTACTGCTAAATCAAAGTCCTGCCTTAACTCTTCGATGGCTTTGGATTTTTCCTTTCCTGAATTAAGGCGTCTAACTTTTTTAAAATGGCGTTCTCGGCTTCTAAATAATAAATCCTCTCCAACAGTTCTTCCTCCCTTGTTAAGGGTTTGCCTGTTTTCTTTTTTTTTCGCTTGTAATTACTCATGGTTTTAGGTCTTCCCCTGGGTCTGTTTTCTAAACCTAAAATACCATTTTTTTTGTAATTACGCTGCCAACTAAGAATACTGGACTCCGCAGGAATATTAAACCTTCTCGACGCTTCTTTTAAACTTAAATTCTCTTTCTCAATTACTGATAAAATCTTTAATTTAAAATCTTTTGTGTAATGCCTATTGGAAAGCCGAACAAGTCCTGAAACTCCATAAAGTTCATAAAATTTTATCCATTTACGAACCAATGAACCACAAACTCCAATGCGTTTTCCTAAATCGTCTGTTCCAATGTCACCTTTGTGATATCTCTTTATAGCTTTTAATTTAAAGTCTGCTGAATATTTACTTTTCCCCATAAAAAATGCCCCTAAAAAGTGTCTAACTTTTTGGGGGCAGTCCAGTCGCTCGACAGGTTTTTTTATTTTATTTCTTCTCCGGAAGTTCAATCGGGTTACTGTTTTTAGCAATTTCTGTCTTTATCCTTGTTTCCATTTCCTTCATACGCTGGGGGTTATTTCGCATCACTGGCGGTGAAGGTGCTCCAGATGCGCTTGGCGGCGGCGGTGGAGCGCCTGGTCCTCCGATATTAAAAAATGACATTGGATCCTTGAGAAATTTGGCCTGCTGTTTATCAAAATCCGCACGTTTTACTTTTAACACATTACCCCGGTCCTGCAATGTGGCAGCCTCTGAGATTCTTTTGGTTTCTTTAAGATCAAAACTGTAATCACCGGCTTCATCTTCCACTTTTACAATCAGCCCCGGCAAACCAGAAAATTTATATGGCCCGTCCTGAAATGGAACGTCAGTCGTAAACCACGCATTCCAGTTTCTTCCGCCAAAACTGGTTGTAGCTTTCTGAGCCTTATAGTTCCCGATGATCAAGGTTTCTGGAAGGATTTTCCAGTCAAAGGTTCTGTCTTCCTCATACGCATAAATATCCCGTCCAATTCTTTGCTTAAAAACGGATTTTTGAGTCTTAAAATCCTTCTCTACTGTGTATTCAATATTCGAGCGAAGATTTTCCATAGCATCACGGTTGAAATTTCCTGTGGTGCGCATTCTTTCCATCAGCGAGTCACGCTTTACTCTGTTTTCAGCAACAAACACTGATCTTTCAGGAGATACGTCGAGGTAAACGTTTTCGGTTCTGACATCTGTTTTATCAGCGGAATTCGCTTTCATAGTCGCTTGGTAAACAAATCTTGATGTCTGCGAAAACAATAGCGAGGAAATGGCTATTCCTGCAAAGCTGAGTGCTTTTTTCATATAAAATATTTTCTTTTTGATAAAATGGTGGCCTTAAAGTTAAATAAATTTCCATCAATGATAATTATAGTTAAAAAGGTAGGCTATATTTGATTATGAGTTTTATAGTTCGTATTTTTGCAATCTAAAATCATTCTAAATAAATATAAATGATTAAAGTTAGTGATAACGCAAAAGAAAAAGCAGCCATCCTGATGACTGAAGACGGCTTCAACCCTGCCACGGACTTTATAAGGGTCGGTGTGAAAAGCGGCGGATGCTCCGGTCTGGAATATGTGCTGAAATTCGATAATAAAAAAGAAGAAACCGATCAGGTTTTTGAAGACAACGGCGTAAAAATCGTCGTGGACAAAAAATCCATCCTTTATCTTGCCGGGACAACCCTTGAATATTCCGGAGGACTGAACGGAAAAGGATTTGTATTTAATAATCCAAATGCAAGCAGGACTTGCGGTTGTGGAGAATCATTCAGTTTATAGACACGAGATTTCAGACACAAGACCTCAGACCGAGCGTCTGGAATCTGAACTCTGAAATCTGAAATCTTAATTATGGCAAAATACACAGAAGACGATTTAAGAGAAGACCTCAAAACCAAAGAATATGAGGCCGGCTTTTACACCGACATAGAATACGAGGACTTTCCAACCGGCCTTAGCGAGGACATCATCCGGATGATCTCTGCAAAAAAAGAAGAACCGGAATGGATGACGGAATGGCGTTTGGAATCTTTCCGGATCTGGCAGAAAATGGAAGAGCCGGATTGGGCCAATATCTCTTATGAAAAACCTGATTTTCAGGCAATCAAATATTATGCAGCGCCAAAGAAAAAACCGGAACTGGCAAGCCTGGATGAGGTAGACCCGGAACTTCTGAAAACTTTCGAAAAACTGGGAATCAACATTGAAGAACAGAAAAGACTGGCGGGAGTTGCTGTGGATATCGTGATGGATTCGGTTTCGGTGAAGACCACATTCCAGGAAACTCTGAAGGAAAAAGGCATCATCTTTATGTCAATCTCGGAAGCAATCCGCGAATATCCGGACCTTGTACAAAAATATATAGGAAAAGTGGTACCGCGCGGCGATAACTTCTATGCGGCACTGAACTCGGCAGTTTTTTCTGACGGATCTTTCTGCTACATCCCGAAAGGTGTGAAGTGCCCAATGGAACTTTCCACATATTTCCGCATCAACCAGGCCGGAACCGGGCAGTTTGAAAGAACCCTAGTAATTGCTGATGAAGGAAGCTACGTTTCCTATCTCGAAGGCTGCACCGCACCAGCGCGCGACGAAAACCAGCTTCACGCAGCAGTTGTGGAACTGATTGCGATGGATAATGCTGAAATTAAATATTCCACCGTGCAAAACTGGTTTCCGGGCGATGAGGAAGGAAAAGGAGGGGTTTACAATTTCGTGACCAAGAGGGGTTTATGCGAAAAAAATGCTAAAATTTCCTGGACACAGGTTGAAACCGGATCTGCCGTAACCTGGAAATATCCAAGTTGTATTCTGAAAGGTGACAATTCCATCGGAGAATTTTATTCCATTGCGGTTACCAACAACTATCAGTATGCGGATACCGGAACAAAGATGATTCATATCGGAAAAAACACGCGTTCGACCATTATTTCCAAAGGGATATCGGCTGGAAGATCTAATAATTCCTACCGAGGGCTGGTGAAAGTAATGCCGACGGCAAAAGGCGCAAGAAATTTCTCACAGTGCGATTCTCTTTTGATGGGCAACGAATGTGGCGCGCACACTTTTCCGTACATTGAAATCAAAGATCCTTCCGCACAGCTGGAGCATGAGGCCACCACTTCAAAGATTGGTGAAGACCAGATCTTTTACTGCAACCAGCGTGGTATCGATACAGAAAAAGCAATTGCACTGATTGTGAATGGTTTCAGCAAAGAAGTTTTAAATAAATTACCTATGGAGTTTGCCATTGAAGCTCAGAAACTGCTGGAAATTTCGTTGGAGGGAAGCGTAGGTTAGATTGTATTAACGCAAGGGCAAACAAAGGTGCATTCTTTACGTGAAAACATTTTTAAGATAAAAAAAGCACAAACCCTGATCAAAATAAAACGAGGAAAAAAATGATTATCATGGATAAGCGAAGCGGCCTAGCTTGAATTAAAGACAGGAACTTTCAAAATAACTCTGTTTATCCTTGTGATAAAAAATTAAAAAAATGCTACATATCAAAAACTTACACGCCCAGATTGAAGACGGCGTAGAAATTTTAAAAGGAATCAACCTAGAAATAAAACCAGGCGAAGTGCACGCGATTATGGGGCCAAACGGCGCCGGAAAATCTACACTTTCATCCGTAATTGCGGGAAAAGAAGATTATGAGGTTACGGAAGGTGAAATTCTTTTTGAAGGTGAAGAAATATCTGAAGATGCTCCTGAAGAACGGGCGCACAAAGGTATTTTCCTTTCTTTCCAGTATCCGGTTGAGATTCCCGGAGTTACGGTTACAAATTTCATCAAAGCAGCCATCAACGAAACCAGAAAAGCCAAAGGCCTGGAAGAACTGCCTGCGAAAGAAATGCTGGCATTGGTTCGTGAAAATTCAGAAAAACTGAACATTAAAAAGGATTTTCTCGGCCGTTCACTGAACGAAGGTTTTTCCGGAGGGGAGAAGAAACGAAACGAAATTTTCCAAATGCTGATGCTAAACCCAAAACTCGCCATTTTGGACGAAACTGATTCCGGTTTGGATATCGATGCATTGCGGATTGTTGCCGATGGTGTAAACTCTTTCAAGAATGAAGGAAATGCCGTATTACTTATTACGCACTACCAAAGACTTCTGGACTATATTCAGCCCGATTTTGTTCACGTTCTGGCAGACGGAAAAATCATCAAAACCGGCGATAAAACGCTTGCGCTTGAACTGGAAGAAAAAGGTTACGACTGGCTTTTAAACTAGTTTGAAATCGTTTGAAAAATTTGAAATGGTTTGATGACAAACTGTTTCAAGGTCATTGAACTATATCAAACTGCCTCAAAGAAAATGAAATGGCTTTACTCGAAAACATACAAAATAATCACTCCGCATTTCTGGACACTTTAAAGCACCGCTTTTTAGATGAAACCAGGGTTTCTGCGCTGAAAAAATTCTTTCACGCCGGTTTTCCAACCAGAAAAGACGAGGAGTACAGGTACACAAACCTGCGTGAAATCACGGAAAAAGATTATAACCTTTTCCCGACTGAACATCACAACATCACCAAAGAACAGTTGGATGAGCTGCATCTTGGCGAAGAAAACTTCGACTGGATTGTCTTCATCAACGGGCAACTTCACAAGGAACTTTCAAAAGTTTCCATTGAAAATGTGGAATTTATGTCCTTTAAACATGCTTTGAATGACGACCGCTACAAAGAGGTTTTCAATAAATACTTCAACAAGATTGCTGATCCGGAGCTGGCTTTTACCAATTTAAATCTTGCCTATTGCCGCAACGGGTTTTTCATGAAAGTACCAAAAAATGTGGTGATTGAAAAACCGATCCATGTATTCTATCTTTCTCAGAATCAGAAAGATAACACTTTTTACAACACAAGAAATTTACTGATTGCCGAAGAGTCTTCAAAAGTGGAAGTGATTGAAAGCCACCACAATTTTGACAGCCATTTTGTGTTCACCAATTCGGTTACGGAAATTTTTACGTATCCAAACGCAAAAGCCGACTGGCACAAACTTCAGAACGACAGCGAAACATCGTATTTGGTTGACCACACTTTCGCCAAGCAGGAAAAAGACAGCCGCACGACGGTGAATACCTTCTCATTCGGGGGAAAAATCGTGAGAAACAATCTGGATTTCATTCAGAACGGTTCCAATATCAACTCGTTTATGAACGGTATAACGATTATCGGAAATGAGCAACTGGTCGATCATCATACCGCGGTTCACCACAACCAGCCAAACTGTGAATCTTACCAGAATTATAAAGGAATTTTTAAGGATAAGTCGCACGGCGTTTTCAACGGGAAAGTTTTCGTAGATAAAATTGCACAGAAGACCAACGCTTATCAGCAGAATAACAACGTGTTGCTGAGCGAAGGCGCAACAATAGACACCAAGCCCCAACTTGAAATTTTTGCTGATGATGTTAAATGTTCACACGGCTGTACGGTTGGGCAGCTGAACGAAGATGCATTATTTTACCTAAGAGCCAGAGGAATTTCAAAAAAAGAAGCTCAGGCCCTGTTGCTTTACGCTTTTGCCAACGATGCGATGCAGAATATTGACATTGAACCGCTTAAGAACAAAATTTCGAAGCTTTTAGCCGAAAAGCTGGAAGTAAGCCTTGAATTTTAAATTATATAAACCTTATTGGCAGAATCTGTAGTCTTTTGATTACAGATTTTTTTATTTTTGATCAATGAACTTAGAAAATTTTCAAAACCATATTGATGCTTACAAGGCGCACGACCAGATTTTGGATGCCGCTGATTATCTGATCCGAAGTTTAGGTCTTGATCATCAGAATTTTGCAGGGTTCAGTTTCCGCCCTGAACTTTCTGCCACTTCAATTCTCCTTACTGCGGAAGGCGAAATTGGCGCAAGACAAACCGTTAAAATTCCAAAGAATCTCTTTGATTTCGATTTGTCCTTAGTGCTCAATATGATGGCCCACGAAATGCTGCATGTAAGGCAAAAAGCGCCGGAATCTTTGGTTGAAGACAAAAATGAGAGAGAATGGCAGGCTTATACCGAGATGCTTTTTCACAAGGTGTTTCCGCATATTCCTGATGCACCGGATTTTAACAGGAAACAGTTTGCACAAAAGGCCCTGGAATATTACAGAAGAATGGGTGAAGGCTCCGAACTTCAGCAAAAATATGCAGAGGAAAAAATAAAAGTTGAGCAGCTGCTTGATGAAATTTTAATCAGAAGAGGCGAAAAACAGCTACAGAGTCCACCTTCGGAAAACATCAGTTAAAAACTTAACCATGATTAATTCAATACCAATCGAAAGAGTATTATTTCTTGATATCGAGACCGTTCCAAATGCTTCTGCCTGGGATGACCTTCCGGAATCTGAGCAGAAACTTTGGGATAAAAAAACATTTCAGCAGCGAAAAGATCAGTACACTGCCGAAGATTTCTACATGGAACGTGCAGGAGTAATGGCAGAATTCGGCAAAATTATTTGCATCTCGATTGGTAAAACTGAAAGAAACGGCAAACTTCTCATCAAAAGTTTTTATGGCGATGATGAAAAAACGTTGCTTGAAGAATTCGGTGAACTTTTCAACCGGCCGCAACTGCGTGATGTCATTCTTTGCGCTCACAATGGAAAGGAATTCGATTTTCCGTGGATTGCAAGGCGCTTTCTGATTAACGGAATGCAGCCGCCGGTTCCGTTTCAGCTTTATGGCAAAAAACCCTGGGAAATCCCGCACATTGACACGATGGAACTGTGGAAGTTCGGTGATTACAAAAGTTATGTTTCGCTGGAGCTGCTCGCTCACGTTTTCAATATTCCAACACCAAAAGACGATATCGACGGCTCAATGGTTTCATCAATTTATCACATAGACAAAGATTTAATTAGAATAGTTAAATATTGTGAAAAAGATGTCTTAACTTTGGCAAATGTTTTCCGTCGGCTTCGACAGGAAGATTTATTGGAACGATTTGACTCCGCATCAAGCTCAGACTGACAATTAAAATGAATTACACAGACGAACAAATCGCCGTGATTGGCGATAGCATCATACAGGCTTTAAAAACAGTTTACGACCCGGAAATTCCGGTAGACATCTACGAACTTGGATTAATTTACGACGTACAGATTTCGGAAGAAGGCGAGGTAAAAGTAGTGATGACGCTCACGACGCCAAACTGCCCCGTAGCAGAATCCCTGCCGGCTGAAGTACGTGAAAAAGTTTCCGCTGTGGAGGGCGTGAAGGATGTCGATTTGGAACTCACTTTCGAGCCAGCCTGGAACAAGGATATGATGAGCGAAGAAGCGAAATTTGAATTAGGAATTCTTTTTTAAGCTTAATAAAGCCCTTAGGTTTATTGAGATACATTCGGCGTTGAAAATTTCATCGCTTTTTTTATTTTCCGTATTTGAATTTCATAGTCTGCTTCAGATAAGGATGCAGGCTCAGTGCAACCGGACAGTTGTGGGCAGTAGATTCAATAAACTCTTTCTCTTCATCGGAAAACTCCCCAGGAAATTCAAAATAGCAAACGATTTCCCCGATTCTTCTCGGATTGGAAAGCATGATTTTCTGGATTTCACAGGTAGCGCCGGTTATATTTACTTTGTCTTTCCCCAGAATTGCAGTTGTGGTTAAGGCACATTCCGCCAGAGATGTGGCGCAGAGGTCAGTCGGTGAAAATTTCTCGCCTTTCCCGTGATTATCAGTGGGGGCATCAGTCAAAATTTTGGTTCCGCTCTGGAGATGTACAGCTTCACAGCGCAGATCGCCGGTATAGGTTACTTTTGATGTCATGATGAGATATTGTTATGCTTCGTAAAATTTCAAAAAACTTCGGGTGATTACAATTAAAAATGAAAAATATCTTTCGCCCTGTTATACGAGCTTTCGAAGTTGAGCAAATTAAGTTTATGGCTGATTTTTTCCCCAGCCATAAAATTGATCACCTGTTCGGTAGGCATATTTCCGACCAAATCATCCTTTGCCATCGGGCAGCCGCCAATTCCTTTTATTGCACTGTCAAATCTCCGGCAGCCTTTGTTGTAAGCGGCCTTTAATTTAGAATAAGAATCCTCATAACGGTTGTGAAAATGTGCTCCAAAATTCATTTCAGGATTATTTGGGGGAATTTTATCAAACAGTAAATCAATGGTTTCTACTGTAGCAACCCCAGTGGTATCTGAAAGCTGAACTTCCTTTATACCAATTTCCGCGAATCTTTTTGCCCAATAGTCAACCTCTTCCCATTTCCAGGTTTCACCGTACGGATTACCGAAAGCCATAGAAAAATAAATATTCAGTTCACGCCCGGCGCTTTCACTCATCCTTTTGATTTCCTGAATCTGCCGGAACGCCTCTTCCTGATCTTTATTTGTATTGCGGTATTGAAACGTTTCTGAAATCGAAAACGGAAACCCCAGAATATCGACATTTTCATGCTTCAAAGCCCGTTCTGCACCGCTGATATTGGCGACAATAACAGACAGTTGGGTTTCAGAAAGAGATTTGTCAATATGATCCACAACTTCTCCGGAATCAGCCATTTGTGGTATGGCTATAGGGGAAACAAAACTGCCGCAATCCAGCACATCAAAACCCACGCTCATCAGTGAGTTGATATAATCGATCTTCTTCTGTGTCGGGATAAATTCACCCCAACCCTGCATCGCATCACGAGGACATTCGGTAAGAAACATTTTACTTGTTTAGGTTTTCGTAAAGATAATATTTTTAGTTGGAAGCGGGAAAATGGAAGTTGGCAGACTGAAATGGAAAGCGGACTATGGAAGCGATAAATAATTCGTTGAACACGAAATTTTACATTTATTCGTCCTTGCAATATTGATGAAACCGGGAAATCTTCTGTTTTCCATCTGCCGTCTTCCCGCTTTTTCCTACCTTTGTTACAAACGAAAACTTCAAAAATATGCAGACGATAGACTTCACCCTGGAATGGAAACTTAAGTTACAAAACCGTTTCATCAACTACGCAAAAATTTACTCAACAAGCGATCCGGAGAGTGAAAGCACGCCCTCTACCGCGCAGCAGTGGAATATTGCCAAATATATTTTCGAGGAACTGAAATCTCTCGGACTCGAGAATGTAGAGCTTGACGGAAACGGCTATATTTATGCCTATATTCCTTCAAATCTTGAACATGACGACGAGCCGACCATAGGTTTCATCGCGCATTACGATACTTCACCCGATTTTAACGGTGAGAATGTCAATCCACAAATTTGGGACAATTATGACGGTGGTGACTTGCTTTTAAACAAAGAAACCGGCTTCACGCTTTCGCCAGATAAATTTGAAAGCTTAAAAGATTATGTTGGAAAAACCCTCATTACAACGGATGGAACTTCGCTTTTAGGCGCTGATGACAAGGCCGGAGTTGCAGAAATCGTCACCGCAGCGGAGTTTTTACTCGCACATCCTGAAATCAAACACGGAAGAATTGCCATAGGCTTTACGCCTGACGAGGAAATCGGGCGCGGCGCCCATAAATTTGATGTTGAAAAATTTGGGGCAGAATGGGCTTATACCATGGATGGCAGCGAAGCCGGCGAACTGGAGTACGAAAACTTCAATGCCGCTGGCGCGGTGGTGAAAATCCACGGGCTGAGCGTTCACCCCGGTTATGCCTTTGGGAAAATGGTTAATGCAGCACTTTTGGCTGCTGAATTTGTGAAAACGCTGCCCGAAAATGAAACCCCAGCCACAACCAAAGGTTTTGAAGGGTTTTTCCACCTGACGGAGATGTCCGCAGATGTTTCCGAAGCCAAGCTGCAGTATATCATCCGCGACCACGATTCAGAAAAATTTGAGGCAAGAAAAAAATTCATTCAGGAAAAAGTGGATGAATTAAATAAAAAATACGGTGAAGGAACTGCAGAAATTGAGGTAAAAGAACAATACCGCAACATGAAACAGCAGTTTGAAGGCAAAATGCACATCATTGATATCGCAGCTCAGGCCATGAAGGATGCCAATGTAGAACCAAAAATAAAAGCGATTCGTGGCGGTACAGACGGCGCACAACTGTCTTATATGGGACTGCCCTGCCCAAACATTTTTGCTGGAGGCATGAATTTCCATGGCCCATACGAATATGTTGCCCTGGAAACCATGGAAAAAGCGGTGAAGGTGATTGTGAATATCGCCCGAGCAGTAAAAAAGAAATAGTTAATTAAAAACATTCTCAGAACCCGAAGGGTTTAATTTGAATTGCCGTGGATTATATCCGCGGTTTTTATTTAAATAAGAAATTTAATTTTAAGTTAAAATTCACGAAACACTAAGGTTTTAATTTTGGAAAAACTCAAAATGCCCGATAAACGCGACGTAGAAATTGTAATTCTCTCCGATATCCATCTGGGAACTTACGGCTGTCATGCGACCGAACTGGTGGCTTACCTGAAAAGTGTAAGACCAAAACTCCTCATTCTGAACGGTGATATTATCGACGGATGGGCATTCTCCAAAAGGTATTTCCCCAATTCGCACATGGCGGTGATTTCTGAAATTTTCAGAATGATGCAGAAGGACACCAAAGTTATCTATATCACCGGAAACCACGATGAATTCCTGCGTAAGTACACTGATCTATCAATGGGCAACCTTTTCCTTACCGATAAATATTTACTTGAAATCGACGGAAAAAAACACTGGATTTTCCATGGCGACATCTTTGACCACACGACCAAAGGCGGCGCAAAAATCATCGCAAAAATCGGCGGAATCGGTTACGACTGGCTGATTTTGCTGAACCGGGCCATCAATTGGTTTTTAGACAGCATCGGTCGGCAGAAAGTCTCGCTTTCCAAAAAAATAAAAAATTCGGTGAAAAAAGCCGTGAAATTCATTGCAGATTTCGAGGAAAAAGCGATAGAATTGGCGATCGACAATCATTACGAGTATGTGATCTGCGGGCACATTCATATGCCTTCGGACAGAGAGGTGGTAACAGAAAAAGGAAAAACCCACTACCTGAATTCCGGCGACTGGATTGAAAATCTTTCCTGGTTAGAATACAATGAAGGAAAATGGTCGCTCAATTTCTTTGACGAAACCAAGTTCAAAAAGCCCGAAATTGAAACCTACGACATGAGCGTGAATATGGAAGAACTCATCCATCCCACTACGCTTGCTGCATTCACTGTCCAAAAAACCATACAAACTTTGGCATAAAGAATCCGTCTCACAATAAAAATTGAGGCGGATTTTTTATTGCAGTTCCAATCTTCAATGTTTTGGAAAAAGAAAAAGTTGTCTTCTTTAGGCAACTTTCTTTCTTAAATTGTGTGCTAATGCGTGCAATCCGAACTCCAATTCTACTTTTTTCAGACCTTTCAGGGTAAACCGCTTAAAATTGTTGCAATGTTTCAGATGTGCAAACACGGGTTCTACTTCAACTGAGCGTTGTCTGCGTTTTTTAATGCCTTCTTGGCTGTTTAAGAGTTCCCTGATTTTCTCTTTGTACTGCTCCAGATGATGGTTTCGCTCTACACTGCGATTTTCTTTGGAACTGTGACAAACGCCTCTGATTGGGCATCCATCACAGTTTTTAGCCTGATAATGCGAGAGTTTCTGAGGGTAACCGGTCTTGGTTTTCCGAGTGCTTTCGTGTGTTTTTTCCATCTTTTGACCCATCGGACAGACGTAATAATCTTCTTCTTGGCTGTAGTGCAGATTTTCTTTGCTGAATGTTTTGTGTTTCGCCTGATAATGGGCATCCTGCTCTTTGTCGAAGGTGTTGTATTTTACATAAGGTGTAATATTGTTCTGTTCCAGCAATTCATAGTTCTGCTCGCTCCCATAACCTGCATCGGCAGTGAGTTCTTCTAATTCAGCCAATCTTTTTTCCCCATAGAGTTCCTCAAAATTTTTAAGATGATGCTCCAGGGTATTGAAGTCATTGGTCTGCTGATGAATGGTATAATTGACGATGATTTGATTCTCGGTAGAAATTTGTGCATTGTAGGCGGGTTTAAGTTGTCCGTTCTGCATGTGATCATCCTTCATTCTCATAAAAGTGGCGTCTTCATCCGTCTTGCTGTAAGAGTTTCTTTCTTTTAAAATCGCTTCCTGAGCTTCGTATTTATCGAGGTTTTTCTCAAAATTATTTTTAATGTAATTCAGCTTGGCTTTAGCTTTTTTGTCGGAATCGGTCTTGCCGTCGCTGCCTTTCAATTTGGCATTGATATTTGCTACGGTTTGCTGGATCTTTTCTTTGCTGATTTCTTTAAACTCAGGCGGCTCAGGGTCTTTGTCTTCCTCTCTTGCAACGCTTTGGGCGTATTTCCAAAGATCTTCCAATTGGCGGAGCATTTTTTCTTTATTGGTTTTAATGGCGTTTGCCCAAACAAAAGTGTAGCGGTTTGCCTGTGCTTCGATTTTCGTTCCATCCACAAAAACCTGTCTCAAACTCACCAAGCCTTCCTCTGCCAAAAGCAAAACTACTTGCGAGAAAATATCCTTGAAAGCCGCTTCCAGCTTATTGCTCCGGAAGCGGTTCACGGTATTGTGATCCACAATGCTCATGTTGGAAAGCCACATAAAATTGATATTTTCCCGAAGCGCTTTTTCTATCTTCCGGGAGGAATAAATATTATTCATGTACGCAAAAACCATCACTTTGAGCATCATCACGGGATGATAACTGGGATTTCCTTCTTTGCTGTAGGCTTTTAGAAGCGGATCTATATTAATCCTCTCCAAAATATCATTGACAATCCGAACAGGGTGATTTTCGGGAATCAATTCCTCAAAACTATAAGGAAACAGCACCAGCTGATTTTGGTTATAATGCTTGAAATTCATAAACAACTATCTGATTATCAATGATAAATATACAAAAATCCTAAATAATAACCAAAAAAAATCCGCCTCAGTTGTGAGACGGATTCTTTTGTTTACTTTAAGTCTTTTGCTTTTTGTTTGGCCGCTTCATTTCTCTCGATGGTATGTTCCGGTCTCGTCCATTTGGGATTTTCTCCTAACGGAACATACTGTGAATCTTCTTTTTCTACCACTTTTCTTTTAGCATGTTTTTCAAAAGGGGCTTGTGGCACTATTCCTAATTTATTAAAAAGGCTTTTGTCTTCGTTTATTTCAGGATTAGGTGTCGTTAAGAGTTTATCTCCGGCAAAAATTGAATTTGCTCCCGCGAAAAAACACAGAGCCTGCCCCTCCTGCGAAAGTCCCGTTCTACCCGCAGAAAGTCTCACCTGCGTTTTAGGCAATACGATTCTGGCAGTGGCTACCATCCTCACGAATTCGAAAATATCAACCGGTTTTTCTTTTTCGAGTGGTGTTCCTTCCACGGCAACCAAGGCGTTTATCGGGACACTTTCAGGTTGGGGTGTCATATTGGCTAATGTTTTCAGCATCCCGCAACGGTCTTCTACACGTTCTCCCATTCCTATAATTCCGCCAGAACAAAGCGTGATTGAGGTTTTACGTATGTTTCCAATCGTTTCCAGACGATCCTCGAATGCACGGGTAGAAATGACTTCTTTATAATATTCCTCAGAACTGTCGATATTGTGGTTGTAGGCATAAAGACCGGCTTCTTCCAGCCTCTTTGCCTGATTTTCGGTAAGCATCCCCAAGGTACAGCATACTTCCATATCGAGTTTTGTCACTTCCCGAACCATATCCAAAACTTGCTCGAATTCCGGTCCGTCTTTTACATTGCGCCAAGCGGCACCGAGACAAACCCTGGAAATGCCGTTTTCCTTGGCGGTCATCGCTTGATTTTTCACTTCATCCACAGGTAATAGACCATGAATTTTCACCTCGGTATGGTATCTTGCGGCTTGAGGGCAATATCCACAATCTTCAGGGCAACCCCCTGTTTTTACCGAAATTAGCGAAGAAACCTGCACCTTGTTAGCGTCATGGTGTTCACGGTGAACGGTCGCTGACTTATAAATTAAATCAAGAAAAGGGAGACTATAAATTTCTAAAATTTCTTCTGTGGTCCAATTTTGCTTTATCATTTTCTGGTATTTCAGTTTATTGTTTATTCAAAAATGCATCCCAGCCTTGTGCCGTAAGCTGAGAGAGTTCGTTTCTACCTCTTAAAACCATGTAATTGCCCTGTTCCAAATCTACGGCGTGGCCAATCACGGTGAAATCCGGGTGATTTTTAATTTTATCAAAATCGTTTGGCGAAATTGTGAAAAGCAGCTCATAATCTTCGCCGCCGCTCAAGGCGCACATTACAGGATTTAGATTGAATTCTTCGGAAGTTGTGATCGTCATCGTATCCATAGGAATCTTTTCCTCATATAGCCTGAAACCGACCTGGGACTGGTCTGAAAGATGAAGGATTTCTGAAGCCAAACCATCGGAAACATCGATCATCGATGTGGGCAAAACCTCAAGTTCGTCCAGAATTTTTTTCACATCGGTTCTTGCTTCCGGTTTTAGTTGCCGTTCCAAAATATAATCATAACCTTCCATTTCAGGCTGCATATTTGGATTTGCCAGAAAAACGGCGTGCTCTCTTTCCAGAATCTGCAATCCCAGATAAGCACCGCCTAGATCTCCGGAAACAACCAAAAGATCGTTTGGTTTTGCATTTTTTCGGGTAGCAATTTTATCAGAATTTTCCATTCCGATTGCGGTAATGCTCATCACCAACCCCGACGTTGAACTCGTTGTATCGCCACCTACCAAATCAACACCATATTTTCCGCACGCCAACTTTATACCTTCATAAATTTCGTCCAGCGCCTCAACCGGAAACCTGTTGGAAACTGCGAGTGAAACCAAAATCTGCGTGGGAGCTGCATTCATCGCTGCAATGTCACTTAGATTTACGATTACGGCTTTATATCCCAAATGTTTTAAGGGCACGTATCCGAGGTTAAAATGCACACCTTCCGCCAAAATGTCGGTTGTAACTACCACTTTTTTTCCATCGGGATTAATGATTGCGGCATCATCTCCTACCGAAAGTTCAGATGAATCCTGTTTTAAACTAAATTTTTCGGTAAGGCGTTTTATGAGACCAAATTCTCCTAATGCGGAAATTGGTGTTAAGTGTTGGTTTTTATCTTCAAGCATCATTATCTCAAGTTAATTTTTCCACTTTTGATCTTCAAAGACTTTCGGATCCAAATTTTCCGGGCGGAAAGGCAAAGCCTTGATATCTTGTTTGGTGAAAACTTTGGCGTCAGGCGATTTATAAGTGTTCAAAACCTCCAGAATTTCGTCCGGCGGCGTCGTAGATTTCCTCAGCATCATATCAATCCAAACGCCGAATGCTTCGGCTGTTGCACAATGTGTCCCGTCCGGCAGATAAAACTTATGAACAAACTGGTAAATGCTGCCGTCTTCGGCAAAACCATCAATTTCCAGGCTCACAAAAACCTCCTGATCCATATAAATTTCCTTGAAAAAAGAATATCTTTCATGCAGAATCACTGGCCCTATTCCCCAGCGGTTCAGCTCACTAAGCCCCATTTTATGGTTCGACATAAATGCCATCCGCGTCTGTGCGCAGTATTCAACATATGACGAGTTCGCCAAGTGACGGTTCGCATCGATATCGCTCCAGCGCACTTCAAATTTATGGTAGTATACAGACATATTTTTTATTTTTTTATTTGGGCAATCCCCACGCCCATGCAAAGCAGCTGCGTGGGGCCGGGCTGTTCACTGCAATCTTTTTTTACAAAAAAGGATTTCCGTTTCCATCCCTATTGCGTGAGATTCCCCGTAAAACTATCGCCTCAAAATTACGCATTAAAGGTGGTTTAAAAAATAGTATTTTTGCAAACGCTGTTAGGGCTTGAAGCCCTAATAGCGCTCCTCTCCTATGAACAAAAAGAAAATCATCATTGTCGGCGGCGGTGCAGCAGGTTTTTTCTGTGCGGCAAATCTGGATCCAGAGAAATTTGAAGTTAAAATCCTGGAGCAGAATTCCGATGTCCTTCAAAAGGTGAAAATTTCCGGCGGCGGACGCTGTAATGTGACACACGCCTGCTTTGATCCGCGCGAACTTGTACAGTTCTACCCTCGCGGAAACCGTGAACTGATGAGCGTTTTCAGTAAATTTCAGCCAGGCGATACAATGGAATGGTTCACAAACCGAAATATCCCGTTGAAGATTGAAAATGACAACCGGATTTTTCCAGAAAGCAACTCCTCACAAACCATTATCGGCTGCTTCAAAAAGGAAATTGCAGAAAAAAACTTTGAAATTCTGACCAAAACAACCGTGCTGGACATTCAGAAAGAGGAAAATCAATACCTCATCAAAACCAATAAGGGCAATTTTTCTGCAGATTTTGTGATTTACACCACCGGAAGTTCGCCAAAATCCCTTAAAATCCTTGAGGATTTAGGTCACAAAACCGTTTTGGCGGTTCCGTCGCTCTTCACTTTCAATATTAAAGATGATTTGCTGAAAAATTTGCCCGGAACCAGTTTCGATTATGCCGAAGTGTCGATCCCAAAACTGAAAACGGAAGAAAATGGCCCGCTTCTTATCACGCACTGGGGACTTTCCGGACCGGCAATCCTGAAAATTTCTGCGTGGAAAGCGCGCGAGCTTTTCGGTTTAAATTATCAGTTTGAAATTGAGGTGAATTTCATTGCAAAAAACATGTATGAAGCCGAAGCACTATTTTTAGAATTTAAACAGAATCATCCCAAAAAAACCATCGGACAAAGTAAGATTTTCGATGTCACCAGCCGTTTCTGGAACAAACTTTTAGAAATTTCAGGCATCAATCCCGAAAAACAGATCGCCAACATTTCAGCAAAGGAAATAAAAACCCTACTGGAAAATCTCTGCAAAAAAACCTTTAAAGTAGACGGAAAATCCACCTTTAAAGACGAATTTGTAACCGCAGGTGGCGTGGAACTGAAGGAAATTAATTTCAAAAATATGTCCTCAAAAATCCTGGAAAATTTCTATATCGCCGGTGAAGTATTAAATATTGATGCGGTGACGGGCGGTTTCAATTTTCAGGCGTGCTGGAGTGAAGGTTGGCTGATTGCGCAGGATTTGAATTCGAAATAATTTCTAAAAAGTGTGATGGTTATCTCCCAATCATCTTTTTTATCGCGTTCAGTTTCATCAGCGCTTCGATGGGGGTAAGTGTGTTGATGTCGATTTTAGTAAGTTCTTCACGGATATTTTCCAGAACCGGATCATCCAGTTGAAAAAACGAAAGCTGTAAATTTTCTTCAGTCACTTTCTTGATTTTTTCTTTGGAGCTGCCCTGAGTTCGGCTTTCTTCCAGGGTCTTTAAAATTTCATTGGCGCGGTTCACAACTTTTGAAGGCATTCCTGCCAATTTTGCCACGTGAATTCCGAAACTGTGCTCGCTTCCGCCCGGAACCAGTTTTCTCAAAAAAATAATATTCCCTTTATTTTCCTGAATGGTGACGTGGAAATTTTTGACTCTTTCAAAATTCAAAGTCATTTCGTTCAGTTCGTGGTAATGTGTCGCGAACAGCGTTTTCGGCTGTGCCGGATGCTGATGAAGATATTCCGCAATAGCCCAGGCGATGGAAACGCCATCGTAAGTAGAAGTTCCACGACCGATTTCATCCAACAGGATCAAACTTCTTTCAGAAATATTGTTGAGAATATTCGCGGCTTCGTTCATCTCCACCATAAATGTCGATTCACCTGCAGAAATGTTATCCGTAGCCCCCACCCGGGTGAAAATTTTATCCAAAATCCCAATTTCTGCATGCTTTGCCGGTACAAAACTTCCAATCTGGGCCAGAAGGCAAACCACGGCAGTCTGACGAAGAATCGCCGATTTACCTGCCATGTTCGGCCCCGTAACCATAATGATTTGCTGGGAATCTTTATCCAGATAAATATCGTTGGGAATATATTTTTCCCCCAATGGAAGTGCATTTTCAATGATTGGGTGGCGCGCCTCTTTTAAATCGACCGCGAACCCTTCATTCAGAATTGGTCTGGTATAACTCTCAGAAACAGCGAGTTCGCTCAATCCCACTGCAACATCCAGCTGCGCAATGATGTTTGAATTTTCCTGAATCTGATCGATATAATTCATCACATATTCGCACGCTTTGCGGTACAGTTGGTGTTCCAAAACCGAAATTTTCTCTTCCGCGCCCAGTATTTGGGTTTCATATTCTTTCAGTTCTTCGGTGATGTAGCGCTCTGCGTTTACCAAAGTCTGTTTCCGGATCCACTCAGCAGGAACTTTGTCTTTATGGGTATTTCGGACTTCGATATAATAACCAAAAACGTTGTTGAAATCGATTTTCAGCGAAGAAATTCCGGTGCGTTCCACTTCGCGCTGGCACATTTCATCCAAAAACCCTTTGCCTTTGCTTTGAAGGTTGCGAAGACGGTCAAGTTCCTCATTCACACCTTCTTTTATGACGTTTCCCTTTGCCAGATTCACTGGAAGCTCATCATTCAGGTGGGATTTCAGATATTCAATCAAATCCGAAAGATCATTTAGAGGTTCCAGCCAAGCCAGAAAATCGTGGTGCGGTTTCAGTTTTTCTTTAATTTCTTTGATGGAAGCCAAACTCTGGCGCAGATGACCCAATTCTTTCGGGGAGAGTTTTTCGGCCGCGAGTTTTCCCATTAACCGGTCCAAATCAGAAATGGATTTCAGTAAGCCCTGAATTTCATATTTCAGATAATCTTCATTATTAAAAAACTCAACCAAAGAAAGCCTTCTATTGATTTCATCGACGTTCTTCAGGGGCAGAATGATTCTTCGTCGCAGCAGCCTTCCGCCCATCGGCGTAGAGGTTTTATCCACGATATCGAGCAGGCTTTTTCCCTCTTTGTTTGACGGGAAAACAATTTCCAAATTCCGGAGTGTAAACTGGTCCATCATCAAATAATCCTCCTGCGGAATTTTCTGAATTTTGGTGATGTGTGTGAGCAAATCGTGGTGCGTATCTTCAACCAAATAAGCGAAGATGGCACCCGCAGCGGTAATTCCCAGTTCCATTTTCTCGACACCGAAACCTTTTAAAGAATTGGTTTTAAAATGATTCGTGAGTTTTTCCGTTGCGTATTTATACTGAAAAGCCCAGTCTTCGAGTTTAAATGAATTTTTATTTTTCAGTTGTAACGGCAGTTCCTTCGTCCTTTGGTAAATAATTTCACTCGGATCAAACGTGTGGGCGATGTGGAGTAATTTTTCGAGATTGCCTTCGGAAACGAGAAACTCCCCGGTAGAAATATCCACCAAGGCCAAACCATACTTCTCCTTTTCTTTATGAATGGAAAGCAGGAAATTGTTTTTCTTGGAATTAAGGACCTGATCATTAAAAGTAACCCCGGGCGTAACCAGTTCAGTAACACCACGTTTCACAATGCCTTTTACCATTTTAGGGTCTTCCAACTGATCGCAGATCGCTACCCGTAGCCCAGCACGAACCAACTTTGGCAAATAAGAATCAATGGAATGATGGGGAAAACCCGCCAGTTCGATATGCGAATCACCGTTGTTCCTTTTGGTTAAAACTATGCCCAAAACTTGCGACGCCTTGATGGCATCGGTCCCGAAAGTTTCGTAAAAATCCCCTACCCTAAAGAGCAAAAGAGCATCCGGATATTTCGCCTTGATGCTGTTGTACTGTGTCATTAAAGGGGTTTCTTTCTTCGCTTTTGACATTGCAGTTTTATCACAGATTTTCAAAGTTTGATATAGTGGACTCCGCGCAAAAACTTTGTGTGCTCCGTGTTTAAGTTTTAATTTTGCCAAAAATACGAAAATGTCATCCACCAAAAAACTGAAACTCCAGGAACTGGGCAGAATTGATGTAGAAACCTTCAAGCGCACGGAAAAGATTCCCTTGGTTGTGGTTTTGGATAATGTCCGCAGCATGCACAATGTGGGGGCGGTTTTCAGAACGGCGGATGCTTTTATTATAGAAAAAATTGTCCTTTGCGGAATTACGCCGGTTCCGCCACACCGGGAAATTCATAAAGCCGCGCTGGGAGCCACCGAAAGCGTGGACTGGATTTTTGAGAAAGAAATCTCAGCAGCGCTGCAAAACCTTAAAAATGAAGGTTTTGAAATCATTGGAATTGAGCAGACCTCTGACAGTCAAAACATTGAAGATTTCAAAATTGACCCAAACAAAAAATACGCCTTAGTCCTTGGTAATGAAGTAGATGGACTGAGCGAAGAAGCACTTCATCTATACGATACATTTCTTGAAATTCCACAGTTGGGTACCAAACATTCGCTGAACGTTTCCGTATGCGGCGGAATTGTGATGTGGGATTTCTTTAAAAAACTGAAATAAAAAAAAACCGCAAAATCCTGAGGGACAGTGCAGTTTTAAATAAATCTAATAAAAAGTAAAAATGAAAGGCTGCAAATATACTTCTTCGGAAACATATGATCCAAGATTTTTTTTAGGAATTTTATTAAATTTTCATTTTGGCTTCTTTTTTTCAGGAAATTCTTAAATTAGCCTAATGTTTATCAAAGATTATATCTCGAAAGACTATCCTGCATTCAATCATACAGATTCAATTGAAGTAGCTTCTGAAATAGCGACTGAATTTGGGTACTCTCACGTTTTTATAAAGAAAAAAGGGGTTTATGTTGGTGCTTTAAGTCAAAGTTTTCTGGAAGAAAGCCCTGAAGGCACGCTCGGCAGCCTGGAAATCCATTATGACAGATTTGCAATTCCGGAAGACGGAAATATTCTGGACACTGTGAAATTATTCCACATTTTCAACTCAAATGTAGTTCCGGTAATCACGCAAACCGAAAAATACCTTGGTTATATTTCCTGCGACGATATTTTCAGTGAGTTCTCAAAATATCCTCTCTTTTCGGAAAATGGCGCCATCCTGACGGTTCAGAGCAATAATCTTTACTACTCTTTTACTGAAATTGCAAAAATTGTGGAGAGCAATAATGCAAAAATGTACGGCTGTTACGTCAGCGGAATCAATGACGACAGTATTTTGATAACTTTGAAAATCAGCAATGATAATCTGAGCTCGATCGATGAAACTTTTGAAAGATACGGCTACAACGTAGTGAATAAACATTACGGTGACGAAAAAGAAGAACTGATGAAAGACCGTTTTGGCTTTTTCCAAAAATACCTTGAATTCTAAAAATTATGGTAGCCGCAATTTATACGCAAAAAAGCGATCTGGATACATTTCTTTATCTGAGCAAATTTATTTCTGAACTGGATAAGAGAGGTGTGAAATCCATACTTTTCTCCGGAATGGCAGAATCTATGCAGTTTTCAAAAGATTTTGTCACCTTCAGCAACAAGGAAGATCTGCTTGAAAACAACACCAATTTCTTTTTTACGTTTGGCGGCGACGGAACGCTGGTAGCCTCGCTCTTGTTTGTGCAGGACACGAACATTCCTGTAGTCGGCGTCAACACAGGCCGCCTGGGTTTTCTTGCAAGTTTCACCAAAGAAGATGCCTTTAGGGAACTGGATGACATCATTGACGGCGACGTTAAAATCTCAAAACGTTCTGTAATTGAAGTGGTTACTCCCAAGTCGGAGCTGTTTTTTCCTTTTGCTTTAAATGACATCACCATTTCAAGACGGGAAACCACCTCGATGATTACCGTTGATTCTTATATAAACAATGAATTTCTGAATGTTTTTTGGGGCGACGGTGTCATTATTTCTACGCCAACCGGTTCTACCGCCTATTCGTTGAGCTGCGGCGGGCCAATTATCTCTCCCGAAAACGACAATTTTGTAATTACGCCGATTGCACCGCACAATCTCAACGTTAGGCCTTTAATTGTAAAGGACGATTCCGAATTCAGATTAAAAGTTGAAAGCCGCGTACCTCAGTATGCCCTGTCCCTGGATTCAAGACTTGTACACATCGATACAGATGTAGAAATCGTGATACGGAAAGCCCGTTACAGCATGGCACTCATTCAGCCAAAAAGCCTCAGTTTTTATGAGACCATCAGGCAAAAGCTGCTTTGGGGACGGGATAAAAGAAATTAGGGCTTTTCGCATAATTTTCGTAACTTTACGTGATTAAAAATCCATAAATAAATTTCTAAAAAAGTAAAAAAATTATGAGCAGAATGTTTCCGGCAGGTGTTGCCACAGGACAATTGGTTACAGACATTTTTCAGTACGCAAAAGAAAACAGGTTCGCGCTTCCTGCAGTGAATGTTATCGGTTCCAGCAATGTGAACGCTACGATGGAAACAGCTGCAAAACTAAACGCACCAGTGATCATTCAGTTTTCTAACGGTGGTGCAGCTTTCAACGCCGGAAAAGGCTTGAGCAGCGACGGGCAAAAATCTGCAGTCCTGGGTGGTATTGCCGGTGCAAAACACATTCACACACTTGCCGAAGCTTATGGAGCAACAGTAATCCTTCACACAGACCACTGTGCAAAGAAACTTTTGCCTTGGATCGACGGACTGATGGATGCTAACGAAGAATTCTTCAAACAAACCGGGAAATCTCTTTATTCATCACACATGCTTGACCTTTCCGAGGAGCCTTTGGAGGAAAATATGGATATTTCAACCCAATATTTCGAAAGAATGGCAAAAATGGGAATGACCCTGGAAATCGAACTTGGTGTAACCGGCGGTGAAGAAGACGGTGTAGACAATACCGGAGTTGATTCTTCAAAACTTTACACTCAGCCTGAAGAAGTGGCTTACGCTTACGAAAAACTGAAAGCAGTTTCTCCAAACTTCACTATTGCCGCTGCTTTCGGAAACGTACACGGTGTTTACAAGCCAGGAAACGTAAAACTAACACCAAAAATCCTTGACAATTCACAAAAATTTGTTCAGGAGAAATTCGGAACTGGCGAGAAGCCGATCAATTTCGTATTCCACGGTGGTTCCGGTTCTTCACTGGAGGAGATCAGAGAAGCGATCGATTACGGTGTAATCAAAATGAATATTGATACAGACCTTCAGTTTGCATACACAGAAGGCATCAGAGATTA
Organism: Chryseobacterium taklimakanense; assembly: GCF_900187185.1. Lineage (NCBI taxonomy): Bacteria > Pseudomonadati > Bacteroidota > Flavobacteriia > Flavobacteriales > Weeksellaceae > Chryseobacterium > Chryseobacterium taklimakanense. The sequence continues at coordinate 1,591,453 of NZ_LT906465.1, forward strand.
TATGGGTGAAAGAGTAGATTATCTTAAAACTCAGATTGGAAACCCTGAAGGTGACGACAAACCAAACAAAAAATTCTATGATCCTAGAGTTTGGTTAAGAAAAGGTGAAGAAACCTTCTCAAAAAGACTGGTGCAGGCCTTTGAAGACCTGAACAACGTAAATACTTTAAAATAATTTGAAATTCAGAGTTTGGAATTTGATATTTTTGCAAAATCAAATTTCAAACTTCTAATAAGAGCTGAACTATGGCATTCGACTGGTTTAAAAGAAAAGCAAAAAACATCACCACTTCCACTGAAGATAAAAAGGACGTTCCAAAAGGTCTTTGGCACCAAACGCCTTCAGGAAAAATCGTAGAACACGATGAGCTCCGCAGAAATAATTATGTGTCTCCGGAAGACGGTTTCCACGTAAGAATCGGAAGTAATGAGTTTTATGAAATGTTCTTTGATGACAATAAATACAAAGAACTTGATGCAGGTGTAGAAAGTGTTGATATGCTTAATTTTAAAGACACGAAAGCCTATAGCGACCGGCTGAAGGAAGTAAAAGCCAAAACCAAACTTAATGACTCTATCAGAAATGCTGTGGGTAAAGTTGGTGGCCATGAAATGGTGATTTCCTGTATGGATTTCGCTTTCATCGGCGGCTCGCTGGGTTCGGTTATGGGGGAAAAAATCCGAAGAGCGGTTGATTATTGCATTAAAAACAAACTTCCGTACATGATTATCTGTCAGTCCGGTGGAGCAAGGATGCAGGAAGCGGCTTTTTCACTGATGCAGTTGGCAAAAGTTCAAAGCAAACTGGCGCAGCTCTCTGATGAAGGTTTGCCGTACATTGCTTACCTGTGCGACCCGACATTTGGCGGTATTACGGCGTCGTTTGCGATGACTGCCGACATCATTATGGCTGAGCCGGGCGCACTGATCGGTTTTGCAGGCCCAAGAGTTATCCGCGAAACCATTGGTAAGGACTTGCCGGAAGGCTTCCAGACTTCTGAATTCCTTGTGGAAAAAGGGTTTGTTGATTTCATTGTAAAACGAAATGATGCAAAAGCGAAAGTGGCGCAGACGGTCTCGCTTTTAACCCACGCTTAAAAATATTTGTAACAAAATGATAAAAATCTCACCTTATTCAGGTGAGATTTGTTTTATGAGAAATGCATTCAAGGTTTTTTTCAACTCCGCGAGAAGACTTTCTTTTGGTAAGATAGTCAGGCTTTTGCGCTTGACTTTACCACATCCTCTTTTTTCGGTTTTGAGTTTTTATGCGACGCTTAAAACCTATTCTATAGCAAAAAAATATTTCCCGAAAACTAATTCCAATGACGGGATCGGCAATGCGTTTCGACATGCGCTTTGGACCGCTTTGGCAATGATGTATTGCTGCAAAATCTCCTCACCTCAAAAATCTTATGTATTCTGCAAAAGGTTTACAGATATGCACGAAGAGCTTTTCCCCAATGAGCCTATCCAGACTAAAATGGATCTGCACAATAATCAGGTTGGCCTCAATATCTTTATGGAAATGCTTCCGGGAATTCACCGCCAGTTTTTTGAAACGGGCTTTCTGATTGATAAGATATTAGAAAAAACAAAAACCGCCGTAATTTTGCAAAGTGTGGATGACAACCCGGGAAACGAGTTGGTTTACTTAACGATTTAATTCTTCGTATTTAGGTTGCATAAAATTCCACTCAATATTTAATTTGAAATAAACATTTCGATTCTTTAAAATGAAAAAAATACTCTTTCTTCTGCTTATAAGCCAACTGATCTTTGCACAAAATCAAAAAACACCCTACGAAAAAGGTAACGGCAACCAAACGCCAACCTATGAGGAAATGGTCAGGTTTTATGATGAACTGGATGCCAAACACCAAAGTATTTGCATAAAAACCTATGGACTGACGGACAGCGGAGAACCGCTGAAGGTCATTTTTTTCAGTAATGACGGTAAATTCGATAAAAATAAATCCGTCATTCTCATCAATAACGGCATTCATCCCGGCGAACCGGACGGAATCGACGCTTCGATAATGATGCTCCGAAATTTTGCGGAAGGAAAACTGAAGGCCCCTAAAAATCTCATCATCGCGGTAATGGAATCCTACAACATCGGTGGAATGATGAACCGCGGAAAATACTCACGGGCGAACCAAAACGGACCGGAAGAACACGGTTTTCGCGGAAATGCAAGAAATTACGACCTGAACCGGGATTTTATCAAGACAGATTCCCGAAACGCCATGAGTTTTCAGGAAATGTTTCATGATGTTAATCCTATTTATTTCATTGATAATCACGTGAGTAACGGTGCCGATTACCAGTACACATTTACTTATATCAACACCAATAAAGAAAGGCTGGGGAAGATTTTAGGAAATTTTCAGAATGATGAAATGTCACCAACGATTAAAGAAAACTTATTAAAAAAAGGAATTATCTCCACACCTTATGTAGAAATCAACGGTCTGAAACCGGAACTGGGCTACGAAACCTTCATGGATTCGCCAAGATACGCGACGGGCTATACTTCTCTGTTCAATACTTTGGGTGAAGTGCCGGAAACGCATATGCTGAAACCCTATAAAGACCGTGTAAAAGTAACTTACGAGAATATGCTTTCCACGATCGAATATCTTGATGACAATATTGCGAAAATCAAGGATTTAAGACAGAAAAACCTGGGACAATATCAACCGGGAATGAAGTACGGCATCCAGTGGAAAATTGACTCAACCAAAACAAAAACTATAGAATTCAGAGGTTATGAAGCCGGAATGAAACCAAGTGAAATATCAGGAAAACCCAGGCTTTTCTACGACAGAAATAAGCCTTACACAAAGAAAATTCCTTTTTATGATACTTATACCGCCACAAAAGAAATTACGATTCCCAGATATTATGTTGTGCCACAATCTGAATGGCAAGTTCTGGCGCACCTGAAGCGTAACCAAATAGAAATGAAACCGCTGAAAAAAGACAGCACGATTACTGTTGAGCAATACAAGATTGCAGATTTCAAAACCTACCAGCGGCCGTACGAAGGGCACTATGCACATTACGACACAAAAGTTTCTGCCTCAGCTGAAAATGTAAAATTCAGAAAAGGAGATTATCTTATTTCTTTAAATCAAAAAGGCGTAAAATACCTTCTCGAAACTTTGGAACCGGAAGCTGTGGACAGCTTCTTCAACTGGAATTTGTTTGATTCCATCCTCGGCCAAAAAGAATACTATTCCGATTATGTTTTCGAAGATACGGGTGCCGAAATCCTTAAAAACAACCCAAAACTTCGTGAAGCCCTGGAGAAAAAGAAAGCCGAAGACCAAAAATTTGCAGAAGACGGACGCGCTCAACTGGATTGGGTTTACCGGAATTCCGAGTATTATGAAAAAACACATATGAGGTATCCGATATTTAGAATTTTATAAAATTATCCGCCTTTCAATACCGCTAACTCGTCCCGCAATTTCGCAGCCTTTATAAAATCCAGATTTTTTGCTGCTGCTTCCATCGCTTTTTGTTTTTCGGCAATGAGCATATCAAGATCAGCCTCACCATAAGAAGCGCGCTGCTCGGCAACCTGTTTCAGGATTTCTTTTTGGGTGTATTTGTCGTCCGGGAAATCCTTGGCTCTGCCAACCAATGCCTCAGATATTTTCTTGTTGACCTGCTTTGGCGTGATGTTATGGGCTTCGTTATATTCCTGTTGTTTTTGGCGGCGGTAATTGGTTTCATCGATGGTTTTCTGCATCGAACTGGTCATTTTGTCGGCGTACATGATCGCTTTTCCATTGATGTTTCTTGCCGCTCTACCCACGGTTTGTATCATCGAACGGCGCGACCTCAGCATACCTTCTTTATCGGCATCCAAAATGGCTACGAGCGAAACTTCGGGTAAATCCAAGCCTTCACGAAGAAGGTTAACCCCAATCAACACATCAAACAAACCGGTCCGCAAATCCTGCATAATCTGGATACGTTCCAAAGTTTCCACATCGGAATGGATGTAGCGGCAGCGGATGCCAAATTTTGTGAAATATTTCGTGAGTTCCTCTGCCATTTTTTTGGTTAATGTGGTTACCAGAACCCTTTCATCAATTTCTGCGCGCTTCTGTATTTCTTCCATCAAATCATCAATCTGGTTGATGGTCGGGCGAATTTCAATCACCGGGTCTAAAAGTCCGGTAGGACGGATGATTTGCTCGATGTATTCGCCACCGGTTTTTTCCAGTTCGTAATCGGCCGGCGTAGCGGAAACGTAAATCACCTGATTCTGCATGCCCTCAAATTCTTCAAATTTCAAAGGACGGTTATCCATCGCTGCGGGCAGACGGAAGCCATACTCCACCAAAGATTCCTTTCTGCTGCGGTCACCGCCGTACATGGCGTGAACCTGCGGAACCGTTACGTGGGATTCATCAATCACCATCAGATAATCTTTAGGGAAATAATCTAAAAGGCAGAACGGCCGTGAGCCTGGCAACCTTCCGTCTAAATATCTTGAGTAATTTTCAATTCCGGAACAGTAGCCCAGTTCTTTAATCATTTCAAGATCGAGTTCTGTACGCTCCTGCAAGCGTTTGGCTTCCAGCGGTTTTTCTATGCTTTCAAAAAACGCGACCTGTTTCACCAGATCATCCTGAATATCGCGGATCGCACCGTTTAGAGTTTCCTTTGACGTCACAAATAAATTTGCCGGATAAATCTGAATCTGGTCAAAATTGCTTTCCACGTTTCCTGAAACCGGATCGAAAGTCTGAATTTTCTCAATTTCATCACCAAAAAACTGAACACGGATCGCATTGTCAGCATATGCCGGATAAATATCAATCACATCACCCTTCACCCTGAACGTACCGCGCTGAAACTCGTTTAAGGTTCTCGCATACAGTGCATTAACCAAAGAATGAAGCAATGCCGTACGTGTCACTTTATCACCAACCGCAATTGAAATCAATGACTTATGGAATTCTGCTGGATTCCCAATACCGTAAATGCAGGAAACCGATGCTACAATCAGCACATCCCGTCTTCCGGAAAGCAAACTGGCCGTCGCAGAAAGTCTTAATTTTTCTACTTCTTCATTGATCGAAAGGTCTTTCTCAATATAAGTTCCGGTGCTCGAAATGTAAGCTTCGGGCTGGTAGTAATCGTAGTAGGAAACGAAATATTCTACCGCGTTCTCCGGGAAAAATTCCTTGAACTCCATAAAGAGTTGCGCGGCCAAAGTTTTATTATGCGCCAAAACAATAGTAGGGCGCTGGATATTGTTTACCACATTCGCAATGGTAAAAGTTTTTCCGGAACCTGTAACGCCCAGCAAAGTCTGGTATTTCTCACCGATCAGTACACCTTCGGTCAGTTTTTCGATGGCATTGGGCTGATCGCCGGTAGGTTGGAATTCGGACTGAAGATTGAATTTCATTTTGTAGAATAAAGAACAAAGATAAAATTTTAAAGTCTCTGAACTTTTACAAAATTATGGAAAAAGAAAAGAGCAGGAATTCCTGCTCTTTGGGGATATTATTTTTTATCAAATGCTTCGAAACTCATTATTAACGGCAGCTTAAACATATACTTGACCGGTTTTCCATCTTTTAAGGCCGGTTCCCATTTTACAGTGGTATTTGCTGCCTTTGTTGCGAGCAAAGCTTCTTTATTAAATATTGAATTTTCACCTTCCGCTGTGAAATTTGATGTATTGCCATTTTCATCAATAACAAAATATACTGTGGCTTTCAATAAGCCTTCATTGCCTTTCATTTTTGATACATCGAAGTTGTTTGCAACTTTTGCTCTCATTGAATTAATTCCGCCCGGATACATTGGCAGTTTATCAACTTCGCTTTGTGCTTCTCTCAAAGATTTTTCTTCTTTTGGATTGAGCGAAAGAGGTGGCGGCGGTGGATTTTCAGCAACCGGTGATTTTTCACTATCCATTTCTTCTTTTGGCGGCGGCGGTGGAATTGATCTGTCTGCAGATTGTTTTGGTTTTACCGTATCTGCATTCGCACTGAGAATTGTTCCGCTTTCTACAGATTTATTTAATTCTTTTTCAAAATTTTTAATTTTTGCTTGTGGAACTTCATGCCCACCTTTTACATTTTTTGAGGAATTTTCTTCTTTCTGTGCGGGAACCTTCTCCACAAACACAAAGAACAGTCCTGCTGCGAGCGGCAATGTAAGCCACGAATAAAATTTAGATTTTTTGTTATTAGGTGTTGTCATCATTTTAATTCTTTTTTTGGTGTTACTTAAATTGAACTGGTTTGTAAATAATATTCTTTCAGAAATAAGTTCCGTTAAAAGAAGTTGCTGGTAAGACCTGATGTTGCCATCGTATTTCAGTACGTGTTCGTCTGCCAGAAATTCGTGGTTGGTTAGCATTGCTTTTTTGTAAAAGTAAAATGCCGGATTAAACCAAAATACCGTCAGTAAAAATTCAATCAACACTACATCGAAACTGTGTTTCTGGTTTAGATGAAGTTCCTCGTGACGGATGATTTTTTCATCAATTTTTCCGTCTTCAAAATCTTTCCGGTTGAGGAAAATATAGTTCCAGAAACTGTGAGCGGTTAATTTTTCTTCCTGCAAAACCAATGTGTAGTTTTCCTTTTTGATTTTCTTACCCGAAGCGATTTCTTTTCTTAAAGCATTTAAACTGATTAAAAACCTCACCAGAAGAATCGTTGTCACTAAAATATAAACGCCGTAAATAATATTTTCGAATGTAAAAATGGATTGCTCTGCAACAATCGGCGTCATCGCTTCACCCTGACTTTCAATAAAAATTAATTTTTCACTTACTTCTTTTTCAACTCCGTAAGTTATTGACATAAAAGGAATAAGCATTGAAAACAAAATACTCGACAAAAGATAAAATCTTTTAAAATGATGAGATTTCTGCCGTTCCAAAATCAGATAATAAAATCCAATCAAAATGAAGGAACATAAAATCATTTTCAATAAATAAGTTTCCATCACTTTTGCTTTTTCTCGATTTCGCTTTCTATAATTTTCTTGATTTCAAGCAGATCTTTCTCGCTCAATTTGGCATTGGCGGTAAAGAACGACGCAAACTGCGTTACCGAATTGTTAAAGAATTTACCAATCATTCCGTTCATTTCCTTCGTGAAATATTTTCCCTTTTCGACCATCGGGAAGTATTCACGGGAATTACCGAAAGTTTTGTAACCCACCATATTTTTATTCTGCATTCTTTTGAGCAGTGTTGCTATGGTTGTGGTTGCGGGTTTCGGTTCCGGATAAGCCTCAATAACGTCTTTCATAAAGGCTTTTTCCTTTTCCCAAAGGATTTCCATCAGTTCTTTTTCAGCATCGGTTAACTTTTCCATTTCTACAAAAATATTATTTACTCTACAAATGTAGAATTAATTTTTGAATATGCAAGTTTTTAAACAAAAAAACTTCAGAAAATTTCTGAAGTTTTTGAATATTGTGTTAGAGTTGATTAGTTTCTCTTTCTTTTCAGGTAATCGTTGATGTCATCGATATGCAATCCACTGGTGTTTTTCTCCTGAGAGATAACTTTCTGCGTTGTTTCTACAAACGGCACCGCCATTCTGGAAACCGGCTGGCCGGTAATTAATTCCAGCGCTCTTTTAAGTTCAGGATCTGTCGTTGCTCCGAATTCTTTCACATTACCGATCCACTGGTAAGGATGTACTCTGTTTCCGGATTTCGGTAATATTCCTTCCTCTACCGTTCCGTCTGCATATGTTACGGTCGGATGCGGATCTTTGGCACTGTTATAATACTTGAAAGTAATTGGCTGAAGCTTCCAGTTATGAGATGTATTTCGCTTCTCGTACGAAACCCAGTTGTCGTTTGGTGAATCATACAGCGTATGTGAACCTACAAATTTACCAACTGTTACATAGCCAATGGTTTCAACAGGGATAATCTTATTCAAAGCAATAACCGTCAGCTCACTCGCCGAAGCGGTTTGATAAGAAACCAAAACATAAACTTTTGGCAAGGCAACGGTATTGATCGGCTGGCTTCCAGTTTTTTCCGGATGGCCGTTTACTACATTATAAATATCAATATTTGGTAAAAGCGGATCATAGCCGCTCCAGTTCGGGTGTTTGCTGTTGTACTCCAGATACACATAATTGCTGGATGTATTTCCGCTGATCATGGTTGCTAAGCCGCTGGCAGAAGTAAGCGAACCACCACCATTGTACCGGAGGTCAAGGATAAGATCGGTGATTCCGTCAGCTTTCATTTTTGCAAATTGCACATTCAGTTCATCATTATAATCGATTTTAAACCCGTTGTAAACCAAGTAACCGATTTTTTTGCCGCCCATTTCAAAAACTTTGTAGAATGCAATGGGGTTTTCATCTATATTTGTTTTTACGATTGGGATGTTCTCATTCTTGTCGGTTGTGGTCACCACATACGCATTGCCTATAACAGCGCTGGTCGCCGTCTCAGCTCTGGTAATTGTAAATGAATCACCGAATAAGCCGCCATAATTGGTTTGCGTTAAATAAGTTCCGTTTATTTTGGTAATAACATCTCCTCTTTTCACTCCCGCAATTGCTGCTGAAGAACCCGGAACAACGTAATTTACAAGCGCTACATAGTTAGCAGAACCGCCTCCTTTCGGGAAAAGCGACAGTTCTAAACCTGTAATGCTCTCAACTTCCGCTGTTCTGGCGCTCGCTTCAATGATTTTATTATTGTTTTCGATCCAGGAAAAACGGTCGGTTTTACCATATTCGTAGAGTAAACTTCCATAAAAAAGTTTGTCCGGCGTTTTTCCGTTTAGCAGTGCGGCATATTTAGCTGCATCATTCTTGTAGGAATCTGCCAGAGTCGGAACATTCGCCTGCCAGTAATACCAGGAGTTCATCGCTTTCCACACGAATTCGTTTACCGGATCAACGGTGGTTGCCGGAGGTGTTGGTGTTGGCTCCGGCGCAGGATCTTCACTGCGGCAGGATGTAGCCAGTGCAAGCGAGCCTAGAGCTGCTGCAAATAAATATTTTTTAATGTTCATATCCTATAAAAATTTTTAAGTGCATAAAATTATAAAACTAATATTATAATCAAAGTTTATTTGAGGTTAATATTTCATTTTACAGCACTTATTATAGATAAATAAATCAGATAAAAGTTAAAGCCGATTTATATCAAACGTCCAGTTGTAAATACAAACTAAAAAATTAATTCGTTAACTTTAAAAACCAAAATATAAAAAGTATGAAAAATATTATTGCAGCAGCAGCCATTTTGTGCCTCACAGCATGTAAGAATGGCAACCCAACCAATTCCGAAAACGGCGCGCCGACAAATTCAGTTTCAAATAAAAATCCAGAGACCGGCACTCCTAATACGGAAATTAAACCGGCATTCGAGGGACAAACAAGAATTAAAGGAATAAAAACCTCAACCCCTTACGAGGCTTCTGTTATTGCAGAAAACCTTGGCCGCCCGTGGGGAATTACAGATTTTCCCGGTGGAAAATTCCTGGTTACCGAAAAATCCGGCTTTCTGTATCTTATTTCTAATGACGGGAAAACAGTTACCAAAATCACGGGAATCCCAAAAGTCGATGACGGTGGACAGGGCGGGCTCTTAGATGTTGCGCTGGATCCGGATTTTACTTCTAACCGAATGATATTTTGGAGCTTCTCCGAACCTTACGCTGGCGGAAATCATACGGCTGTAGCAAAAGGGAAACTTTCCGCTGACGAAAAAATCATAGAAAACCCGCAGGTCATCTTCAGGGCCACGCCAACTTATGACGGAAAACTGCACTACGGGAGCCGTCTCGCATTTGACAAAGAAGGATATCTTTTTGTAAGCACCGGCGAACGGTCCGATCTGGCAACAAGACCGTTAGCACAGGATCAAACCACATATCTTGGGAAAATCGTGAAGATAACAAAAGACGGCAAACCCGCACCGGGAAATCCGCAAATCGCAGGCTGGAAACCTGAAATTTATTCGACAGGACACCGGAATCCACAGGGCACTGCCATTCATCCGGTAACGGGCGAACTTTGGGAAGCTGAAATGGGACCGCGGGGTGGTGACGAAATCAACCTCATAAAACCCGGAAAAAATTACGGCTGGCCAACCATAACTTACGGTGAAGAATACAGCGGCGTAAAAGTTGGAGAGGGAATCGGACAAAAAGCAGGATTGGAACAGCCCATCTACTATTGGGATCCATCAGTCTCCATGAGTGGAATTGATTTTTACAAAGGAAATATACCGGAATGGAAAAACAACCTGATGATCGGCTGCCTCAGCGGACAAAAAATAATCAGACTGATGATTGAAAATAATAAAGTTGTAGGCGAAGAATGGCTTTTAACCGATAAAAACGAAAGGTTCCGGGATGTACTTAGTGCAGCAGACGGCAATCTCTACGCGATTACTGACAGCGGAAAACTCTTTAAAATCGCTCAAAAATAATATGTGTAAATTTGCCGGGTAAAATTTAAAAATAGAATTATGGAAAAAAGTATTGTTGGCATTTGCGTTTGCAGCATTCGGACTGGCCAGCGCGCAAAACGACGCTTTCAGTGGTAAAGGTGACGCAAGAGTAAATGTTGGTGCAAACTTCCAAAAAGGTGGTACAGGTATTCAAACATCTTTGGATTACGGTTTAGGCGAAAGCTTTTCTATCGGTGCTCAGGCTGGGTATCTTTTAGGTGTTAAAGAATATGATGGCGAAAAACCATCCGGAACTCACCGCTTTGATGCAAAAGCGAGATTGAGTGCACACCTTGGCGATGTTTTGGGATTACCGGAAAACTTTGACATCTATCCTGGACTGAACTTAGGTTTGAAGAATTTCGGCGGCCACGTAGGTTCAAGAGTATTTTTCGATAAAGGTTTCGGACTTTTCGCAGAGGCACAGTTTCCAATCGCGAAATTCAACACGGAAGCTTCTTCTTACAGATTGCTGAACAACCAGTTTGCATTTGCTGTTGGTGCTTCTTTCGACCTTACTAAATAAGTTGAAATTTAGTTCAAAATAAAATCCCGGATTAATCTGGACTGCCCCCAAAAAGTTAGACACTTTTTAGGGGCATTTTTTATGGGGAAAAGTAAATATTCAGCAGACTTTAAATTAAAAGCTATAAAGAGATATCACAAAGGTGACATTGGAACAGACGATTTAGGAAAACGCATTGGAGTTTGTGGTTCATTGGTTCGTAAATGGATAAAATTTTATGAACTTTATGGAGTTTCAGGACTTGTTCGGCTTTCCAATAGGCATTACACAAAAGATTTTAAATTAAAGATTTTATCAGTAATTGAGAAAGAGAATTTAAGTTTAAAAGAAGCGTCGAGAAGGTTTAATATTCCTGCGGAGTCCAGTATTCTTAGTTGGCAGCGTAATTACAAAAAAAATGGTATTTTAGGTTTAGAAAACAGACCCAGGGGAAGACCTAAAACCATGAGTAATTACAAGCGAAAAAAAAAGAAAACAGGCAAACCCTTAACAAGGGAGGAAGAACTGTTGGAGAGGATTTATTATTTAGAAGCCGAGAACGCCATTTTAAAAAAGTTAGACGCCTTAATTCAGGAAAGGAAAAATCCAAAGCCATCGAAGAGTTAAGGCAGGACTTTGATTTAGCAGTACTGCTGGATTGTACATCGATGGCAAGAAGCAGTTTTTATTACTATCAAAAACGCTTTCAAATGAAAGATAAATATGCGGAAATAAAAGAAATGATTAAGCAGATTTATCATCGTCACAAAGGAAGGTTGGGCTATAGAAGAATTACTTTGCTTTTGAAAGAAAAAGGAATTTTGATTAATCACAAAACTGTTTTACGACTTATGAAAATATTAGGTTTAAAGAGTATTATCCGAGTGAAGAAATATAAATCTTACAAGGGAGAGCAAGGGAAAATTGCGCCCAATGTTCTACAGAGGAATTTCAAATCGGACGCTCCTAATCAGAAATGGGCAACCGATGTTACAGAGTTTAATGTATCGGGTAATAAACTTTACCTATCTCCAATCATCGATCTATTTAATGGTGAAATTGTCAGTTTTGACCTATCTGAAAGACCTGTGTTCAGCCAAATCATCAGGATGCTAAAGAAATCATTCAGAAAAGTAAAATCTACACAAAACATCATTCTACATTCTGATCAAGGTTGGCAGTATCAAATGAAACATTACCAAAACTTGTTAAAAGAAAAAGGCATTATTCAAAGTATGTCCAGAAAAGGAAACTGTTTGGACAATGCGGTGATAGAGAACTTTTTTGGAACAATAAAATCAGAAATGTTTTATACCAGAAAGTTTGGTTCCATTCAGGAACTTAAGATGGAAATAGTGAAGTACATTCACTATTACAACAATGATAGAATAAGACTCAATCTCAAAGGAAAGAGTCCGGTACAGTACCGAACTCTTTCCTTTGAGAATATTGTTTAATTTTGTCTAAACTTTTGGGTGCAGTCTAATCTCGGGATTTTTTTATGATTTTTCAGATTTCTTTACGCCGTGGAAGTCCTTAAGATAGAAAGGTTCAAAATAGGCCACATCTTCAAAATCTTTATTATTAAATTTTTCTGCAGCCTTTTTAATTAAATATTGTGCCGAAGGAAATATATCTTCCTTGTACTCCGCATTTTCTAATTTTAAAATTTCTTTGGCTTTTGTGCAGCCGTCTCCAACAAACAAAATTTTCTTGCCGGAATATTGCTGAAACGAACTTTCATCCAAAATAAGATTATCGGTTTTGGAAAGTTCCTGTCCGATTTTTCCGTCATAAACTGCAGTGTAAACCTCCATTCGCCGGGCATCAATTAAAGGAATAATTAATTCAAATCCCTGGTCCACAAACGGCTCCACCATGGTCTCCATAGAATTTATTGCAATCAAAGGAACATTTAACCCAAAGCAAAATCCTTTAGCCGCCGAAGCGCCGATCCGTAATCCGGTGTAGGAACCCGGACCTTTCCCCAATGAAACCGCATCAATGTCCTTCAAACTGATTTCAGCACCTTCAAAAGCCCATTCAACAAACGTGTGCAGGCTTTCGCTCTGCTTATAATTTTCCGAAACTTCTTCGCAAAGACAAAGCAGTTTTTCACCATCAGAAATGGCGACCGAGCAGTTTTTTGAAGAGGTTTCCAGGTGTAAGATTTTCATCCTGCAAAATTACAGATTTCTGTGGATAGTCCGCGGCTCGCTCTGCGCACTGGGATAGATAGTCAAATCTGAAATGGAAACATGTTTTGGGGCATTCACGCAATAACCGATGGCATCAGCGATGTCATCTGGTTTCAGCGCTTCATAACCGGCGTAAACGGTTGCTGCGCGTTCTTTATCACCTTTAAACCTGATTTCAGAAAACTCCGTTTCCACTGCTCCAGGCTGTATGTTGGTCACTTTTATCCCAAATTCTGTCAGTTCCAGCCGCATACCTTCAGAAATCACATCAACTGCACGTTTTGAGGCGCAATAAACTACGCCGTTCGCATAGGTTTGCCTTGCCGCGACCGACGAGATATTCACTATATGGCCACTTTTCCTGTCTTTCATTCCCGGAATCAGGAATTTTGAAACATAGAGCAAACCTTTCACATTGCCGTCCATCATCGCGTCCCAGTCTGCGAAGCTGCCGTCACACACCGGTTCCAGCCCATGGGCATTTCCGGCATTATTGATCAGGACATCGATGCTTTTGAAACCTTCAGGTAGAGAATTAATGGCGTTTTCAACCTCATCGGCATTTCTCACATCAAATTTTAGGGTATGAACTTCATTTGTTCCGGAAAAACGCTCCTTTAACTCTGCGAGTTTGTCTTCTCTTCTTCCGCAAAGGATCAGTCTGTTTCCCTGTTTTGCAAACAATTCTGCGCAGGCTTTCCCAATTCCGGAAGTTGCGCCGGTGATGAATATCGTTTTCATTTTTGGTAAATGATTTGGTAAATAAAAAATCGCCAAATCTGATTTTGCAACCATAAATTTAGCGATTAAATTCTTAAAATATATTGTTTTATTTTATTTCTGAAACAATATTCACAGCTTCTTTCAGATAGATATCGCGCTGAAGATTCTTAATCCAGTTTTCAGATTTCTTCTTGAAAGCTTCGTCTGTTTTTTCCCTTGCCAGTTCATCGGTATAGCGCACGAATTTCAGTCCGTTTTCAAATTTGTTGAGAGATTCAAATTTCTTGATCTGCTCTTTTCGGTGTTTCATTAGCTCGTTGAATTTGGTTTGGTTAAGGGTTATCGTTTCCTCCTTATCCAAATCTTCTTTCCATTTCGCAGATTCCTGAAGCAATTGGTAAGCTTTGTTTACTTCCAGTCTTGCAGCACTGTTTTTCTGCAGCTTTGCAATATCAAATGACGTAAGCCTATTGAATTTCGCGGGAGCAATTTTGTCCCAAGCCAGCGCATACTCGTCGAACCTTTCACCGATTTCTGAATGGGTGAAATAATCGTTCATTTTAATGTCAGATTCAATACCTTTTCTTTGTGTGGATTCGCCGGTTACTCTGTAAAACTTCTGAATGGTCAGCTTCAATGCACCAAAATCATCATTGGAACTTAAAAACCTGTTCAAATCTACAAAAGTCTGCACAGTTCCTTTACCAAAGGACTGAGGCGAACCGATGACAACACCACGGCCATAATCCTGAATCACGCCGGCTAAAATCTCAGACGCTGATGCTGATAGTTCGTTCTGCATAATCACCAGTGGACCGGTCCATATGGGTGCGTTGGTCTTGCTTCTCAAGGTCTGGATTTTTCCGTTGCCTTCTTTCACCTGAACATAAGGGCCTTCATTCATGAAAAGTCCCATGATGTCGCCAACTTCCGTAAGCGAACCGCCACCGTTGTTCCTTAAATCCAGGATAATTCCTGAAATGCCCTGGGCTTTCAGTTTGATAATTTCATTTTTAATATCATCGGAAGCATTTCTTCCTTTAGCGTCTTCAAAATCAGCGTTGAAGCCCGGCAGGTTGATGAATCCATATTTCTTTCCGTTTGGTGCATTTATGATAATACTTCTTGCGAAAGTATCTTCAATGGCAACTTCCTCACGGATCATCGTAACTTCACGGATTGTTTTGTCTTTTTTCTCTACGGTTAAAGTTACTTTTGTTCCTTTTTCACCGCGGATAAGCCTTACAGCTTCATCGGAAAGCATTCCCACAACATTCACCGGCTCCTCATTCGGTTTGCTGCGGACTTTCAAAATTTTATCGCCTTCGTTAAGCTGTTTCGATTTCCAGGCAGGAGCGCCTATTGTAAGCGGACCTAAATAAAGGTACCCCTTTTTCTCCTGGATCAAAGCACCGATACCGATAATTTTTCCCTTGAATTGAGAATCAAATTCATCTTTATCTTTTGGTGAGAAATAGCTCGTGTGCGGATCAAAGACTTCAGTATAAGCATTCATATAAACCGTGAACCAGTCCATTTTCTTCCTCTTCTTGATACGCTTAAACGATTCAGTTACAAGGTCTTTCACCTCATTTGTTGCCTTTAGCCTTTTCTGTTCCGGTGTCAAAATCTCAACTTTGATCGTGTCTTTTAGATTATGTTTCTGTACAGAATCTTTTTTCTTTTTCTGGGTTTCTTCACGCGCATTCAGGGTTTCAATTTCCTGAAGGATGTTGTATTTAATGAACTTCTTCCATTCATTGTACTGCTCCTGTTCTGTAGCCGGGAACTTTTTCTTTTTTGGCTCAAGGATTATGGTTTCGTCCTCATCAAGATTTATGGGCTTGCTTAAAATGTCCTTAGTTGCCTTGTCGATCTTGTCTATCCGGTCGAATAATCTGTTGTAGGTGAGGTTATAAAATACCAGGTCGCCTTTGTTGATATAATCATCAAGTTTTGTCTTATGCTTTGCAAATTCATCAATGTCCGACTGCAGGAAATACCTTTTTGCAGGATCGATCATCTCCAGATATTTATCATAAACATTCTGTGAATAGGCGTCATTGATGGGTTTTGGGCTGTAGTGAAGATAGCTTAAAGTGTTTTTTACACTTACCATAATCGTCTGCATTTTCTCATCATCATTTTTAGGAGAATTGAAACAGAAAATTAGTGTAGTAAGCGGCAGAAAAAGTAGAAGTGTATTAAGTTTAAATTTTTTGAACATATGCTCTGAAAATAGTTTAATTAATTGGTTGTAAAAAGCCCTGATTTTGTTACAAAAGGCACTACAAAGGATCAAATTTAATACCTTATTTACAAAAAGCCGGTTATTTTTTAATTATTTTTGTTGAAAAAGATTATAAAAGATGCAAAAACCACTGATATTAGTGACTAATGACGACGGAATTACAGCACCGGGAATAAGGAATTTAGTTGAATTTATGAATGAAATCGGCGAGGTGGTCGTGGTAGCGCCCAACTCACCTCAGAGCGGGAAAGGCCACGCCATTACCATCAATTCCACCTTAACTTTTGAAGAAATTTCTCTGGACGGCCCACAAACCGACTACTCGCTCAGCGGTACGCCTGTGGACTGTGTAAAATTCGCCCTCGATAAAATATTGGATAGAAAGCCAAATATCGTAGTGTCCGGCATTAACCACGGCGCAAATTCATCAATCAATGTAATTTACTCCGGAACCATGTCAGCAGCTGTGGAAGCTGGTGTTGAAGGGTTGCAGGCAATCGGTTTTTCACTGCTAGATTTTTCATGGGATGCAGATTTTTCTCAAGCTAAGGAATATATTCAGCAGATCGTCCTTAAAACCTTGGAAAACCCTTTGCCAAAAGGCGTTGTGCTGAACGTCAATATTCCAAAACTAAAAAAAGAAGAAATAAAAGGCGTGAAAGTTTGCCGCCAGGCCAATGCAAAATGGGAAGAAAGTTTTGATGAAAGAACCAACCCACACGGCAAAAAATATTATTGGCTTACCGGCTATTTCAACAATATGGATGATGGCAAAGATGCGGACGAGACCGCACTTGGCGAAGGTTACATTTCTGTGGTTCCTGTGAAGTTTGACCTTACGGCACATGAACATTTGGAGAACATAGGAAAGGTATTGAATACTTAATAAGAAAAGTCTTCTTTGGAAGGCTTTTTTTACGGAATAAAATTTGAATTTCTCCTCAAAACAGATGTATGGACGAAATCCTGGCAAAAATTACTGATTTTGGCGATCAGGCACATGGCGAACAGCTCCGGAAATACGCGCCGGACCGTTATATGGTTCACCCCGTGCGTGTAATGCAAAAACTAAAAAGTTATACCGACGATATCACGATTCTTGCGGCGGCCCTGCTTCACGATGTTCTGGAAGACACCCCGGTAACGCGCTCCGAAATGCAGGATTTTCTGGAAACTCTGCTCACTGCACAGCAGGCGGAACGCACTGCAGAACTTGTGGTAGAACTGTCTGACGTGTTTGTAAAAAAAGACTTCCCAAACCTGAACAGACGAACCAGAAAAAGCAAAGAACTTGCAAGGCTGGAGAAAACGTCTGCAGACTCGCAAACCATAAAATACTCTGATATTCTGGACAACAGCCTCGAAATCTCCGATCAGGACCCGCAGTTTGCACGCGTTTATTTAAGCGAAGTAAGCTTGGTTCTGAAGAAACTTGACAAAGGAAACCCTGAACTTCGGAAAGAAGCAATAAAAGCGGTAGAGCAGAGCCTTCAAAAAATTAAAAGAAGGTAAAACATCAAAAATTTTTCTTTATTTTTAATTATAAATATCAATAGTATGCGCATAGAAAACGATATAAAACTTGGCTTTAAAGACGTAATGTTCCGCCCAAAAAGATCAACGCTAAAGTCCCGTTCGGAGGTGAATCTTGAAAGGGAATTCACCTTCCTCCACACGCAAAAAAAATGGAAAGGAGTGCCCGTGATCGCTGCAAATATGGATACCGTGGGAACTTTTGAAATGGCGGTCGCCTTAGCAAAAGATAGAATAATTACCGCGGTTCATAAGCATTACACGATCGGGGAATGGACTGATTTTCTGAAAGATAAGCCCGACGAATTATATAATTATATCGCTTTAAGCACCGGAACAGGAAAGGCGGATGAAGAAAAGATAAAAAAAATTTGTGAACTCCATCCTAAAATTCAGTTTCTCTGCATTGACGTGGCAAACGGATATTCCGAGCATTTTGTATCGTTTGTGAAGCAGGCGCGGCAAAATTTTCCCGATAAAATAATAATAGCCGGAAACGTGGTGACCGGCGAAATGGTGGAAGAACTGCTTTTGGCCGGCGCAGATATTATTAAGGTCGGCATTGGTCCCGGTTCCGTGTGTACTACCCGTGTAAAAACCGGTGTCGGTTATCCGCAACTTTCCGCAATTATTGAATGTGCCGATGCAGCGCACGGTTTGAAAGGCCACATCATCGGAGACGGCGGCTGTAAAGTACCGGGAGATGTGGCAAAGGCGTTCGGTGGCGGTGCAGATTTTGTGATGCTCGGCGGAATGTTTGCCGGACACGACGAGAGCGGCGGCGAAATGATGGAAGAAAACGGAAAAAAATACCGACTTTTCTACGGCATGAGTTCCAAAACCGCGATGGACAAACATTCTGGTGGCGTTGCTGAATACCGTGCTTCCGAGGGAAAAACAGTGAAAGTTCCGTATAAAGGTCCGGTTTCAGAAACGGTAAAAGATATTTTGGGCGGCGTACGCTCAACCTGCACGTATGTAGGCGCTTCGGAATTAAGAGAACTGTCAAAAAGGACGACTTTTATCCGTGTTCAGGAGCAGGAAAATCAGATTTTTAAAGATTAGCAGCTGCCACTGCTGCACTGAATTAAATTTTTCAATCGGCATTAAAAAGGTTTTTTTAAAACAATCTGAGCTGCTGCTCCTTTGAGCCTGTAAAATGTTCAGTTGCAAGTGGGGCAATGTGTTTTCCGTGAAAGTATTTCCTGCGTGCGAGTGCAAAAGTCTGGTGAATCATTTCTGCAATGTTTCCTTCGCCTTTATAACGTTCAAAATATCTTTTTTCGCCGAGATTTCCGGCACGCATCGAACGAATCAGATTTAAAACTTTTTGCGAACGCTCCGGGAAATGCGCATTTACCCATTGCACAAAAACCGGCTCTACAGTATCATTAAGCCGGATAAGAGCGTGATGGGCACTTTTGGCACCCAGCTCGGAAACGGTTTTATAAATATTCAACCCTTCCTCCGAATTGAGTCCGGGGATTACCGGCGCTGCCATAACATTCACCGGAATTCCGTTTTGCGATAAGATTTCGAGCGCTTTCAGTTTATTTTTAACTGAGGAAGTTCGTGGCTCCATCACTTTTCTTAAATCTTCATTAATCGTCGGAATGCTCAAATTCACCGAAACCAGATTTTTTTCGGCTAACTGTATCAGCAAGTCCAAATCTCTTAAAATCAGTGCGTTTTTGGTGATGAATGAGACAGGGTGACGGTAATCTAAAAATACCTGAAGCAGTTTTCGGGTGATTTCAAGTTTTCTTTCAACAGGCTGATAAGGGTCAGTATTTCCCGACATCACAATGGTTTTCGGTGTGTAACCTCTTTTCTTAAAGAATTTTTCTAAAAGCTCGGGAGCGTTTTTCTTCACCATAATTTTCCTTTCAAAATCAATTCCGGCAGAAAATCCCCAATACTCGTGCGTTGGCCTTGCAAAGCAATAAGAGCAGCCGTGTTCGCAACCCTGATATGGATTTAAAGAATATTCCATAGATAAATCCGGGCTTTTTACAGGATTCACTATGGACTTTGGAAACACTTCAGTGAAGGTCGTTTTCACGGTTTCAAAATCTTCATCTTCAGGCTCATAAGTGTATTTGTCGAAACGGTTTATGACGTTTCGCTGCGCACCCTGTCCTTTGATGTGATTGCTTCGTTCCATTTTATAAGAAACAAAGATAGTGATGTAATTTAACATAATAATAAATATTTGAGCTATATTTTATATCAAGATATAAATCCTGTAAACGCTATACTCCTTGCTAAACTTAGTCCTTATATTTAAAAAAGTAAAGCCTGCTCAACCGAACAGGCTTTTAATATTAATTGTAAGATGCTTAAGCTTTTTCAGTTACTGAAGCTTCTTTTTCCAGCGCATCTTTCGAGTCGTTCAGCCTCAGTACTACTGTTTCATTTTCAGAAATCTGCTTATTGACTAAAAGTTCTGCCAATAAATCTTCGATGTATTTCTGTACGGCACGTTTCAGCGGCCTTGCTCCGAAATCTTTGTCCCAGCCTTTCTCCGCGATAAAATCTTTGGCTTCATCGGTAAGTTCAACTTTGTAGCCAAGTTTTTCAAGCCTGCCATAAAGTTTGGAAAGCTCAAGATCAATGATTTTTCTGATGTCTTCCTGTTGAAGCGAATTGAAAATAATGATGTCATCAATCCTGTTGAGGAATTCAGGAGCAAAGGCTTTTTTCAAGGCATTTTCGATTGTCGCTCTCGCTCTCGCGTCAGACGTTGATTTTTTAGCACTTGTGCCGAAACCGACTCCGTCACCAAAATCTTTCAAATCTCTGGTCCCGATGTTTGAAGTAAGGATGATAATCGTGTTTCTGAAATCGATTTTTCTTCCCAAAGAATCGGTCACATGGCCTTCATCCAAAATTTGGAGAAGAATATTGAAAACATCCGGATGGGCTTTTTCAATCTCATCTAATAACACAACGGCGTAAGGTTTTCTTCTTACCGCTTCGGTCAGTTGTCCGCCTTCTTCGTAGCCCACATATCCCGGAGGCGCACCAACCAATCTTGATACGGCAAATTTTTCCATATATTCACTCATATCAATACGGATTAATGCCTCATCTGAATCGAAAAGTTCGCGAGCCATTACTTTCGCCAATTCGGTTTTACCCACACCGGTTGTACCAAGGAAAATAAATGTTCCGATCGGGCGGTTCGGATCTTTCAGTCCGGCACGGTTTCTTTGTATCGCTTTCACGACTTTTTTCACCGCATCTTCCTGTCCGATTACTTTTCCGTTTAATTTATCATCCATCTGGGCGAGTTTATCCAACTCATTTTTACCGACTTTAGTTACCGGTACACCGCTCATCATAGAAACCACTTCGGCCACATTTTCCTCGGTTACGGTTTCTTTTTTCTCCTTTACATCTTTGTCCCATTTTTCCTGAGCTGCAGAAAGTTCCATTACCAGACGCTCCTCCTCATCTTTCAGTTTTCTGGCTTCAAGATAATCCTGGGCTTTTACGGCCTGCTGTTTCTGTTCCTTGATCTCTTCTATTTTCTTTTCATTTTTAATGATCTCTGTAGGCACTTTCATGTTTTTGATGTAAACACGAGAACCAGCTTCGTCCATCGCATCAATAGCTTTGTCCGGAAGGAAACGGTCGGTAATATATCTCGAAGTAAGATTCACACACGCTGCAATCGCCTCATCAGTGTAGGTTACGTTGTGGTGATCTTCGTATTTATCTTTAATCTGATTTAAAATCTGAATGGTTTCCTCAATGGAAGTTGGCTCTACCATAACTTTCTGGAAACGTCTCTCCAAAGCACCGTCTTTCTCGATGTACTGCCTGTATTCATCAAGTGTTGTAGCACCGATGCACTGAATTTCGCCTCTTGCCAGCGCAGGTTTGAACATATTTGATGCGTCTAAACTTCCGGTAGAACTTCCCGCTCCAACAATCGTATGCAATTCATCAATGAAAAGAATGACATCACGGTTTTTTTCGAGTTCGGTCATGATGGCTTTCATACGTTCCTCAAACTGCCCGCGGTACTTTGTGCCGGCAACCAAACTTGCCAAATCCAAAGTAATCACACGTTTTCCGTAAAGAACCCTCGAAACTTTTTTCTGATGAATTCTAAGCGCCAAACCTTCTGCGATGGCAGATTTACCAACGCCCGGCTCACCAATTAAAAGTGGATTGTTTTTCTTTCTTCTGGAGAGAATCTGCGAAACGCGTTCAATTTCCTTCTCACGGCCGATTACCGGATCAAGCTTGCCGTCTTTAGCCAAAGCGGTTAAATCCCTACCGAAATTATCCAGCGTAGGCGTTTTGCTCTTCCCTGTTCCGATATTACCGGTGGGTCTGCGCATCTGTCCGTATTCTTCACGCTCATCATCATCGTCGTAAGCACTCATTTTCGGTCCTTCGCCGGAATTTTTAAGCATGGTCTGATATTCTCTGGAAACTCTTTCATAATCTACGTCATAAGCTCCTAAAATACTGGAAGTAGGATCTTCGAACTTGTAAAGAATTCCAAGAAGAAGATGAACTGTATTAATTTCACCGCTGCGGTATTGCCTGCATTCCAGCTCAGCACGTTTTACTGCCTGATCTGCCATTTTTGTAAAAGAAATGTTTGAAACCTCTTCCGCCAAAGGGTTGATGCCGGAAACGTTCATCGTTTCAATTTTTCTTCTGATTTGTGTAAGGTCGGCATTCAGGTTCTGAAGGATTTCCCGTGCAGAGTTATCAGTTTTGATGATGCCCAGCAGCAGGTGCTCTGTGTTCAGGAACTCACTTTTCAGTCTTCGTGCCTCGTTTTTGCTTTGTTTGAACACTTTGTCCAAACCGTCTGAAAACTTATAATCCATAATTTGGTCTCATAATTTAATATAAAGGTAGTTATTTCTGCCTTTATGTTCTCCAAAAGTTACAAATACTTTACCAAAACTTAAAAAATGACGATATGGCAGAAACCCAGGCTATATCTCCTTGAAAATGATTACATTTGCAGCCCAATAATTATCTTTATGACACCAGAAATTGCCAGCTATATCGGTTATGCAGCCTCTTTTTTTATCATATTGAGCTTTATGCTGAAAGATTTAAGAAAAGTGAGGCTTGTTAATCTTCTGGGCTGTATATGTTTTGTAATTTATGGCATTTTTATTGGCATGCTGTGGCCGGTAATCATTCCGAACGCAATTCTGTGTATTATACAGGTTTTTCATCTTTTGAAAAAATGATTAATTTGTAGATGTGAAAGTTATAGTCTGCGTATTCAATAATCTTTATACCGACCAACGTGTAGAAAAAGTCTGCAGATCGCTGCTCGAAAACGGTTATCAAATCGAACTTATCGGCAGTTCATGGGGCGGACTTCCCGAGATGAACCGCCCGTATACTTTTCACCGAATAAATTTAAACGCCAGAAATCTAAAGCTGGCCTATCCTGAATTTAACCTTAAATTATATCGTGAACTTTTAAAAAGGGCTGATAAAAATACAGTTCTGCTTGCAAATGATTTGGATACGCTTGCTGCGAGCTATTTAGTTTCAAAAAAATTAAATGTTCCCCTGGTTTATGACAGCCATGAAATTTTTACAGAGATGCCGGCCGTTAACGGAAGGTTTACCCAGAAAATATGGCGAAAACTGGAAAGAAATCTGGTTCCAAAAATTAATTATATGATAACGGCAAGCGACAGCTATGCCACCTGGTTTGAAAATAAGTATCATATAAAAAAGCCGGTTGTGGTTCAGAATTTTCCGGTTAAGATTTCGCATTCCGATGATACTTCAACTGAAAATTACCCAAAAATCATCCTTTATCAGGGTGTCATTAATCCTTCAAGAGGTCTGGACAAGGTTATTCCGGCAATGAAAACGATCGGGAACGCTCAGCTATGGATTGTGGGAGACGGCCCCAAGCGAAAAGAATATGAAGCATTAACCAAATCTAATAAACTTGAACAGAAAATAAAGTTTTTCGGTAAATTGCCACCGTCTGAATTAAGAAAACTCACTGTAAAAGCTGATGTGGGCTTAAGCATCGAAGAAAATAACGGCGAAAGCTACTACTATTCTTTACCAAATAAAATATCAGATTATATACAGGCGGGGATCCCGATTGTGGTTTCAAATTTCCCTGAAATGAAAAGAATTATTGAACAATTTGAGGTTGGGGAATGTATAACGAACCACTCTGAACAGGAACTTTCAAGCAAAATCACCAGGGTTCTTACAAAAGGAAAAAAGTTTTACTCGGAAGGGCTTGTATCAGCTGCTGCCCAGCTTTGCTGGGAAAACGAAGAGCCGAAACTGATTGAATTGTTTAAAAAAGTGCAAACAGAAAACTTTCAGTAATTTTGCAAAATGACCATCAAGGAAAAACAGCAGGAAATTGTAAAAGATTTTGAGTTTCTGGACGACTGGGAACAGAAATACGAATATATCATTGATCTCGGCAAAGAACTAAAAGCCTTGCCGGAAGATAAAAAGACCGATGAAAACCTCATCAAAGGCTGCCAAAGCAAAGTCTGGATCGACGCTGAATTCAAAGACGGAAAACTTTATTTCAATGCAGACAGTGACGGTATTTTGCCCAAAGGCATCGTTTCGCTTCTGGTTTCCATCTACAGCGGGCATCCTACGAAAGAAATTCTGGATTCTGATTTCGATTTCATCTCACAAATCGGCTTGCAGGAATTCCTTTCACCATCGCGCGCCAACGGACTGATGGCGATGACCAAGCAGATTAAGTTTTACGCAGTAGCCTACCAGTTGAAATCTTGACACGGATTCTTGCATACCGGTTCTCTGCCTTTGGTGATGTAGCGATGACGGCGCCTGTTTTCCGGGAGTTCCTGGAGCAGAACCCCGATGTGGAACTTGTCTTTGTTTCCCGGAAAAATTTCTCCGCCATTTTTGATGATATCTCCAACCTGAAGTTTAAAGGTGTTGATTTGGATGATTACAAAGGTTTTCTTGGCTTAAGGCGCCTTGCAAGAGAATTGATAAAAGAATTTCAGCCCGATTATATTGCAGACTTGCACGATGTTATCCGCACCAAAATTCTTAAGAAAATTTTTCAAGCAAAAGGGTACAAAATTTCTTTTATAAACAAAGGAAAAGAAGAAAAAGAGGAGCTGACTGATGTTTGGAACCTTAACAAGAAAAAGCTCAAAAGTAATATAGAGCGTTACGCAGATGTCTTCCGGAATTTGGGTTACAGTGTAAACTTATCACATCATTACAGAAGTAAAAGTTCTGTAAAAGAGGGAATTGGCGTAGCACCTTTCGCACAGCATAAAGGCAAAATGTTGCCTCTGGAAAAATCTTTTGAACTCGCTAAAATCCTTTCAAAAACTCATAAAATTTACTTTTTTGGTGGCGGAAAGGAAGAAACTGAAATTTTAAACACCTGGGCACAGAAGCTCCCAAATACCGAAAGTCTTGCGGGCAAGCTCTCATTGAAAGAAGAACTCCAAAAAATCGCTGAACTTGAGGTGATGATATCAATGGATTCAGCCAATATGCATTTGGCGAGTTTGGTAGGCACGCGCTGTATTTCAATCTGGGGCTCCACGCACCATTTTGCCGGATTTTTAGGTTACGGACAAAGTGATGATGATATTGTTGAAGTTAAGGACCTGACTTGCCGCCCATGCTCTGTTTTTGGTGATAAAGAATGCTACCGCGGTGATTACGCCTGTCTGGAAGAAATTGACATTCAAAAAATCGTTGAAAAAGTTTGAAACTTTCAGTCTGCATACCGGTCTATAACTTTGATGTACGGGAATTGGTCCGCGACCTGCAAAAAGAAATTACAAAGTATCAAATTAATGCGGAAATCCTCCTGATTGATGATGCCTCTGACCAACATTATGTCCTAATTAATAAAGGAATAGAAAATGAAGTTGAGAACTTTGTTTTTCTTGAAAAAAATGTCGGCCGGTCACAGATCCGGAATTTATTCCTTTATTATGCCAGTGGCGACTACCTTCTGTTTCTGGACTGCGACGGCAAAATTACAAATCCTCATTTCCTTAAAAATTACTTAAGCTACATCGAAAAAAATAATGTTAAAGCGGTTTATGGAGGCAGAAAAGTTTCAGAACTTCAACCTGACAGTAACCATCTGCTGCGATGGCGATATGCAAATGAGCGGGAAAATCTTCCTTTGAACAAACGCTTGATTCGGCCATATCTCTCCTTCCAAACGAATAATTTTGTCGTTAAAAAATCAGTGCTGGAAAAAGTCAACTTCAATCCTGAATTTCAGAAGTACGGCTATGAAGACCTTCTTTTTGCAATGGATCTGAACCATGCCGGAATCCCGGTACGCCACATCGACAATCCCATCTTAAATAACGATGTGGAATCTAATGAAATTTACCTGAAAAAGGTTGAAGAATCTATTGAAAGCCTGCACAAAATGCTGGTCAATACTAAAACGGCCCCGAAAATAAAAGATGTCAAGTTAGTCAAAGCCTATCATTATCTGCATATAAGAGGTGGCGCAAGAATATTCAGGAGGTTTTTCGCCGTAAGAAAGGCAGCGATCAGAAATAAACTTCTCGAGGCTGAGTGCAGTCTAAAATATCTCGACTTCTACAAACTGGGGCTTTTAACAGAAAAATCAAAATAAAAATTTCTCAAACTTCTCTGAAATATTTTGACCTCAACGGGGCCTGTTCTTAATTTGGCAATTTAAAAATATGATGCCAGTTTACGAAAACACATAAACAACAGATTATAAAACAAAAAAATCCCACATTTCTGTGAGATTTTTCTTTATAAGTGGGTCCTGAGGGATTCGAACCCCCGACCCTCTGGGTGTAAACCAGATGCTCTGAACCAACTGAGCTAAGAACCCTTGTTTTTGGTTCGGCAAATATACGACGATTTTTTATTTCTGCAAATTTTTTTCTAAAAAATCTCCCACTACAAAGTTACTTCCACCAATAAAAATCATTTCCCCATTTTTAACATCCTGTTTTGCAGAAAGATATCCGCTTTGTACGTCATCAAAAATTTTATAAGAAATTCCGGATTTCTTTAGCTGATGTTCGTAATCATTCGGGTGACGGCCACGTTTTATTTCTGGTTTTACAAAATAATAGGTGGCATTTCCCGGAAGCATTTCCAAAACCTCGTCAATTTTCTTGTCTTTTACAAAACCTAAAATGATATGCTTAAATTTATCTACAGAATTTAATTGGCTGAATACCTGCTCAAGCCCTGCTTTATTATGCCCTGTATCGCAAATGGTGAGCGGATCCTGCGAAAACTCGAACCAGCGGCCAAGGAAATTGGTGTTTTTATGAACATTTGAAAGCCCTTTTTGTACCTGTTCCTCGCTGATATTAAATCCTGATTTCTGAAGTTCTGAAATTAGAGCAAGCACAACGCGGATATTCTTTTTCTGATAAACGCCTTTCAGGTCAGTTACCAAATCAGTTTTGATTTCCGTGGCATCAATGAACGGCGCATTATTTTCAACTGCTTTATCGTGAATGATATTCTTGGTTGCTTCGTTCTCGTCGCCAGAAATTATTGGTATATTCGGCTTTACGATTCCCGCTTTTTGTATAGCAATTTCTTCGACGGTGTCACCAAGAATATTCTGGTGATCCTGCGCAACATTTGTTATCGCAGAAACCATTGGTTTAATGATATTGGTAGCATCAAGCCTTCCACCTAAACCAACTTCAATAATTGCCACATCGACATTTAGTCTGTGAAAATATTCAAACGCCATCACAGTGGTAAATTCAAAAAATGATGGGCGAATGTCTGCCGGCAAGTCTCTCAGCTTCTGAATGAAATCATAAACAAAATCAGGTTCGGCATTCTGCCCGTTTACTTTAATCCTTTCGGTAAATTCAATAAGGTGCGGTGAATTGTAAAGTCCAACCTTGTAGCCAGCCTCCTGCAAAACAGACGCCAGCATGTTGCTGGTAGATCCTTTGCCGTTGGTGCCGCCAATGTGTACGGTCTTGATTTTATCCTGAGGATTCCCGAAGAATTCACAAAGTTTGATGATATTCTGAAGTCCGGGTTTATATGCCCGTTTTCCGTCGATTTGATAGTTGGGAGCCTGCTTGTACAGCCATTCCAGCTCGTTTTGATAGTCGTTTTTTGTCATTGTGCAAAAATGACGAAAATTTTGGTTGTACAAAGT
Source organism: Chryseobacterium taklimakanense (assembly GCF_900187185.1). Taxonomy (NCBI): domain Bacteria; kingdom Pseudomonadati; phylum Bacteroidota; class Flavobacteriia; order Flavobacteriales; family Weeksellaceae; genus Chryseobacterium; species Chryseobacterium taklimakanense. The sequence goes on from NZ_LT906465.1 coordinate 1,619,313, forward strand.
TATTTTTTTGTTAAAAAAATCGAATTTAATGGGTAAAGTTTCCTGATCAATTTCAAATCTCATTTAAAGATGAGCAGAAGAAATCCATGCCATAAAAGATAAAATGACAGTATGAAGTTCCAGTAAAATTTTAAAAATGCTAAAAAGTAATTCTGTAGGTTCCTGTAGACGAGGTATTAGCCCGCTCCGCTTTTACATATTGCTTCACCCACGCAACGGAAGTTGAGGCTACGCACGCATCAGAAATTCCCCCGCTCCGTCTTGCGGAAATTACGTTCCCGGCTTTATCTACGGTGTAAGAAATCGTAATCATGCCGGAAGCCGAACAGTTATGCGAAGGTTGCGCACCGCCCCTTCCCATCGTGCCGGGAATAAAACCGATAAGTTTTCGGTCTACACCAATTCTGCTGTCGCCGTTTCCATCGCTGCCCAGAGGGTCTCCAGCGTTTCCGGTGGTTCCCATCGTACCTTGCGAGCCCGCGGCCTTTCCGCGGCCGCGAATTAGGTTACCGACTGCGGCCGTACCTTTGGAATCGCCCTGTCTCTTAGTTGGGGTTGTAGAAGTTTTTGTGTTGGTAACGGTTTTGGCAGTGTTTGCTTTAACTGGTGTAACTTTCGCCGCAGGCGTAGGTTTTTTTTCCACGTTTTCCACTTTTGGTGCAGCGGCCAACTTGCTGGTGCCGGTAATTATTTTCTCCTGAACAATTGGTTTTGGCTCCGGTTGCGGCTGCGGTTCCTCAACAGTTACTTCTGCCGAGGATTCCTGTGAACCGTCCTGATTTGCCGGTTCTTCGAAGCCGGCCCCGTTTTGATGGTCGCCAAAATTGATGAGCATTGTTGTCACCGGCTCCTCTTTGGGAATGAGCCTTGAAAATTTGTAAAAATAAAGCGCAAGTAAAACCAAAAGCGAAATAAGAAGAGTGATGATGGCACTTTTCCTGCGGTCGTTTTTCTCGTTATGGCTGATGGTATAGCTCATTAATCTTTCTGTACTGTGGCGATGGCTAAATTAAATTTATGTTTTTCAGCAATTTCCATTACAAAAACTACGTCGCCGTGCCTGGTGTTTTCATCGGCACGAATTGTAAAGGTTGGATTTTGCTGACCCTGAAGCGTATTCACCAAATGCTGTTCCAACTGTTCTTTTGGCACAGCTTTGTCTGCGATATAATATTTCCCGTCCGTACTGATGGTTACAGAGGTAGGATCCTGGGCACTTTGGTTTGTGGAGGCGGCCTGGGGCAGTTTTACCTCAATCGCGCTCTGGCTGATGGCGGAACTGGTAATCATGAAAAATATCAACAACAGAAAAATAATATCCGTCATTGATGCCATACTGAATTCCGCGCTGATGCGGTTTCTGCGTTTCAGTTCCATTTTACAAAGGTTTATTTAAGGTGTCTAAAAATTCATTCACATGGGTTTGAATCTTAAGAACCATTCTGTCTACCTGTGTTACCAGAAAATTGTAGAAAAAATACGCCGGAATACCCACCAACAATCCGGCTGCCGTAGTTGCCATGGCGGTATAAATTCCTGACGCCAAAAGTTTCGGGCTTACCGCTCCTGTAACATTTGAAATTTCAAAGAACGCCATAATCATCCCGATTACAGTTCCTAAAAATCCTAACATCGGGGCTGCTCCGGATGCAGAAGCCAGGATATTTAAATTTTTTTCAAATTTTGAAACTTCGAGCTGCCCCTGGTTTTGCATCGCATTCGAGATGTCGGAAATTGGCCTTCCGATCCTTGCCAGGCCTTTTTCAATCATCCTTGATTCCGGAGAATTGATAGTTCTGCAGTAATCTACGGCGGTCTGGATCTTACCTTCCTCTACGAAATCTTTAATATTTTCAAGGAAATTCGGGGTTTCTTTGGCTGCTCTTTTCAGGAAAAAATATCTTTCAAGAAAAATATAAAGCGCCAAAACGCCCAAAAGGAAAATAAGAATCATAATGACATTACCAATTATTCCGCCGCTGGTTAGGATTTCCCAAAGCGAGAAAACCTGCTTTTCCGGCTGTAACTGTACGGCATTGGTGGCAGTAGATACTACCGTTGTGCTGTCCTGCATATTTTTTTTATTTTAAATTAACGCAAAAAGCCCATAAATATTATGGCTTTGCTGGTTTTGACAAATTAAAGAATTAAAAAAAAGAATTAATCTTCATCAACCACAATTTCCTCCTGTCTGAAATCGCATTTCAGTTTGAAAGGAATCGGCTCATCAGACCCCGTGTAGAAATCATCGATATTTCCTGTCCAAATCAGTTCCAGTTCGCCTTCATCATTTACATCAAAAGAAAGTTCATTCTGGTAAAGGTAAGCTTCCTCGTCATCGAACAGATCTACCTCCGTGAAAGTTTCTTCATCAGAATCTTCTATATGAAAGGTCTTTCCCTCCAAATCGGCAGAACTGATCGGAAAATCAAATATATCTAAAGAGATTTGCGGGAAATTGTACTGTAGCGAATCATCCTCCACATGATCTAAACTGTCATCCGTAATGATCTCAACTTCGAGAAAATGCTGCTTGTTGCTGTAAACTGGCTTGCAGTAGGTATTTTTTATGTGGTATTTTAAGGTCTCGTCCGGATGATAAATTTTTAAAATCCCTTTCATTTCTTAAGGATAAAAAGTTGGGTTTAGTTATTTTGTGTGTTATTAAGCAAAGATAAAAATTTGATTTAAAGACAAAAACATTTTAAAACTTATTTTTTAAATCGAAAAATCCCTGCACTGCTGCGTTTGTGAATAATGTTTGGAAAAGGAATAATCTTTAATTTAGCGTTATCAATTTTTACCGAGATGAAAAACATACTTTATAAAACAATTTTAGCAGTTTTCACGATACTTTTCGCGGTTTCGTGCAAAAGAAAAGACTTTCCGCTTACCAAAGTAACTCCGGTTGAGGTGGATTCTATCGCAGCCAATTATTATGAGCAATACCTCAAAATGTATCCGCTGGAAGCGACCATGCAGGGTGACGACCGCTACAACGACCTTTTGCCGGTGGACATCGATAAAGATTTCATTTCCGGCGAAATTGCCTTTTATAATGATGTTCAAAAAGAACTGAAAAGCATCGATTACAACTCCCTGACCGACGATAAAAAAGTAGTTTACGATGTTCTGGATTCTACTTTGAAGGACAAAATTGAACGCTACGCCTATCACCCGGAATATATTCCTTTTACGCAGTTTGGCGGTTTGCCGCTTGATTTTCCGGTATTAGGAAGCGGTGCAGGTGCCCAGCCTTTTAAAAATGAAAAAGATTATGAAAACTGGCTGAAAAGGATGAACCAATTCCCAAACTGGATGGAAGCTGCGACCGAGAATTTCAGGGAAGGGATGAAAATTAACATGGTTTTGCCAAAAGCCCTGATTGTAAAGATGATTCCGCAGATGAGAGCGGAAGAAATTACAAGCACAGATTTTGAAAAGAATATATTTTACGGCCCCGTGCGAAATTTCCCAAAAGGAATGTCTGATGCCGCAAAAGCAAAATTCACAAAAGAATTTAAAGAAATCATCACTGGCAAAATAATTCCGGCATATACGAAAATGGGCGATTTCCTGGAAAAGGAATATTTGCCGAAAGGCCGCGACACCAGCGGATACAACGCTTTACCGAAAGGAAACGACATCTATTCTTATTACGTAAAAAGCTGGACGACCACAAACCAGACGCCGGACGAAATTCACAAAACCGGTTTGGCAGAAGTTGCCAGAATACGCGGAGAAATGGAAAAAGTAAAGCAAACTTTAGGATTCACCGGCACTTTGGAAGAATTTTTAAACCACATAAAATCTGATCCGAAAGCTATGCCCTATAAAACATCGAAGGAAGTTCTGGATGCATTTCAGGGCATTTTAACCAAAATTACTCCCAAGCTGAAAACGATGTTCAACAATACCCCGAAAACAGGTTTTGAAATCCGCCAAACCGAAAAATTCCGCGAAGCGTCTGCCAGCGCCGAGTACAAACAGGGAACGCCTGATGGCAAAAGGCCGGGAATTTTCTACATTCCGCTGCCGGATCCTACGAAATTCAATGTGGCTTCGGGAATGGAATCGCTGTTCTTGCACGAAGCCATTCCGGGGCATCACTATCAGGTTTCGCTGCAGCAGGAAAATACTGCAATCCCAAAATTTATGCGTTTTGGCTGGATCGGCGCTTATGGTGAAGGCTGGGCGCTTTATACAGAATCTCTAGGCCCGGAACTGGGACTTTATACAGATCCTTATCAGAAAATGGGTGCTTTGAGTGACGAAATGTTGCGCGCAGTAAGGCTTGTAATCGACACCGGTTTGCACACCGGCCAGATGAAGCGCGAGGAAGCCATCAAATATTTCCTGAGCAATGTAGCATACGATGAAGCTGGCGCAACTGCAGAAATAGAAAGGTATATGGCGATGCCTGGGCAGGCTCTAAGCTACAAAACCGGTTCAATGAAAATCCGTGAACTGCGTGATAAATACCAAAAAAAACTGGGCAAAAAATTTAAACTGGCTTCCTTCCACGATGAGGTCTTAAGCCAGGGATGCCTTCCGTTGAATGTCCTGGAAAGGAAAATGAATCTTTGGGCTAAAAGACAGGAAAACTAAACACTAAAGATTTGCACGGCAGATTTTAAATTTGTTAGGGATAAAATACAATTTATTGTATATGTTATAAAATTTTTTAAATTTGTAATAAGATTTCTGTGATAATTCAAACCATTAAATATTCAGGAACAAAGAATGTTTTTAAATTTTTTATCAATTAAAGCAGGACCTTTCTAAACAGATTTAAAAGAAGAATGAGTATTATTATTGTAGATGACAATGCAGATATCTGCGGTATTGTAGAATATTTGTTGGTTACCGAAGGCTATAAGGTCAGGGCCTGCACCAATCCGATTAATATTTTCGAGATGGTGAAGCAGCAAAAGCCAAAACTGATCATTACCGATATGATGATGTCGGGCCTGGATGGGCGCGACCTTGTTAAGAAAATAAAAGGCGATCCCAAAACATCGGATATAAAGATTGTAATGATGTCCGCAATTCCTAACGCGGAAAAAATGGGCAAGGAGACCGGTGCAGACGATTATATCGCGAAGCCGTTTGATTCCGGCGACCTTTTGCAGAAAGTCAAAGTTTTTTTTCCCTAATCCGGTTTTTCAAAAAGCATTTTAGTGAGGAAATCTTTATCACCTTTACCCCGCGCCGGCGAATATTCGCGGCCGTAGAAAATGATTTGCAGGTGGAGTTTATTCCACGAACTGATTGGAAAAAGGCGCTTGGCGTCTTTTTCTGTTTCTTCCACATTTTTACCGTTGGTGAGTTTCCACTGTTTCATCAGGCGATGAATATGGGTATCGACCGGGAAAGCAGGATGGCCAAACGCCTGGCTCATGACAACGGAAGCGGTTTTGTGGCCAACTCCGGGCAGTTCCTCAAGTTCGTGAAAGGTTTGCGGAACAACAGAATTATGTTTTTCAACCAGAACCTCAGCCATTCCCTTTAGGTTTTTCGCTTTTGAATTTGAAAGCCCGATTTCCTTAATCAGTTCTTTAATCTCAGAAACTTCAAGTTTAGCCATTTTCTCCGGTGTATCGGCAACCGCAAACAGTTTGGGCGTCACCTCATTCACCTTCTTATCCGTTGTTTGCGCCGAAAGGGCAACTGCAACCAACAAAGTATAAGGATCTTTATGATCTAAAGGAACGGAAACTTCAGGATAAATCTTTTCCAGCTCAGCCATCACGGTTTCGGCCCTTTGTTTTTTTGTCATTTTAAACTTAAATTTGAACAAAAATAGTCATTATGCTGAAAGCCGGCGATAAATTACCCACATTTTCGGGATTGAATCAGGAGGGCGAAACGGTGAAATCTTCTGATTTTAAAGGTAAAAAACTGGTGGTATTTTTCTATCCCCAGGCCAACACGCCAACCTGCACCGTGGAAGCCTGCAACCTGAGCGACAATTACTCGGAGCTTGAAAAAGCCGGCTACAAATTATTGGGAATTTCTGCCGACAGTGTGAAAAAACAGAAGAACTTTCACACAAAATACAGCTTTCCGTATGATGTAATTGCCGATGAAAACAGAGAAATTATCCAAAAATTTGGCGTGTGGCAGGAAAAGAAAACTTTTGGCAAAACCTATATGGGAATCGTACGCACGACTTTTATTTTTGATGAAGACGGAATTTGTGTGAGAGTGATCGACAAAGTGAAATCTAAGGAAGCTGCAGCGCAGATTTTAGAGAACTAATTGTTTTTTTGCCATTCTTGTTTGCTGACTTCGTAATAAAGCAAATCTTCCGGATCGTTTGGGATTCGGACAATTTTTTGAAATTTCAATCCCAGTTTTTCAATCAGCTTTTGTGACGCGACGTTTTCTTTCACCGTAATTGCGCTGATTTTCTGTAATCCGTATTCTTCAAAACCGGCGCGGAGAATGCGGCTGGCCGCTTCGTAACCATATCCTTTTCCTAAATACTCCGGGAGAAAGGCAAAGCCAATATCCACCACATCCAAACCTTCCCTGTGAAACAGGCCACAGCTACCGATTTTTTCGCCCGTGTCTTTTTTAATTAAAGTAAAATTTCCGTAGCCAAGTTTCTCAATTTGCGGGAGGTTTCTGTTTTTCAGGTACTCCCGAGATTCGTCGAGCGTATTCACATTTCTGTCGCCGACATATTTTTTAAACTCTTCCGTGTTCAGGAGTTTCAGGTTAATATCTGCATCGTCAAGACTGGTTGGCCTGAGGTAAAGCCTTTCTGTTTCAAAATTTGTTTTCATCGTTAAATTCCTTTTTTACCCGCCAAAATCATTTCGATCATTTTCACTTTTCGGTTTTCGCGGGTTTCCGGTTTTTTGGCGGATGTAATCCAGCGGATGTATTCCTTGCGGTGCATATAGCTCATTTTTTCAAAAAGTTTCTTTGCTTTTTCATTTTGGTTAAAGATTTCGACCACATCTTCAGGAATATCAACGGTCCGTTCTTCTTTATCTTCCCATAGCTCCACAGCAACCATATCACCAAAAGTTTTTCTCAAAGATTTTCTCACATCCCGAGTTAATCCCAAAACGTGGCATCCTTGGCCCATATTTGCGAGACTTCCCCTGTATTCAATTTTTTTATCAAAAACAGCTTTTATTTTAACCTGTCCTTTCTTTCCAAAGAATTCCTCCGCTGAAAATGGGAATTCAACATAAGCCGCATTCATGTTTTGATGCTGAAGAACCGGTGCTTCAAATTCAATTTTTTTCATGTTAAGGCATTTGAGCTTTCATTTCCTTAAATCAAATTTAACAAAAAAACCACCGAAAAATTTCAGTGGTTTTTATGTTGAAAATTATGCGGTGATTATTTAACCAAAGTCATTTCATTTAGAAGATGCCCTGCACCGGAGAATTTATCGATGACCCAAAGTACAAATCTCGCATCTACGTTGATGGTTTTTTGCCATTCTTCTTCGAAAACGATGTCTCCAGAAAGCGCCTCAGAGTTACCGTCGAAAGCAAGCCCGATCAGTTCCCCGTTTCCGTTCATAATTGGCGAACCTGAGTTGCCACCTGTAATATCGTTATCTGACAGGAAGTTCACAGGAAGGTAACCCGCTGCATCTGCGTACTGACCGTAGTCTCTCGCTTTTGCAAGATCGATCAGTCTTTGCGGAAGGTCGAATTCCTCGTCACCTTTTTTATATTTCGCCACCATACCGTCGATATCGGTGTAGAAATTGTTTTTCACGCCGTGGTAATCTCTGTCAGCTCTTACAGGAAGGGTAGCAATTTTACCAAAAGTCACTCTCATTGTAGAGTTTGCATCCGGATAGAACTCCTGATTTGGATGAGATTTTCTAAGGCCGTCAAAATAAAGCCTGTTGCTGTTGCTGAACTGGTCGTCGTATGCCACATATTTATCGCTCAATGCTTTAGCATCAGCGTTATAGCCGGTGGCCAGTTTTAAAAGTGCGTCGGTGTTCAGTTTCGCCGCATCAGGATTATTAAGGAATGCTTTCGCAGTCGCTGCACTAGCAAAGATTGAGTTTTTCGCTACATCACCCAACAACTGTGGATTTACCGTCTGCAGATAAGGAGAAGCTGCTTCGTTTCTTACTTTATCTCTGTAAAGCTGTACCATCGTTTTCAACATTTCCTGCTCCAGCGCCGGGTTGAATTTTTCGTACATCGCATCGATTCTGGAAGAAATTGTTTTCTTCAGCTCAGCTTTTTTAGCAGCGTCGGTTTCAGCCATATAAGTTTTAAACATAGAGCCTAAACCTGCAGCATAGCTCAGATATTTGGAGTTTCTGGTCATCTGTGCCGCGTAGTTTCTCTCCACACCTCTTGCGGAAGTAGTTCTGTAATAGTTCTTGATATCAGCAAGAACATTGCCGTACAGCTCTTGGTTTTCTGGTTTTGAAGCCCATTTTTGGAAGGATTCTTCAAGTTTTTGCTTATCCTGGATGGTTCCGTTTTTGTTTACAGACTCAATTGTCCCGGCTCTGTTTTTCCAGTAGTTTGCCACGGAAGCATATTGTGATGCATAGTTCAGTTTTGTAGCCTGATCCTGATCCATGTAGGATTTCATTACATCCATCGCAGATTTTGAAGCTGCTACCCAACCCGGATAATCTTTGTTCACCATCTGGTCGATACCGTAAGACGTCAGATAACGGTTAGTTCTTCCAGGATAACCCATGATCATTGCAAAATCACCCGGTTTGAAAGATTTCAGAGAAATCGGCAGGTGGTGTTTTGGTTTCAGCGGAACGTTGTTAGGTGAATATTCCGCAGGATTTCCGTTTTGATCTGCATACACTCTGAACACAGAGAAGTCTCCCGTATGTCTTGGCCATTCCCAGTTATCGGTATCACCACCGAATTTACCGATGGAATTTGGCGGAGTTCCCACTAAACGAACATCTTTATAATCCTGATAAACAAAATAGTAGAACTCGTTTCCGTTGTAGAAATCTCTTACCGTTACAACATATTTACCGTTTTCGCTGTTTTCTTTTTCGATCGCTTTATATTCTTCAGCAATGATGTCTCTTCTTTCTTTAGCAGACATCGTGTTGTTCAGTTTGGCATTGATACGCTGAGTTACGTCATCCATTCTTACCAAAAATCTTACAGAAAGACCTTTTGCAGGAAGTTCCTCACTTTTTTTCATTGCCCAGAAACCATTCGTCAAATGGTCTCTTTCCGGTGTAGAGAGTGCCGCGATATTTCCGTAACCGCAGTGGTGATTGGTGAACAGCAGTCCTTCCTTTGAAACCATTTCTGCAGTACAGCCCCCGCCAAACTGCACGATGGCGTCTTTCAGGCTGGAATTGTTTACAGAATAAATTTCTTCTGGAGTGAGTTTCAACCCTTTTTTCTGCAGGTCCTGTCCGTTAAGTCTTTTCACCAACATCATCAGCCACATTCCTTCATCAGCTTTCACCTGAAGGAAACTCATCATAAATGTGAGTAATAAAAATATACGTTTCATACTATAAAGTTAAATTTTCCTGCAATTTACGGTTTTTTGGCGCATTTTTGGGAATAACGGTCCTAAAAAAATAAAACCCGGTTATGAATAAAGTATTTTCATTACTGCTTGGAATTCTATTAAGCTTGGCACTTCAAAGTTGCTCACCGCAAAAATTACCGCCAGGCGAATTTCAAAGACAGTGGATGATGGTTGCTTACAAAGATTACAGCAAAGCCTTCCTCACCGAAAGCAAAGCGCAGATTGATCTGTCGCCTGTTAAATCAACCCGGTATGGTGCATTTATGGGTTGCAATAGAATGTTTCTCAGTGCAGATTTCTTCAAAAACGGAACTGTAAAATTCTCCGATGCGGGCAGTACCATGATGTATTGCGAAGGAAGAATGGATCTGGAATCTGATTTTGCAAAAGATTTGCCGACCATGACCAAATATAAAATTGAAGGGCACAACCTTACACTTTCAAATGAAAAAGGCATTGAAATGAAATTCATTGCTGCCGATTGGGATTAAGGAAATTCTGAAGCAAAAAACGGAAATTTTAAAACGAAAGTTTGCGGGTAAAGATTTTATTTTACCCAATGGAAATCAATCCCGAAATCATAGGATTTGTTGCCGGAGGTTTGTCTTCGGCTCTTTTTGTGCCACAAATCATTAAAATCATCAAAGAAAAATCTGCTGAAGAGATCGCTCTGCTTACCTGTATCATCGGTGTGGTGAGTTCCGGGTTGTGGCTGTGGTACGGGATCATGAACGGACACCTTTCAATGATTGTCACCAATTCCATTTCTGTAATTGCTACGGCGATCCTTATTGTTTTAAAATTAAAATATAAATAGGAACACGACCCATTTAATACAGAAGCATTTTAAAATTCATTATTTTTGTAAAAACACAGCGCCTAATGCTGTGAACCGACAGACATATATATGTTAGAAAAAAAAGAACACGCTTACGAAAAAGCCGTATTGGTGGGCTTAATCACCAAAGATCAGGACGAAGAGAAACTTCGCGAATATATGGATGAACTGGAGTTTCTGGCTTACACCGCAGGTGCTACTGTGGAAAAACGCTTCACCCAGAAAATGTCGCAACCCGATTCCCGCACCTTTGTAGGAAGCGGAAAAGCTGAGGAAATCCGTAATTATATCAAAGAACACGAAATTGGAACTGTGATTTTTGATGATGAGCTTTCACCCTCGCAATTAAAAAATCTTGAACGCGAACTTGAAGTAAAAATCCTCGACAGAACCAACCTGATTCTTGATATTTTTGCTCAAAGGGCGCAGACTTCATATGCAAGAACCCAAGTGGAACTCGCCCAATATGAATATCTTCTGCCACGACTCACCAGAATGTGGACTCACCTTGAGAGACAGCGGGGCGGTATTGGGATGCGCGGTCCCGGTGAAACGGAAATTGAAACCGACCGAAGAATTATCCGCGACAGAATTTCATTATTAAAGGAAAAACTCAAAACCATCGACAAACAGATGTCCACACAGCGCCAAAACCGGGGTAAAATGGTGCGCGTCGCTTTGGTCGGCTACACGAATGTCGGAAAATCCACGCTGATGAATTCCCTGTCGAAATCTGAAGTTTTTGCGGAAAACAAGCTCTTTGCAACCCTGGATACTACGGTGAGGAAAGTCGTCATCGGCAACCTTCCGTTTCTGCTTACCGACACTGTGGGTTTCATCAGAAAATTACCGACGCAACTAGTAGAATCCTTCAAATCTACGCTCGATGAGGTTCGCGAAGCCGATTTGCTGATTCACGTGGTTGATATTTCTCACGAAAGCTTTGAAGACCATATCGATTCAGTAAATCAAATTCTTATGGAAATCAATGCGCACCAGAAACCGATGATCATGGTTTTCAATAAAATCGACGCATTTGCTTACGAGAAGAAAGATGAAGATGATCTAACGCCTTCAACCAGGAAAAATATTTCCCTGGACGAATGGAAAAAGACCTGGATGGCGAAAAGCAAGCACCCGACGGTTTTCATTTCTGCGCTAACGAAAGAAAACTTCCCGGAAATGAAGAAAATGATCTACGACGAAGTGCACAAAATCCATATTTCGAGGTTCCCGTACAACGACTTTTTGTTTGAGTATTTTGAGGAAGAAGAGGAAGCTTAAACCACACAGATACCGCGTTTTTACTGAGAAAACTTTTTTGGGTCTGAGCTCCGTGGAAACTAAGTTGCTGTGTGTTTAAAAAAATGAATACCGTTGAAGAAATAAAATCCGCTATTGAATTTCTTTCCAAAAAAGAAAAAGCAGAATTCTACCCAAAGTTTTTCAAAACCGGACCGGGGGACTATGCTGAAGGTGATCAGTTTATCGGTGTGACAGTTCCAGACCAGCGGAAAATTGCCCAGGAATTCTGGAACAAAATTTCTTTGAAGGAACTGGGCGAACTCTTATCTTCAAAAATCCATGAGCACCGCCACACGGCGCTTTTAATCCTTGTTACAAAATACGGCAAAGCGAAGTTTGACGAAGAAAGATCAGAAATCGCAGATTTTTACCTCGAAAATTTAGAGCACATCAACAACTGGGATCTGGTAGATAATTCCTGTTATAAAATTTTGGGCCGGCATTGTTTTGAAAATGCGGACTATAATATTTTAAAATCCCTTTCAGAGTCTGAAAATATGTGGCACAAAAGAATCGGGATTGTCAGCACGATGTACCTTATAAAAAAAGGTGAATTTGATCTGACAAAAGAACTGGCCTTAAAAAATCTTTATCATTCCCACGATTTGATGCACAAAGCAAACGGCTGGCTGCTGCGCGAAATGGGCAAAAAGAATGAAGCCGAATTATTACAGTTTCTGGATAAACACTACCACAAAATGCCGCGTACATCCCTGCGTTACGCCATCGAAAAACTGGATGAAGACTTGCGGCAGGATTATCTTAAAGGCAGAAGATGATGGATTCGGTAACCATACGTGAAATTGCACATTATTTTCTGCACCTGGTTTTTCCCGTTTTCATCGCGTTGATTTTTTTCAGGAAAAACTGGAAAAAAGCCTATCTGATGATGCTCGCCACGATGCTGGTAGATCTGGACCATATTTTTGCCGATCCGCTTTTTGATCCAAACCGTAACAGTATTGGTTTCCATCCACTGCACACCTACCCTATGATTGGGCTGTATGCTTTGAGCATTATTTTGCGGAAAGGTTATAAAATAGTTGCGGTAGGGCTTTTATTCCATATGCTCACAGATTTTCAGGATTTTTATTTTTGGAAGTAGCTATACATTTTTTAAATAATTTTTTCGGTTTAAATCGATTTTTTGTATTTTGTCACAAATCAATTTAATGAGAAAATTTAAAACTTTTTTTCACTGGACCGTCATTGTGCCTTTGCTGGCTTCAATCTTTTACCTGAGCGGGGCTTTGGGATACAGCGCTTTAGCAAATACAGTTGGTGCCACATTATTGTTTGGCAGTGTTCTGGCAGCCGTTCACCACGCAGAAGTGGTAGCCCACAAGGTTGGCGAACCCTACGGAACCATCATCCTTGCAGTTTGCATTACCATTCTTGAAGTTGGACTTATCATTTCTTTTATGCTTTCGGGCAGCAAAGGCGCTCTCACCTATGCCAGGGATACCGTTTTTGCGGCCGTAATGCTGATCCTGAACGGTATTCTCGGCCTGTGTATTTTGGTTGGCGGTGTGCGTTACCGTGAGCAGTTTTTCGCCAAAAGTTCTGCCACGACTTATCTTGTCAGCCTTGTTGCCATTTTGGTTCTAACGCTTATATTACCGAACTATACCTCAAGCATCAGAGGTCCTTTCTACACAGAACCGCAGTTGATCTTCGTTGCATTGGCCTGTCTCACCATTTACGGCACCTTCCTAATGGTGCAGACCGTAAGGCACAGAAATTATTTCGTTGATGATAACGGCGATGAAAACCATGAAGCAGATAAGCCCTCAATATTAAAAACAACCGTAAGCCTTGTATTGCTAATCATCTGCCTTGCTGTAGTAATTTTTATGGCAAAAGGCTTGTCACCGGTAATTGAAGGCTTCGTTAAAAGCATCGGCGCACCAAAAGCCCTGGTGGGAGTCATCATCGCATCGGTGGTTTTGCTGCCGGAAGGTTTTGCCGCCGTGCGCGCTGCAAGAAATAACCAAATCCAGTCTTCGGTAAATCTTGCGCTCGGTTCAGCATTGGCGAGTGTTGGCCTTACCATACCGGCAATATCAGCGGTATGCGTAATCTATGATATTCCTTTTGTCCTGGGGCTCGACATCAAATCTGTTATTTTGCTGGGTCTGTCGGTGGTTATTACGATGCTTTCCCTGAGCCACGGAAAAACGAATGTGCTTTATGGCACGGTACTGCTGGTCAATTTGGCGGCTTATATTTTTACGGTGATATTTCCTTAATTATTTATTTTTCAGGCATATCAATATTTTTTTTACTTTTATTAAAAATTATATCTAACTATGCTCGTAAAAGTCTACGGAAGCGCTATCCACGGGGTTTCTGCGCAAATTATCACCATTGAAGTTAATGTCGCCGGTGCCGGTGTCGGATACCATCTCGTGGGCTTGCCGGATAACGCGATCAAAGAAAGCTCCTACAGAATCTCGGCAGCCCTTAAAAATGTTGGTTACAATATTCCTGGCAAGAAAATAACCATCAATATGGCGCCCGCAGACCTTCGGAAAGAAGGTTCGGCATACGACTTGAGCATTGCCCTGGGAATTTTAGCGGCTTCAAACCAAATCGAAGCTGAAAGTATTGGAGAGTACATCATCATGGGCGAGCTTTCTTTGGATGGCGGACTGCAACCTATTAAAGGAGTTCTACCGATCGCCATAAAAGCCAGAGAAGAGGGTTTCAAAGGCATTATTCTTCCAAAACAAAATACGAGAGAAGCCGCGATCGTAAACAATCTGGAGGTTTACGGCGTTGAAAACATTAAAGAAGTTATTTCTTTTTTCAATGAAGGAAAACCTCTGGAACGAACCGAGATTGACACCAGAAAAGAATTTCACGACAAAATAGATTCTTTCCCCTTTGATTTTTCTGAAGTTAAAGGCCAGGAAACCGCAAAACGCGCTATGGAAGTTGCAGCAGCTGGTGGCCACAACATCATTCTCATCGGTCCTCCGGGCAGTGGTAAAACGATGTTGGCGAAGCGCATACCCAGTATTTTACCGCCTTTAACCATTAAAGAAGCGCTGGAAACTACAAAAATACATTCCGTTGCCGGAAAGATTGGAGCAGAAACATCACTGATGACGGTGAGGCCCTTCCGCAGCCCGCACCACACGATTTCAGACGTTGCTTTGGTTGGTGGCGGCAGCTATCCGCAACCAGGAGAAATATCACTGGCGCACAACGGTGTTTTATTTTTGGATGAAATGCCGGAATTTAAAAGGACGGTTCTCGAAGTTATGCGGCAGCCGCTTGAAGACCGTGTAGTTACCATTTCCCGTGCAAAATTTACAGTGAATTATCCTGCAAGTTTTATGTTGGTGGCGAGCATGAATCCCAGCCCGAGTGGTTATTTCCCTGATGATCCTAACAATACTTCTTCAGCTTTCGAAATGCAGCGCTATATGAATAAACTTTCCGGACCTCTTCTTGACCGGATTGACATCCATATCGAGGTGCAAAAAGTAGAATTTGAACAGCTTTCTGACCGAAGAAAAGGTGAAAACAGCATCAAAATACGCGAACGTGTTCTGAAAGCCCGCGAGATCCAGGAACAGCGATATAAAGACCTGGACATCAGCTACAACGCACAAATCGGTCCGAAAGAAATTGAAAAATACTGTGAACTGGATTCCGCTTCACAAAACCTCATCAAAAATGCGATGGAAAAACTCAATCTTTCTGCCCGCGCTTACGACAGAATTCTGAAGGTTGCACGAACGATTGCCGATCTGGAAAATTCTGAACAAATCCTTTCAAACCATATTGCCGAAGCAATACAGTACCGCAGCCTCGACCGGGAATTCTGGAACGCCTGACCTTCGCTCGCCGGATTACTTTACAAAAGGTTTGATGCTCTTTTTATTGGTGTTCTTGGGTTGCACATCAGACCCTAAATTATAAGTAAAGCCGATGCCCAATGTTTGCTTCATCTGTGTCCGTTTAATTTGATCATGGTCATAAAGCACATCCACACCGATGATGGCAGAGATAAATTTGTTGAATTTCATATTCAGCACGCCAGAGTAATTGATATCCACCCTTTCAGCATGATTCACATAATTTGAGAAGAAATTGAGCTGATTTACAAGATTAACATCCTTATAAATCTTAATCCGGTGAAGAAGGTTCAGCATAGCACCCAACTCAGTCCTCACACTTTGTCCGTCGCGCTCGAGGCCATATCTACCGGCAAGCTGAAGTTTTGGATCGAGCACAAAAGTAAATTTCCCGTTGGCCGGCCTGAATATCACCTGAAAATTTTCATTCGGATTATAAGAAATACCGATACCCGCATTCAGATAACCCGGCGCCATAAATTTGGAAACGCGGTCGTCATAATTGGGATCCGGCGTTAAAGCATAATTGTATCCAGGTGTAAACTGCGACAAAAACTGGTAACCGGTGGACAGATAATAATTCCTTCCAAGGTCATAGCCATAGTTGGTCGCGATGCTGATGAAGTCCTCCGTTTTTCTTGTGCTCTGACCTTGTGTTGCAACGAACCCATAGCCTAACTGAAGCAGGTTTTCAAGGAAATGCCTGTCTCTTTTGTAGCTTAAATTGTAATTGATTTTTCCCAATACTCCCATATTGTTATTCCCCCCGGAATTCCAGTTGGAAAATGCGGCCTGATTGAACAGAAGGTTGTTTTGACCATAAAAGAACCAGCGTTTTTCTTCTTTTGAATTTAAAAAATTAAAAGGGGTAATGGGGATCTCTTCCGGGATTTGCGGAATGATGACCTCGGCTCTCACAATGATGGTATCTTCTTTTATGACCTCAATTTTTTCGATGACCGGATTTGCAAGGCTGTCAAGATTTGGCAGCGTTTTAATCCAGCGGCTTTGCGATATGGAGTCTATTTCTTTTTGCAAAGGGGTTCTCTGCGCAGATGCAAAAAACGTATAAAAGCCGAAGATAAACAGTAATCCTTGCTTCATAATTTCTTTCATTTCTCTACAAATGTAAAAAATCAGCTTCATTTGCTTAAGTCGAGGTTCAGGAATTTGCATTTTTTGTCCTGTAAATCATCTAAGCTGTGAAAAATTAGACAAAATTTCTCAATTTTACTGTTGGCAGTTTTTTTGCCAAACTCGCTTATGCTGAAAAATTTTCAACTATCCCCGAAGGCAATTTTCTATCCGATGCTTATGCTTGCGGCTATGTGGACGGGATTTTTTCTTCAGCAGTTTGGTTTGTTCCGGGACTGTTCAGGTTCAATCATTCCATTAACGCCAGAAGGTCTGAAGGGCGTTTTTTTCAGCCCGTTTCTTCACGGAAATTTGGAGCACATCATCGGCAATTCGCTGCCGATTGTGGTGCTTATGTTTTTGCTTTACCAGTTTTACCAGCCCATTGCAAGTAAGGTTTTTTTTACAGGCTGGATTGCTACGGGACTTTTGGTATGGCTGTTACCGCCGATTGATATTATGACGGGCGATTTTTATTACTCATGTATCATAGGCGCGAGCGGACTGGTTTATGTGATGGCGTTTTTCCTGTTTTTCAGCGGTGTTTTTCGATGGGATTTGAAGCTGTTGGCGGTCACCCTGCTTGTAGGAATGTATTATGGTGGTTTGGTCTGGGGCGTATTTCCTGAGGAACTTTTTTACAACCTCGACGCGCCGAGCAAAATTTCCTGGCAGTCGCATCTATCCGGAGCGGTGGTTGGGGTTATCCTGGCATTTATCTTCAAAAATTCAGGGGAAAAGAAAAAGAAATATATCTGGGAATTTCCGGATTATTACAACGAAAAAGACGATAAACTATGGATGCAGTACAAGGAAAACCATCCTGAAGATTTCAGGGAAATGCCGCAGAAAAAGAAAGATGCGGTTTGGGAACAGCTTGATGAACTGCGGAAAAGAAGTTGATTTTTTCTAATTTTGGAAAAATTACTAAAACATGTTTTCAGACGAGCATCTGTATTCCATCGCATTACGTAAGTCCGCACTGGTGGGCGACGCCATTTTCAAAAGGCTGATTGATGCTGAAGGTTCGGCAGAAAAGGTATGGAAACTTCCTAAAAGAAAAATCACAAAAACTTACGGCATCGGCGAGAAGATTTCTGCTGATATCGGAAATGAAAACCATCTGAAATTCGCAGAAAAGGAAATTGAATTTTGTCTTAAAAATCAAATCAAAATCCATCTCCGCCACAGGAAAGATCTGCCAAAACTTCTTCAGGAGTGCGACGATGCGCCAGCTATTCTCTATCAGAAAGGCGTATTTAATGAAGAAATTTTCCCAGTAAGTATTGTTGGTACCAGGAATATTACCGCCTACGGAAAACATTTTGTAGAGGAACTTCTCGAGGAGCTGAAAACTTTGGGTATTCAAACTGTAAGTGGGCTCGCTTTGGGCGTAGATTCGGAAGTGCACCAAAAATCTTTAGAAAAAAATATTCCCACAACCGCGGTCCTGGCTCACGGCTTTCACACGCTTTATCCTTCAAAAAACAAAATTCTTTCAGAAAAAATCCTTGAAAACTTGGGCGCGCTTTTCACAGAATTCAATACTTCGCAAAAACCTGACCGGGAAAACTTCATCCAGAGAAACAGAATCGTAGCCGCCATTTCACCAGTGACAATTGTTGTGGAGACAGCATTCGGGGGTGGCTCCATCAGCACGGTGACTTTTGCCAACAGCTATAACCGCGACGTATACGCTTTGCCGGGAAAAATTACCGATAAATACAGCCAGGGCTGCAATCAAATCATTGCGCAGCACAAGGCTGCAACCATTTCAACCGTAAAAGATTTAATTAAAGATTTAGGACTTAACGAACCTAAAGAAAAAATCGGCGAGCTGTTTCCAAAAAGCGAAATACGGCTGCAAATGACTGATGAGCAGCTTCAAATCTACAATATTATTAAAAATCATCCTCAGATCACTTTAGACGAACTCTCAGAAATTGCGGATGTGGCCACTTACAAAATCCTTCCTCTACTTCTCGAAATTGAAATTTTGGGTTATATCAAGTCGTTTTCGGGACGTCAATTTCAGGTCATATAAGATTTTTCGTTTTTTAATTATTCACTAAATAATTGTTAACTTAATATTATTAATAATTTTAGTTGATAAATTATGATTTTAATAAATTTATTAATTAAAAATAATGAATTTTTATCAAATTTAAAAAGAACATTTGCAAAATTTGAGAAAAAAGCTAAATTTGATGGTAATAATTTTCAAACCATATGGAGCACCATAACGTAGAGCAAAAAATCCAGGAGTTTATTGCGAAAATCGAAGCGAGAAACCCTAACGAACCTGAATTCCTTCAGGCAGTGAAAGAAGTGGCAGTTACTGTAATTCCTTTCATAGCAACCAGGAAAGAGTATAATGGAATGAAACTTCTGGAAAGAATGGCCGAAGCTGAAAGAATTATTATCTTCAGAGTTCCGTGGATTGATGACAAAGGCGAAATACAGGTAAACAGAGGTTACAGAATTCAGATGAACTCTGCGATTGGCCCATACAAAGGCGGTATCCGTTTTCACCCTACCGTAAACCTTTCTGTATTGAAATTCCTAGCTTTTGAGCAGGTTTTCAAAAATTCATTGACTACTTTGCCAATGGGTGGTGGTAAAGGTGGTGCAGATTTCGATCCACAGGGAAAATCTGATATGGAAATCATGCGTTTCTGCCAGGCCTTTATGACGGAGCTTTGCAAACATATCGGTCCGGAAACTGACGTTCCCGCTGGTGACATCGGGGTAGGTGCGAAGGAAATCGGTTACCTTTTCGGACAGTACAAAAAAATCAGAAACGAATTCACGGGTGTACTTACCGGTAAAGGTTTGGCATATGGTGGATCACTGATCAGACCGGAAGCGACTGGCTACGGTGTTGTTTATTTCTGCGAGCAAATGCTTAAAACAAAAGGCGAAGAAATCAAAGGTAAAACGTTCACGGTTTCTGGTTTCGGAAACGTGGCTTGGGGAGTTGTGAAAAAAATCAACGAGCTGGGCGGTAAAGTCCTAACGATTTCCGGACCAGACGGTTATGTTTATGATGAAACTGGAATAAGCGGCGATAAAATCGACTATCTGCTTGAACTGAGAGCATCCGGCAACAACAGAGCTGAAGATTACGTGAAAAAATATCCGGAAGCTAAATTCTTCGCTGGCAAAAGGCCTTGGGAAGTGAAATGTGATGTTGCAATTCCTGCAGCAACACAGAACGAACTTCACCTTGAGGATGCTAAAACCCTTGTAGCAAACGGTGTAATTTGTGTCACTGAAGCTGCGAACATGCCATCAACTTTGGATGCCATCAGTTATTTTCTTGATCATAAGGTGCTTTTCAGCCCAGGTAAAGCTTCAAACGCCGGAGGTGTTGCAACTTCAGGACTTGAAATGACGCAGAACTCAATCCGTCTAAACTGGTCGTCAGAAGAGGTTGATGCAAGGCTGAAAGAAATCATGATCGGCATTCACAAAGCTTGCCGCGACTACGGAAAAGAAGAAAACGGATACGTGAACTACGTTAAAGGGGCAAACATTGCGGGCTTCGTAAAAGTGGCTGAAGCGATGCTGGCTCAAGGAGTTGTGTAATAAAAATAAAGCCCGAAAAATATCGGGCTTTTGTTTTTAACAGAATAGCCTGTCCCGGGATAATGGGAAAAAGTAAAATGAGAGAATAAGAGCGCTGGTCTTCAGTGCTTTTATTTTTTTATGAATTAAAATTTAATGGTTTCGAAAAACTAAATCTCATCTCTAATACTAAGCTGGTCATCGGCGCTCGCTTCGCTCGCGCCACAAAAAAACTCCGGAAATCCGGAGCTCTTTCATTTCTGTTTATTGTAATTTAATCTACTTTAGCTTTACTCTTTACTTTTGCTTTTTTCTTTGGGGCAGTTTTCTCCGCGGGTTGAGTTTCAGGTTGTGCCTCGCCTTTCACTTCCGTCTGAGTGGTGATTGCTGCATTTGGATTTGCGTTTTCGTGAGCATTTACATTAGCATTGGCGTCCGCTTTTAAATTAACATCGGTTTTGGCAGCGTTTTGAGGAGCCGCATTTTTAACGCCCTGACCGTTTGTGGTAAGAACAGACTGTGCTGTTTGTGAAGCGGGAGCTGCCGCTTTCTCAGCATTCTCCTGCGTTCCTTTAAGGATTTGGCTCACTGTACTTTCAGTTTTTTCGCTAGTTTTTTCAAGGGCTTTCCCAGCGGTTGCGGGTTTCACATCTGTTTTAGCATCAGCTTTTACAATTTGAGCGTTGGCAAACATAAATCCGGCTGTAGAGAAGACAGCGCATAACAATAATTTTTTCATAATCTTAAATTTATTTTTTTGTTAGGTGATATGAAAACGCTGTTTTGGTTGCGCGAATTATTTCGAAACACGAACTTTATGATTGTTTAATACTTATTAGGATATTCTAACTTTATTTTTTCAGGTTTTCTGTTAGTCTTTCCAAAAAAATATGTGCGGCCGGGCAAATCACCGTATTTTTCAAAGTGAGGTGGTTGATCTGATAAATTTTCTTGCGGTCAGTATGCGGAAATTCGCGGCAGGCTTTAGGGCGCACCTCGTAGATGGAGCAGGTGTTGTCACCGTTAAGAAAACTGCACGGAAGATTCTGCAGCACCTTGTCGTTATCCTCATCGGTTCTTAGATATTTCAATTCGAAGTCAGCAGGTTTCATCCGCAAATGTTTGGCTATTCGATCAATGTCTTTTTCTGTGAAAAGCGGGCCGGTGGTTTTGCAGCAGTTGGCACATTTCAGGCAGTTGATTTCCTCAAAAACTTCTTCGTGAGTTTCCTGCACTACATAATCCAGATTTTTAGGCGGTTTCTTTTTAATTCCGTCTAAAAATTTTTTGTGGTCCTTATGCTTTTGTACAGCCTGGTTTTTGTAGAAATCGAGATTCAAGGTTTTGAATAAAATTAATGGTGCAAAATTATGTTTTAAATGGAAATTTTCCTCCTATGCAAGATTTATTTTGCGGTACGGGAAATGCTGTTCGTTTATCCGGACTTAAGATGCAGACATCCTGGTAAAAAAGTTCCGATTCATTCCATTAAAAAAAATTCATGAAAAAAAAGTAGAGGCTAATGAACAAAATGACCAAGGCTGCAAATTTTTACAAAAAATTGGATCCAGAAACAGTAAGCCGGTCAGCGGTTGATGCCACGGGAAAACCCTATCCTGTTTTGCATATGGGGCTCGCAAAATAATTTACTGCGATTTTTTAGAATAATATTATAGGAAGTTTCTGTTTCCTGAATATAAAACTCCATTCCATATTTTATCTCACAAAATTTTCGTAAATTAGTTTATTGCAAAAATGCCCGGCAGCCCATTCAAAACCTGTTTTCACAGAAAGCTTGCAGGCAGAGGCAATATTTTTTACCAAACCCTAAAAATTTTTAACGATGAACAGAGAGGAAATCCTTGGAAAAATTATCGAGGAACAGCAGAGAGTCATAGACAATTTACTGCAGTCCGTAGAGCGCTACAAGACAGCATCAGACCTGGATGAAGACGATACTTCTGACCCGGACGACCTGGCGCGCCAAACCGAGGCGAAAGATATGCAGCTGCGCTTCGAGAAAATGCTCGCCAAAGAGAAAAAGGATATGGCATTCGTACAGGCTGAGCGAAATAAAAACTATACCCAAGCGGAACTCGGTGCGCTGGTAGAGACCGACAAGAATTATTTTTTCATGGCGGTACCGCTGCCAAAATTCACGGTAAACGGTAAAGAAATTTTCTGCATATCGCCGGACGCCCCAATTTTTCAGAAACTGAAAAATAAGAAAGTGGGAGACACGGTAGAAATGGGAACAAACACATTCGAAATAAAATCCATTTCGTAATGGAAAATCAGCTTTCGGTGTCGCCTCAACTTTTAGCGCAGCTTTACGAATTCAGCACAGTAAAAAATTACAGTTCGGGCGAGCTGATCCTGGACGAAAATGCCAGTATCCGCTCCATCCCGATCGTAACGAAAGGCAGCATTAAAGTAATGAGAACCGAAGAAGACGGCCGGGAAATCCTGCTGTATTACATCAAAGCCGGAGAAAGCTGCGTGATGTCGTTTCTTGGCGGGCTCCACGGTGAAACCAGCAAAGTAAAGGCAGAAGTAGAAGAAGACGCGGAGATTCTCTTTTTACCAACGGACAAAGTTACATCCCTTATAAAAACAAATCCCGAGTGGCTGGATTATATTTTCAAAATGTACCACAAACGATTTGAGGAACTCCTTGATATGATCAACGAGTTGACTTTCAGGAAGGTTGATGACCGGCTTATAAATCTCTTGCATAAGAAATCAGAGCTTACCGGCTCGAAAATCATCACTGCAACACATGAACAGCTCGCCAATGAACTGGGAACCGCGCGTGTTGTGGTTTCACGAATTCTAAAAACTTTTGAGGAAGATCATAAACTGCAACTCGGCCGCAACCGCATTGAGCTTCTGTAACCAAAGTTTCAAAAATACTTATCTTTAGCCTTTACATTTGCAGAAAATTTTTTTCGATGCACATTTTAGGTTATTTTTTTGCGCTTATCATTGGCCTGGTCATGGGACTTATCGGCGGCGGAGGCAGTATTTTAAGCGTTCCCGTTTTCGCCTATCTCTTTAATATTGACGCTATTACAGCGACTGCTTTTTCACTTTTCGTGGTTGGCGCTACCAGTTCGGTAGGATCCGTAAGTTTCATCAGGCAAGGTTATGTAAATTTTACTACGGCGTTCCGTTTCGGGATACCTTCTGTTTTGGGAATTCTGTTTTCCAGGAGGTTGGTTTTGCCGCATTTACCGGAGTACATTATTCACCGCTGGGGCATAACTTTAACTAAAGATATGTTTATTCTGATACTTTTTGCGGTGCTGATGCTCCTTTCTGCCATAAAAATGATTCAGAGAAAAGAAAGAGTTCGTAAACCGCGAGAAAGTGAGACCAATTATACGCTCCTTGTTTCTCAAGGGCTTCTTGTAGGGATTGTGACCGGATTTATTGGTGCGGGTGGCGGCTTTCTGATTGTTCCGGCCTTGGTGATGTTACTTGGCGTTTCTATGAAAGAAGCGGTAGCCACATCGCTTTTCATCATTTCAATCAATTCGTTTATTGGATTTGCATCATCACTCGACAAAATCCCTGTTGACTGGGCTTTTCTCCTTTCATTTACTTCACTTTCAATCATAGGAATCTTGATCGGCGTAGCCCTTTCTAAAAGGATTGAGCCGCGCAAGCTTAAACCAATATTTGGTTGGTTTGTCCTGGTGATGGGTATCTGGATTATCGTCACCGAACTATTATTAAAATAAAAAAATCATATTGAATAGTATTTGAACTGGATGCAGAATCAAATCAACAATAAATGAAGGCCAAATGATGGCATAAAAAGAAGAAACAGCAAAATAGTTTATATCTATCAACAATGTAATCTTTGTTACAGTTTATCTAAAAACATAGTCCGAAATTTGCATTTAACAATACCAAAAGAAATAATATGAAAGTAGAACAAATATATACAGGATGTCTGGCACAGGGCGCCTATTACATCGTGTCCGGAAACGAAGCGGCGATTATTGATCCGTTGCGTGAGGTTCAGCCATATCTGGACAGGCTTGAGAAAGACAACGTGACTTTAAAATATATTTTCGAGACACATTTCCACGCAGATTTTGTGTCGGGACATATTGATTTGAGCAAAAAAACAGGCGCTCCCATTGTTTACGGGCCTACTGCCGAGCCTTCGTTTGACGCACTGGTTGCTGAGGACAATCAGATTTTTGAAATCGGTAACGCAAAAATAAAAGTTCTTCACACACCGGGCCACACGATGGAAAGCTCAACCTATCTTTTGATCGACGAAGAAGGTAAAGAAACTGCTATTTTCTCTGGAGACACTCTGTTTTTAGGTGACGTTGGAAGGCCCGATTTGGCACAGAAAGCTGCCAACCTTACTCAGGAAGAACTGGCCGGTTTGCTTTATGACAGCCTTACGGACAAAATTTTGCCTCTTTCCGATGATATCACCGTCTATCCGGCACACGGAGCAGGTTCTGCCTGTGGGAAAAATATGCAGAAAGAAACCGTGGATACACTTGGAAATCAAAAGAAAACGAATTACGCTCTCAACCAGCAGAACAGAGAAGCATTTATTGAAGCGGTTTTAGACGGTCTTTCCGCGCCACCTAAATATTTCGGTATGAATGTCGCCATGAATAAAGGCGGCTACGAAAGTTTCGAAAATGTGATGAATAAAGGATTAAATCCACTTTCACCAAACGATTTCGAGACTGCAGCGGAAGAAACCGGCGCATTGATTTTAGATACAAGGCCAGCGGCAGATTTTCATAAAGGTTTTGTGCCGAATGCTGTAAACATTGGCTTAAAAGGTGATTTTGCACCTTGGGTTGGCGCCATGATCGTAGATGTGAAACAACCTTTATTGCTCGTAACGGAACCCGGAACTGAGCAAGAAGCGATTACAAGGCTTTCAAGGGTTGGTTTTGACAATGTGATTGGATATCTGGACGGAAGTTTCGAAAGCTGGAAAATGTCTGGTAAAGAAGTTGACGAAATAAAGAGAATTTCACCTGAAGAATTCGCTGACCAGTTCAATACGGATTCTAAAGTTATTGATGTAAGAAAACCAACAGAATATGCTGCTGAGCACGTAAATGACGCTTACAGCAAACCATTGGATGCAATCTCGGAATGGGCCGGAACTGTAGATGAAAAGGAACATTTCTTCCTGCACTGCGCCGGAGGTTACAGAAGTATGATTGCAGCGAGTATCTTAAACTCAAGAGGAATCAGAAATTTCACTGAAGTGGAAGGGGGGTTCAACGGTATTAAAAAGACCGGAAAAGTTCCAACAACAGATTTTATTTGTCAAAGCAAACTTTAAAATAAGCACCCAACTTCTGCAGCCCCGGAAGAAATTCCAGCAAAGCATTCAAAATAACGAAGGGTGACGGGATAAACTATCGCAAAACCCAAAACTTTGAAAACGTTTACATTATGCCAAAAAATTTTTTGAATCACCTGGTTTTCAGTAAAGAAAAACCTTCGACCTATGTCATCAAAAAGACTGATAAAATCCAGCAGATTGCAGTTGGACTGGGCGAGGAAACTCTACTTAAAAAACATATTACACCGGTGCCGACAAATCTCGTTATGGTGAAGGGCTCCATATTTTTTAAAATCAATGGTGAGGAAAATCTTTTTTCGGAAGGAGATACTTATGATATCCCTGTGGATACAGAACACGAGGTAATCGGCAAAGGAAAGGAGAATGTGTTTATTTTAACCAAAGAAATGTAAAACTCAGTCAGGTTTTCGATTCCGGACACGATGTTGGTTTAAGAAATAAAAGGCATTACCAGGATTTTGTGGGGATGCAATGAACGGATCCGGCGTCCGACAACGACATTTTAATCACCTTGAAAAATGAAAGAATTTATCACGCAATACAAATTAAGCATCGCTGGCGTTATGATCGGTGCAATCCTTGGTTACGCTTATTATTATTTTATCGGTTGCACCACGGGTTCATGCGCCATTACCTCAAAGCCAGTCAACTCCACGGTTTACGGTTCTGTGATGGCCTACCTGCTTTTCTCCGTTTTTGAAAAATCTAAAAAGCCACAAGATAATGCTTAGTATCCTTAAGAAAATATTCGGAAGAAAATCTGTTGATTATAAAGAATTGATTGCCAGGGGCGCACAGATCGTGGATGTACGCACAAAAGCTGAATTTGCCGGCGGACATATCAAAAAATCAAAGAATATTCCCCTTCAGGAGCTGAAAAGCCAAATCAACACGCTTGATAAAACTAAACCAGTGGTCACTTGCTGCGCCAGCGGAATACGGAGTGCTTCTGCAAAAGAAATTCTGCAAAACAACGGCTTCGAGGTTTATAACGGTGGCGGCTGGGCTTCACTTCAGAATAAAGTTTAATGATGGAGAATATTCTTAAATAGTGGGATATCAGAAGGTCTTTTTATCTTTTAGGAGGAATTTTCTTCATCGTTACGGCGATTAAAGATCAGATCTGGTGGGTCGCTATTTTCGGTATTTATTTCATATCAATGGCGGTTTTTCGTTTTGGTTGTGCGGCCGGAAACTGTGAACTTCCTTTAACCTAAAAAGAAGAAAAACCATAAGATAATTTTAAGTAAAAATATTATGTCACAAAAATTTCAGGAACTTATCAATTCGGAGCGCCCCGTGCTGATTGATTTTTTTGCTACGTGGTGCCAGCCGTGCAAGGTACAGTCGTCTGTTTTAACCTCAGTTAAAGAAAACGTGGGCGAAAAAGCCAGAATCGTAAAAATAGATGTGGACCAGTTTCCTGCAATCGCAGCGGAGTACGGTGTGCGTGGGGTTCCAACTTTAGCAATATTCAAAAACGGGCAGCTCCTTTGGAAGGAAAGCGGCGTACACGATGTGAACACCCTCACCAACCTTCTGAATCAGCACGCCTGATTTAGTTTTTTGTTCAAAATTATCACTCAATTGTTATGTTTGAAATCATTAGGCAGCCATGGCCTTGGTACGTGGCAGGCCCCCTCATTGGGCTAACAGTGCCGGCACTTTTATTACTGGGCAACAAATCTTTTGGGATCAGTTCGTCGCTTAGGCACATCTGCGCATCCTGTTTCCCCGCCAACATTCCTTTCTTCAATTACAACTGGAAAAAAGAAATCTGGAATCTTTTTTTCGTGGCAGGCATACTGATTGGTGGAATTATCGCAGCACAATTTCTACAAAATCCTGAAGAAATTAAAATAAGCACGGAGACAGCAAATTATCTTGCAGAAAAAGGAATTTCGGATAAGGGAACTTTGGTTCCTGCTGATTTGTTCACGTGGCAAAATCTTTTCACAATAAAAGGCTTACTGCTAATGGTTGTTGGTGGTTTCTTGGTTGGCTTTGGAACCAGATATGCGGGCGGCTGCACCAGCGGGCACTCAATTACGGGTATTGCTAATTTGCAGTGGCCCTCGCTGGTAGCTACAATATGTTTTATGGTTGGCGGATTTATCATGGCCAATCTTATTTTACCTTACATCTTAAACCTTTAAAAAATGAATCAGCAAGAAATAAAACATTTACGAGAAAGCGAGCTGGATGCGGTCTGCGTGAATGAAAACGAACACAGCCATCCAATGTGGTACAATATTAAATATGTGATTATCGGGATTATATTCGGGATTGTTTTCACCAAAGCCGAAGTGATCAGCTGGTTCAGGATTCAGGAGATGTTTCGGCTGGAGTCATTTTTTATGTATGGGGTGATCGGTAGCGCAATTTTTACGGCGATGATTTCTATTTTAATCATCAGGAAATTTAAAATCAAAAGCATTAACGGTGAACCGATAAAGCTTGCGGACAAGAAGTTCAATAAAGGAAATATCTATGGCGGCTTGATCTTCGGATTGGGTTGGGCAATGACCGGCGCGTGTCCCGGACCGCTGTTCGCACAGATTGGGACCGGTGCCACGGCAATTGTGGTCACGCTGTTTTCAGCGATTTTGGGAACGTGGGTTTACGGTAAATTCAGAGATAAACTACCGCATTAAAAATTTAATTTAATCTCAAAATCATCCCGGTCATTCAGAAAGGTGAAATGAGACCTGAACTTTTGAAGTTTTTCAAGATCGATGTCTGCAGAAATGATATTTCCTGATTTTTCAGAAACTTCAGATCCGTCAGCAAAGAAACAGTGGGAGCTCTCGCGATAAACCAAGTTATTTCCATCGATGCCAATCCTGTTGAGTCCGAAAACATACGCCTGATTTTCAATCGCTCGGGCCTTCAGCAGATGTTCCCACGCTTCTACCCTTTTCTCCGGCCAGTTAGCAACGTAAAGTGCTAAATCATAATCACCATTGCTTCGGGAAAAAACCGGAAACCGAAGGTCGTAACAAATCTGCAGCAGGATCTTTACGCCAAGATATTCCACAACAATTCTTTCCTTTCCCGGTGAATAGACTTTATCTTCCCCGGAAAAAGAGAACAGATGCCGCTTGTCGTACTGGTGGTAGGTTTCATCTGGTTTTACGAAATACATCCGATTATAGAATTTTCCATCCTCTTCTACAGAAACACTTCCGCAAACGGCTGTATTTTGGTTCTTTGCAAAAGATTTCATCCAGGTCAGGGATTCATCTTGGCGGTCGGCAATTTCTTCCGGTTCCATTGAAAATCCGGTTGCAAACATTTCGGGCAAAAGAAAAAGATCAGCTTCAATGTTTTTAAAACATGCTTCAATCTGCTGAAAGTTAAATTTTTTTTCTTTCCACCTGATGTCAAAATTTAAACCTGCAATTCTTAAACGTTTCATAAATCATCTTTCTGAATTATTTTTAAAATTAACAATTTTAATTAAAAAACCCTAAACAGAAACTTCTTTGGTCTCATTTTTGGACTCGGATTAGAAAATAAAAAATAAAGAATTATGAAGAAGGTTATTGTTGCGTTCTCCCTTGTACTCGGTTTTAACTTGTTTTCAGCGCAGGCGTGGAACGGAACAGCAGATCAAAAAGTTCAAATTGGGCTCGGAGCATGGGGCAACGGTACGGGTATCACAGGAACATACGACTACGGCATAAGCAATTTACTCTCTGTAGGTGCTGGCGCTAATTTATATTTTGACAATTATAAAGATGATAATAAAGACAATAGATTTTTTATATTTGGAAGATTAAATGCCCATCTTCAGGAGCCATTAGGACTTCCTGAACAATGGGATATCTACCCGGGATTAGATTTAGGTCTTCTGGGAAATACCTTCGGGCTTGGAGCACATATCGGCGTAAGATATTTCTTCAATGATAAATTCGGGGCGTTCTTGGAAGCAGGTAACAACGGTAGCCTGGGGGTATCTATCAATTTATAACAACATTTTTAAAATAAATTATTATGAAAAAATTATTTTCAATGGCAGCGATAGTATCTGCCGCAGTATTCGGATTCTCTGATGCAAATGCACAGGCTTACAAAACCGGCGCTGGTGTATTGGTAGATTTTGGTGATGGCTCAACCTTCGTTGGTCCACATGTGAAACATTTTTTCAAAGCAAATCACGCAGGAGAATTCAGCGTATTGTTTGGAGATGGTGCAACTGTAGCACAGGCAAACTATCAGTACCACCAACCTTTTGCAGGAGCGAACGGACTACAGTGGTATGTTGGTGCAGGTCCTGGAATCATCTTTGGTGATGGGTTTACAGAATTTGCTCCATCCGCAATGTTAGGTTTGGATTTTAAAATTCCTGGAGCTCCACTTGATCTTTCAATGGACTGGAGACCTAGATTCATCATTGGTGACAACTCTGATGCTGAAGCGGGAAGATTTAACGCTGGTTTCAGATTTACATTCTAAGATTAAGAAACAATTATAATTAAAGACTCCTGTTTGGGGGTCTTTTTTGTTTGGCATACTTTTGATAATTAGTACATTTGCAAAACTTTAATTTTTAATAATATTTAATGACTACAGCACAACTGTTTCAGTTTTTCCTAAGTATATCCATTCTTGTTGTTTTACACGAACTTGGCCACTTTTTACCGGCAAAATGGTTCAAAACAAAAGTTGAAAAATTCTATCTTTTCTTCGACCCTTGGTTTTCACTCGTAAAAAAGAAAATCGGTGATACTGAATATGGTATCGGTTGGCTTCCATTGGGCGGTTACGTAAAAATTGCAGGGATGGTAGACGAAAGTATGGACACCGAACAGCTTAAGAAACCTGCTGAACCATGGGAGTTCCGAAGCAAACCGGCCTGGCAAAGGCTGATTATAATGTTGGGTGGGGTTACGGTAAACTTCTTCCTGGCATGGCTTATTTATTCCGCATTATCCTTCTTTAACGGTGAAAAGTACCACGACAACGCGAAATTTGAACATGGTATTGCCGTAAGTGATGAAGGACGGAAAATGGGATTGCAAAGCGGCGACAAGATCTTAAAAATTGACGGCAAAGTTGCTGACAGATTCGAAACTTCTACTGTAAACATGCTTTTCGCTGATGAAGTTACAGTTTTGAGAAACGGAAAAGAAGTTACGTTCCCGATTAATGAAAACGGCGTTGCTGATGTTTTAAAAGCAAACGAAGCAAAAGCTTATTTTTCACCCAGATTTACCCCTGTTGTTGACAGCATTTTGCCAAAAAGCGGCGCTGCATCTGCCGGACTTCAAAAAGGTGACAAAATTACAGCAATCAATGGTAAGCCAGTGCAGTTCTTCGACCAGCTGTCTGATGAACTGAAGAACTTAAAAAATCAGGAAGTCCCGATCACCGTTTTCAGAAACAATCAGCCTCTAACTGTCAATATAAAAGTAAACAGTGAAGGAAAATTAGGTTTTGCCCCCGATCAGAAGGTGATACTTTCTGAGCTTGACAAAGCAGCGGTAAACAGAAAATATTCTTTCTTAGAGGCTATTCCGAGAGGTTTTACAAGAACCATCGATGTGCTGGTGATGCAGGTAAAGCAGTTTAAGATTATCTTCAACAGCACGACCCAGGGTTATAAAAAAGTTTCCGGCCCCATCGGAATCATCAAACAAATGCCGACAGACATCAACTGGGAGTTTTTCTGGAGCTTTACAGCAATGTTCTCCGTTTGGTTGGCGTTCCTTAACCTGATCCCAATTCCAGGTTTAGACGGAGGTCATGTTATGTTTACTTTGTGGGAAATGATTACGGGGAAACCTGTACCACAGAAAGTTCTGGAAAATGCACAGATGATTGGCGTAATATTCCTTCTTGGATTAATGATCTTGATCTTTGGAAATGACATCGTTAAGTGGATCACCGGAAAATTTTAATGATTTTTTTCAAAATTTGTTTGGAGAAAATAAAAAAAGTTTTATATTTGCAAACGCTTAACGCAAGAGCTTAAATTCCTCTTTAGCTCAGTTGGTTAGAGCATCTGACTGTTAATCAGAGGGTCGCTGGTTCGAGCCCAGCAAGAGGAGCACTGAAAATGAGACACTTACAGAAATGTGAGTGTCTTTTTTTATATTTGTCACGAACATTTCACGAACAAAAGTATTTTATTTTAATGCTATTTTTGTGTAAGAAGCAGGAACCTCTCAAAATATCTT
Organism: Chryseobacterium taklimakanense; assembly: GCF_900187185.1. Taxonomy (NCBI): domain Bacteria; kingdom Pseudomonadati; phylum Bacteroidota; class Flavobacteriia; order Flavobacteriales; family Weeksellaceae; genus Chryseobacterium; species Chryseobacterium taklimakanense. The sequence continues at coordinate 1,651,080 of NZ_LT906465.1, forward strand.
TCCAACAGCGATGTTCAGGATGATATATAGTCTAAAATCCAAAAAAACATTTTCTCTTTAAAAATCATATTTGTCTGATAACCAGAATTATAAAGGCGACAGTTAGTCGCTTTTAATGGTTTATTGACTAAACCATTATCAAACAAAACCTCCTATTGAACGCACATTTCTTTAGGTTGTTTTATTTTACAAAAAACTTTTTAAGTCGCTTTTAGGCGGCTATTTCTTTGGGAAATATCTTGGCCTCAACAAAATTCAACGAAATGAAAGACCAAGAAAGACTAGCTGCGCTAGAAAGCCAAATGTCCACCTTGGTAAACTCGCAAAAAGAGTTTACCTCCAAGGCGCTACAGATGCTCGCCCTCGGAACCAAGAAGATCTATTCCAAGGAAGAGGCCGCGCTGTTCCTCAACCTGGATCCGGACTATCTCTACCAACTCAAACACCACGGCAAACTGAAGGCCTACAAAAAGAAGGGGCAAAAGAAAATCTACTTTCGCAAAGAAGACCTGGAAGCTTATCTTCTGGGGGATAATGTGGAGGAAATACAAAATGATGACTACGATGCATTCGAGCAGGAAATTCTGGAGAGATGGAAGAAATAACCAACAAGCCGGCTGAAGAGCAAAAAATCCCAGTACTCTACCAAACCGCTTCCGAGACCACTACCATTTTCAAACTTTCGGAGATCACCAGCAAACTGAAGATTAAGGACATCAAAGAAATCCTAAACCAGAATGCGGAAAACCACCAGTCGGCGATTTTCAGTCAGAGTAATCCACAAACGAACGAAATAAAACATCCGGAAAAATCAGCCCTCAGGGAGATTGAAAATGCCGTGAAGGAACTCCTCAAACCGAGCTACACACCGGCGGCTGACGACGAATTGCTGAGGAAGAGAAAAAGGAGGCGATAGGTCTTTAAAAAAAACATCAAAAAAAAACAAAATGAACAACAACGAATTTAACAACCAAGAGAATACAGAAAATTATTCTTCACAAGATGCAGGCATCGAACTTTTGCACCGGGTCATAGAAAGAAATAAGGCAGTAGAAATTTCGGGGAAGGCGATTTTCCACATATACTGCGATATCAAGGAGGATGTGAAGAAAATCCAGGCACTGGCACATGAAGAAAATCTTAAGCGGCAGGCATTGCTTAAATCCATCCCAAACAATATTGTGGCGGAATTATCTCCGGACGGTATAAAGCATCTGGAAAAATTCCATCAGAAATCAGATACAGTTAAAAATTGGTTTTTCGGAATCGTAGCTCTATTGCTGGTTGCATTTTTTATTTTAACAGCAACTGTTTATCTCGGAAAAAACTGGTACCGCGAAAGCATCCGCACCAAGACCGAGGTTCGAGAGGAAATCCTGGAGGAGATCAAGGATGAAAACAAGGCGATTTATGAAACAGAGCAAGTAAAACAGCTGGAGCACAATACCGCACTAATGAAAAAATGGATGAAGAAAAATCCAAAGGACGCAGAAAAGTTTTTGAAGTTTAAGGAGGGGTATGAGAGTAGGTAGACTAAAAATTATTTGTCCATTCTAAAATAATTCCCTATCTTTGTGCTGTTTACTTACAATGGTCGGAAATTTTAAAATACTGTTGCTTTCCCTTACACTCGCGTTATTTCTGGCGCCAGGGATTTCTCAGGCTTGCAGTACAAAGGAGAAGCAGGTTATTAAAACCGCGACCAGTTCGCAAACTTTCATAAAACAGTCATTTGCACAGATACAGCCGTCTTGCGACAGCGGCGATTGCAAAGAAGAATGCTGTCACCCAAAATCACACAATTGTCAAACCGATGGATGCTCAGGAAACTGTAGCGGAAACCTTTGCAGTTCTGCTCAATACACTTTTTTAGCGGATAGTAAATTTTTAGAGGATTCTAAAAATGAAGCGTCCGGTTACGATGACAAAAATTCTAATTTCTTTTATCAGAATCCCCATTACTCCGGTGGATTCCATACCATTTGGGAACCGCCCAAAATAGGTTAATCACTTTCTTTTACAGCCCGAATTATACCCGGTCGTGAAGTGTTTTTTAACACTTTATCGCTGTTATTTTCGCGGCGCTGTAAATGAATTTGAACTTCTACTACTCTTTTAAGAGTAAATCTTTCAAAATAGATTCCTTTTGATTAAGGACACTTTTGAAGATCTGGATGTTCGTAAGCAGTTTCTAAACACGGAAGCTTAAATTAACCTGTAATCTAAAATTTAATGAAGAATATTCTTTTAGGAATACTGGCTTTTGTAGCAGTGTTCCTCGTTTCCTGCACCAATTCAAAAGTAGAAACTACCCAAATTACCAATGCACAGTTCAAGACCGGCGATATTGTCCCCCACGACCAGGTCTGTATGGTAAACAACGCCTATATGGGTAAAAAACAACTCGAAGTACAGCACGACGGCAAAACGTATTACGGCTGCTGCGAAAACTGCAAACTGAGAATCCCGCAGGAAGAAAATGCGCGGATGGCATACGATCCGATTTCTCACCAACTTATCGATAAAGCAACCGCAATTATAGCGATAGCCGATAAAAACGACAATGTCGTGTACTTCGAAAACAAAGCAAACTACGAAGCCTTTTTCAATAAAAAATAAATACTTATAAAATAATGAAAACAGTACTATTCAGCCTTTTGGCAGTCGGAACATTTGCACTTACTTCCTGCAAAGAAAACAAAGAACAGAAAAGCACCACTGAAACTTCCATGAAGCACGATATGAGCACAATGTCCGATAGTGCAGCGATGGGCAATATGGCAACGGATAAAGAGATAACCGTTACTGAAGCCAAAAAGTCTTCCGCTGATCTTACGGAGCTTTATTCCCATTACACCCACCTTACATTCGCTTTGTCCGGTGATGATGATAAAGAAGCGGTTAGTGCAGCGAAAGGGATCCTGGCCTCTTTTCCTAAAATAGACAAAAATGGGTTTTCCGATGAACAGAAGAAAGAATTTGCGGATTTGGAATCAAGCATCAGTGAACATGCGGAGCACATTGCAGATAACGCTGGGAATATTGATCATCAGCGGGAACATCTGGATTTAATGAGTGTCGATTTTTACGATCTGCTGAAAGATTTCGGAACTCCAAAACCGGTGTACAAAGTATTTTGTCCAATGTATAACGATAAAAAAGGTGCTTTTTGGCTTAGCGATTCACGTGAGGTGAAGAATCCTTATTATGGCAAAGAAATGCTGTCCTGTGGCGAGGTTCAGGAAGAAATTAAGTAAAACTGTACAGAACCATGATTCAAAATTTAATCAAACTGTCCCTCCGCAACAGGTATTTCGTGTTGCTGATAGCAATCGGCCTTTTTATCTGGGGTATTTTTGCGGTAAGGGACAATCCCATCGATGCCATTCCGGATCTGAGCGAGAACCAGGTCATCGTTTTTACGGAGTGGATGGGCAGAAGTCCCCAGATTATTGAAGATCAGGTGACTTTCCCGCTGGTCAGCAACCTTCAGGGAATTCCGAAAATTAAGAACATCCGCGCCTCTTCCATGTTTGGGATGAGCTTCGTGTATGTTATTTTCGAAGATAACGTGGACATTTACTGGGCCAGAACCCGGGTAATGGAACGCCTCAACTATGCCCAACGCCTACTCCCGCAGGATGTTACCCCTACGCTCGGACCGGATGGCACCGGTGTTGGTCACGTTTTCTGGTACCATTTGGATGCACCCAAAATGGATCTAGGAGACCAGCGCGCTCTTCAGGACTGGTACGTGAAATTTGCCCTGCAGACCGTTCCAGGTGTGGCCGAAGTTGCCTCCTTTGGCGGCTTCGAAAAACAGTACCAACTCATTGTAGATCCTGTAAAACTCCAGTACTATAACGTCTCTCTGATGGATGTCATGAACAAAGTGAAAGCCAACAATAATGATGTGGGCGGACGTAAATTTGAGATGGCCGATATGGCCTATATCATTCGCGGCCTGGGTTATATCAAGAACGTAGCAGATATCGAGGAAATTGCTTTGGGAAATTACAACGGAATTCCTGTGCGGGTGAAAGACATTGGTTCTGTACAGATGGGTGGTGATTTGCGTCTGGGTATTTTTGATGCAGACGGTGAAGGCGAAGTCGTGGGCGGTATCGTAGTGGCACGGTATGGCGAAAATGCGGATAAGGTCATCAACGATGTGAAAGAGAAAATGAAGGACGTTGAAAAAGGACTCCCTGAAGGCGTCACCTTCAAGACATCGTACGACCGCAGTACCCTGATTGAAGGGGCAATAGACAATATTAAAACCAAGCTGATTGAAGAAATTATCGTGGTGGCAATCATTGTTATTCTGTTCCTATTCCACTGGCGAAGTGCATTGAGCATCATCATTCAGATTCCGGTCACCATTGCCATCAGCTTTATTCTGCTCAATGCGTTTGGACTTTCCTCCAATATCATGTCCCTTACAGGAATTGCGCTGGCAATTGGGGTGATCGTGGATAACGGAATTATCATGTCCGAAAATGCCTATAAAAATCTCTCCGATTGGCAGAACCATCAACAAAATAAAAACCCATAACAATGAAAACCAACTGGTTTAAAAATATATTCAGAAAAAAGAATAAGGAGAAAGACAGTTACGTTAAAATTCCCGAAGACATTCGGTTGAAGATTATCGAAAAATCATCCTTACAGGTATCCAGAGGCGTATTTTTTTCTACGGTAATCATCGTGGTTTCTTTTCTCCCGGTATTTATGTTGACCGGTCAGGAAGGTAAACTTTTTCATCCGCTGGCGTACACTAAAACATTCATCCTGATTGTTGATGCAATCCTGGTGCTTACCCTTGCACCGGTGCTGATCTCCTTTTTTATGAAAGGAAAATTTAAGGACGATAATAAAAACCCAATAAACAGGGGCTTGGAAAGGGTGTACGAACCGCTTATCAGATGGTGCATGAAATGGAAAAAAACGACGCTTGGCATTAATATTTTGGCCCTGCTCATCAGTATTCCAATGATTATGAACCTCGGGCGTGAATTTATGCCGCCTTTGGATGAAGGATCCCTGCTCTTTATGCCGGTAACCCTTCCCGATATTTCGAACTCTGAGGCCAAAAGATTACTGCAGGTGCAGGATAAAATCATTAAAGGAGTTCCGGAAGTGGATCATGTCCTTGGAAAAGCTGGAAGAGCCAACACGGCGACGGATAATTCACCCATCTCCATGATAGAAACCATTATTCTGTTGAAACCGCAGAGCGAATGGCGCGACGGCAAAACAAAAGAAGATCTGATCGATGAACTGAATGCCAAACTGCAGATTCCGGGCGTAACCAATGGCTGGACCATGCCGATTTCCAACCGGATCAATATGCTTTCAACGGGGATTAGAACGGATGTTGGAGTAAAAGTATACGGCCAGAATCTGGACAGTATTGCCGTCCTTTCAGAAAAGATAAAAAAGGAACTCACGGGAATTGAAGGAATCAAGGATATGTATGTAGAACCCATTACCGGCGGAAAATATGTGGATATTGAAGTGAAACGCGAAGAAATAGGAAGATACGGCCTAAGTGTGGATGATGTAAATGCCGTCGTGGAAAGTGCCCTCGGCGGAATGAAACTCACCACAACCGTTGAAGGCCGACAGCGCTTTTCGGTAAACGCCAGGTACGGCCAGGATTTCAGAAATAATTTGGAATCTCTGAGAAGACTGCCCATGCAGACGATGGAATTTGGTTCCATCCCGCTGAGTGCAGTAGCCGACATCCGTCTTACAGAAGGACCACCAATGATCAATTCTGAAAATGCAATGTTGCGTGGAACGGTTCTGTTCAACGTACGCGACCGGGATTTAGGCAGTACCGTAAAAGAAGCCCAGGCAAAACTCAATAACATGGTGAACAAAATGCCAAAAGGTTATTTCGTGGAATGGAGCGGTCAGTACGAAAACCTGATTCGGGGCGAGCAGACTTTAAAAATGATTATGCCTCTGGTATTGGTCGTGATTTTCCTCTCCATGTATTTTGCGTTCAATTCTTACCGCGAAGCTTTCTTTAATCTCATCAGTATTCCTTTTGCCCTAATCGGGGGTGTCTTTATGATTTCGATTTGGGGGGTGAACCTTTCCGTAGCCGTAGCAGTTGGTTTTATTGCGTTGTTCGGACTTGCGGTAGAAACGGGAATTGTGATGGTTATTTACCTGAACGATGCCATGATTCAGCTTACTACGAAGAACGGCAACTCCCGGGAGACCATTAGCAATGAAGAACTTCGTGAATATGTCATCCATGGTGCAGCAAAAAGATTAAGACCGAAGATTATGACGGTTTGTGTGACCCTCTTCGGCCTAGTCCCCATCCTGTGGAGCCACGGTGTGGGAAGTGATATGATGAAACCCATTGTATTACCGATGGTCGGTGGCGTTTTCACTTCGGCCATTCACATTCTTTTGGTAACGCCTATTATCTTTTATATGCAGAAGGAATGGGAACTGAACAAGTTGGGTAAAATTGACGTGCTCGACGCTTCCCATTAATACTTAAATGATTACAAAATGAAAAAATTCATAATAACAGGAGCACTGGCCTTGCTTTACACCAATATTGATGCTCAGCGGATGCCGTTGCCCGCTGTAATGGACAGTATCGCAGCCAACCATCCGGTGGTTAAAATGTATAATGCGGAAGTCCGGTCAATGGACGCTGCGGCCAAAGGCGCAAGAAGCTGGATGCCCCCAACCGTTGGAGCCGGGTTCTTCATGACACCCTATAATCCAAAACTCTGGCAACGCGACGGCGATATGCTCGGTATGGGCTCAGTAGCAGTTTCTGTGGAGCAGATGTTTCCCAACACAAGGAAACTTGATGCCAACGAAAATCTGATGAAGGCGATGTCTTCCGTAGAAAAGGAAAAACTCTATGCCGCCCTCAATGAAAACTTTCAGGATGCGAAAAAACTGTATTACAGTTCAATCGTCCTGGATAAAAAGCTGCAGGTCGTAAAGGAAAACGAAAAGATGCTGGATTTCATGATCAGAAACGCCGAAATCCGGTACAAAAACGGACTCGGTAAAATATCGGCATATTACAAAGCAAAAGCTGCGCTTGGCAGTTCCAAAAACATGCAGCTCATGTACGAGAATGACCTTCGCGTCAACCGGATCCGGTTGAATGCCCTCATGGGAAGAGACGCGCTCGCACCGCTGGAGATTGAGCCCGAATACAACCTGAATGATTATTCTCTCGAGACTTTTGGTCAGGATCTCTTTTATCAGAACAGAAGTGATCTCCGCGGCATCGACCGGGAAATCAATATTGCCAAACTCAAACAGGATCTGGAAAAGCAGAATCTGAAACCGGAATTTGGCGTAAAGTTCGAAAACATGTTTGGTTTTGGCGGCCAGCCCATGCAGTTTTCTCTGATGCTGATGGCAAAGCTGCCGTTTGTTTCCTGGGCTTCACGCATGAATAAAGCCAATATTGAAAGCCTCAAACTGAAAGAAGAGGCCTTGCAGGCGCAGAAAGAAATGATGGTGAACGAATACAGTGGAATGGCCTACGGAATGCGCAATGAACTGGACCTGAATAAAAATCAGCTGAAACTCTATGAAGACACCATTATTCCGGCCTTAAAAAACAACTACAAATCCATGCAGTTGGGCTATGAGCAGAATACGGAAGAACTCTTCATGTTATATGACGCATGGGAACAGCTGAATATGGCCCAACTGGAATATTTCGAGATCCTTACCAAAGCACTGCAGACGCAAACTGAAATTGACCGCTTAATTGAAAGAAGATGAGAAAAATTATAATATTCACTATGCTTTTATTTGGTTTGACGGCGTGTGACAAAGTTAAGTTCTGGGAAGATAAGCACTCGGCAGAAGCTGCAATGCATACTTATACCTGTCCGATGCACCCGGAAGTGATTTCAGACAAACCCGGCAAATGTCCCAAATGTGGGATGGATTTGGTCCTGAAAGATGCCCCTGAAAAAAAGGAAGAGGGGATTAAACTCGACGATCTGCTGAAACCAACCAATGAATTTGTACTGTCGGAACAGCCCGTAATAAAAGTAAAAAGAGAAAACATACCCACCACGGTTGATGCTTTAGGGACGGTAGAATACGATACTCGACAGATTGGCAGTATTTCCTCACGCGTTGCGGGCCGTATCGAGAAACTCTATGTGCGGTATAAATACCAGAAAGTGTCGAAAGGGCAGCGTATTTTAGATATTTACAGCCCGGAACTTTTAACAGCACAGCAAAACCTGCTCTTCGTTATTAAAAATGACCGCTCAAACAAAACGATGATCGATGCTTCACGCCAGAAACTCCTTCTTTTGGGAATGCCGGCTTCACAGATTCAGAAAGTCATCCAGCGAGGGAAACCTGATCTCACAGTTCCGGTTTTCAGCAATTACAGCGGACACATTCAGCAGGCAGGATCGGCCGGAAGCATGGGGTCATCACCACAATCTGCACCCGCAATGGCTTCAAATAACGCGGTCACCGCAGAACTACCGCTGAAGGAGGGAATGTATCTTCAAAAAGGACAGAATATTTTCAGTGTCTACAATCCCAACAGAACCTGGGCCCAGATCAATATTTTTTCTGAAGACATTGCACTGGTCAGCAAAGGACAGTCAGTCATGATCATCCCGGAAGCCAATCCTGAAAATCGCTTCAAAGGAACCATCGGTTTTATTGAACCGTTCTTCAGGCAGGGCAGCAAAACCGTAACGGCGCGGGTCTATTTTGATAATTCCACCGCAAAAATTCCTGTCGGAAGTCAGGTTAAAGCGGAGATTATGAGCCACAACAGAATGGCAGATTGGCTGCCGAAATCAGCGGTGGTTTCTTTGGGGATTGATAAAATTGCGTTCAAAAAAGTTGAAGGCGGTTTTATTGCCCACAAGGTTGTTACCGGCGCGGTGGTAGGCGATAAAATTCAGATCGTCAGTGGTTTGCTTCCTGAAGATGGAGTTGCCGAAAATGCACAGTACCTGATGGACAGCGAAAGTTTCATAAAAATTAACAGATAAAAATTGATAAGATGAAATTCAATATTTTAATGCTTGCCTTGCTGGTTTTTCTTTACTCCTGTAAAAAGGAGGAAGATCCGCATGCCGGCCACGATATCTACTACACCTGTTCCATGCACCCGCAGGTAGTCTCCGATAAACCCGGAAAATGCCCCATTTGTCACATGGATTTGGTGCCTGTGGAGAAGAAAAAGAATGCGGATCCTAACGAAATTGTTTTGAATGACGAGCAGGTTAAACTTGGGAATATCAAAACAGTCGCGCTCTCTGACGGTTCCATGGCTGATAAGCTCACGCTTACCGGAACACTTAATTTTAATCAGTACCAAATGCAGGCAGTAAGTTCCAGAGTAATGGGCAGAGTTGAACGGTTGTATTATAAAAACATTGGCGATTTTGTTCCGAAGGGGGCGCCGTTGGTCGATATTTACAGTGAAGAACTCAATAATGCAAAGCAGGAATATTTGCTGGCGCTTGAAAGACGCAAGCTGTTCGTCGGTAATACTTCCATTGATTTTGATCAGTTGCTCCAAAGTTCCCGCAACAAGCTTTATTTATGGGGAATGTCCGAAGGCCAGATCAAACAGCTGGAAAGATCAGGAAAAGCCACGCCAACCACTACCGTGTTCAGCAATGCAGCCGGTTACATCACCGATCTGAGCATTGCCGAAGGCGATTATCTTGCCGAAGGTGGCACCATCGTGAATCTGGCAGATCTTTCATCGCTTTGGGCAGAGGCGCAGGTCTATTCTTCCCAAATGGCTCTCCTTCAGAAAGACAGCAAGGTCACCGTATATATTCCCGATCTGGATAATCTGAAGATTAATGGGAAGGTTGATTTTACAAACCCGGAAATAAGCGCCTCCAGCAGGATAAATCTGGTTCGCATTTCCGTGCCCAACAAAGGAAATCTGCTGAAACCCGGCATGCCGGTATATGTTCTGGTGGAAAACAAATCCCGTGATGGTCTTTCAATGCCTGTGGATGCGGTAATCAGGGATGGCAAATCTTCCACGGTGTGGGTGAAAACCGCGAAGAACACCTTCGTCAACAGAATGGTGGAAACGGGTCTCGAATATGAAGACAGAATAGAAATCACATCAGGAATTAAGGCGGGAGACGAAGTAGTGGTGTCCGGGGCCTACCTTCTGAACAGCGAATATAAATTTAAGAAAGGCGCCGACCCCATGGCCGGGCACGACATGAGCAATATGTAATATGAGAAAATTGAATATCATAGGTTGGCTGGCGGTGATAGTAGTGGCGGTTGTTTTAGCCATTCAGTTCATACCGGTGGAGCGTAATGTCTCCACCGTGCCGGCAGGTCAAAGTTTTGAAAAAACCGAAAAGGTGCCCGCCAACGTGGCTGCTATTCTGAAAGTTTCCTGCTATGACTGTCATTCAAATAATACCCGTTATCCCTGGTATTCGGAATTACAGCCGGGCGCGTGGTTCATGGCCCGGCATATTAAAAAAGGCAAAGAAGAACTCAATTTTGATGAGTTCAATAATTATTCAAAAAGACGCAAAAAAGCAAAAATAAAAAGCATCATCAGCCAGATTGAGAAAGACGAAATGCCTTTAAAATCATACCGCATGATGCACGGAAACGCCAGATTATCAGCGGATGAAAAAAAAGAACTGTTAGATTTTTTTCGTGACAACGAATATAGTAAGTAACGCAGAACATAAGAAATGACGCTCGCCTGTGGTCTTTAGAGTATCAGAAATGGTCGTTTAGAATAAAAAAGGATCGGAAAAGACTGTGCTGTAGAATCAACAAAAATTAAAAACAACGTGATGAAATTAAATATTAAAAATATGGTTTGCAGCCGATGTCTCAAAGTGCTTAGGCAAGAGCTTGAACAACTGGGAATTAAGGTTTCATCAATTGAACTCGGGGTATTGGTAATCGACGAGACGGCCGGTAATCATAATGAAATTATGGAGAAAATTGAAAGCGTTCTCCATACCAATAAATTTGAAATAATCCATAGTCCAGAGGAAGTGCTCGTCGAAAAAATCAAACATTTTTTACTTCGTAAAATAGAAGAGCTACCTCTCGATTCCACGGTAAACCTATCTCAAATTTTAAGCACGGAGTTCAACCATGAATATAAATCGTTAAGCAAGCTATTCTCCCACATTGAAAATATAACTGTGGAAAAATATTTTATTAAATTAAAAATAGAGAAAGTAAAAGAACTTATTCAACTCAGGCAGTACACCTTTTCAGAAATAGGGCATCTCCTGGATTACAGCAGCGTCAACCACCTATCTAGACAGTTTAAAGAGATTACCGGAGAGAGCATGACTGAGTATAAAAATGCTGAACTAGCCAATCGAAGACCCTATGATGAAATTAGTTAACCTTAGAACTTAGGCGTATGAAATTATAAATAGGAAATAGTTGCGAAATAGAAACGGCAATCACAGGGACGTTTGCGCAACTCTCGATAAACTTCAGGTATAGTTTTGATGTTACTTGGCCTTTTTTTCGAAGCGAAATTATACAGAAACTAACGAAAATTATGCAGAACATCCGTTTAAGAAACTTGTACTTTTACAGTAGTAATTACAACCAGCTCGCTTTCAAAAACTACTTTATTGCAACACGAGTTTGGTCAAAATACGGCTCACAGAACGTATTTTAAACGGATAGTGGGAAATTTACAATGTATAAAATAATAAAATCAAACAAAATGAAACAACAAATTGAAATAACAGGAATGTCCTGCGAAGGCTGCGTTAAAAATGTCGAAAAAGCGTTGAAAGAAATTGATGGCGTACAGAATGTAAAAGCGAGTCTGCATCCACCGCGCGCAGTTATTGAAGCAGAGAAATCGATTAATACAGCGCAGTTAACGCAAGCCTTGGCGAAAGTAGGTTATAGTATTGCCGGCGCTTCCGTAGATGAGAATTTAACAAAGTCTGGTGGCTCCTGTTGCTGTTGAAAAGTATGAACTGCGCGGGCAAGTATAACGTTAGTACGATGTGAACGATAACGGTAGAAATGCTCCGCTGAAAACTAAGTGAAAGAAGCAAATAAATTTTTTAAAAAAAATCAAAGTAGCCAGCAATAGCTTGCCTGATCAAACGCACTTATGATTGCGACAGGATCAGCGCAGGAACTGCATATTTATTGAAAAAACCAACCTATTTATTAACATAAAAACCAACAATTATGACAGGTTATCACACGTACCAAAGTTGTATTGAAGCATGTTTAAAATGTGCTGCAATATGTAATCACTGTGCTTCATCATGCACTGAGGAAGAAGATGTAAAAATGATGGCGAGATGCATTCAGTTAGACATGGAATGCGCAGCGATCTGCTATGCCTCAGCACAGTTAATGAGCCTCGGCAGCGACAAAGCAAAAGAAATTTGCCGCATTTGTGCCGACATCTGTGAAGCATGTGCTGCAGAATGTGAAAAACATGCACAACATGGAATGGATCATTGCCGTGAATGTGCAGAAGCTTGTAGAAAATGCGCCGAAGAATGCCGGAAAATTGCAGCGTAATTTAAAACGGGTGGTGATTTTAATGATTGCCACTCTTTTTATCTACATCCTAACGACCAAATTAAAATCAACTACCTTGAAACCCAGGCATAAAACTATGATAATACCCTGCTTTTTGTGGGCTATCAGGCCGAAGGAACCCGTGGAAGAAAATTATTGGAGGGTGAGAAAGAATTAAAAGTGTACGGAAAATGGGTGCCGTTCAATATGGAAGTAGCGGAAATTGAAGGACTGTCTTCACATGCAGACCACAATGAACTCCTTGGCTGGATGAATGGAATAACAAATATTCCGGAAAGAATTTTCATCGTACATGGGGAGAAGGAAGGCGCAGAAGCGCTGCAGCTGGGCATAAAAGAAACCTACGGCTGGGATTCCCAAATACCGCAACTTTATGATATTGAAGAATTATAATTTGGAGATATGAATCATATAAGGGACAGTAAAATCAAGCATTCAGAAGAGACCAACTGGTATGTGATTACCGGCGGACCCAGTACCGGAAAAACAACGACCATTGATTTGCTTCAGAAGCAAGGTTACCATACGACAATAGAACACGCAAGGCATTACATTGATACCATGCATAATGAAGGAAATTCCGTTAAAGAAATTAGAAGCAATAAGAAGAAATTTCAATTGGGCGTGTTAGATATGCAGATTGCCCAAGAAGGATCGCTCAATAAGAAGGATATGGTTTTTTTGGACAGGGCTATCCCGGACGCAATGGCTTATTATCAATTTTTAAACTTGGATTATGATGAAAAGTTACTTAATGCCGTCAACCGGGTTTCCTACAAAAAAATCTTTATTTTAGACCGATTGCCTTTTACCAAAGACTACGCGAGAACGGAAAATGAAGACGATCAAAAAGTAATTCATATGTTAATAATAGAAACTTATACCAATCTCGGTTTCCCTATCGTTTTTGTTCCGGTTTTGCCTCCTGCAGAAAGAGTTCAATATATTTTAAATAATTTATAAGAAAAACCATTGTCAAACAAAATAAATCTATTTTTGAAATTAGCATTAATTTAGATCTTTAAATATCAAGTAGAAACTTAAAACAATATGAAAACAGACAGAAAATTAATCGGAGCAGGACTTTTGACAGCAGTTACCGCTTCATTGTGTTGTATTACACCAGTATTGGTTTTAATAGCAGGAACAAGCGGAATTGCTGCGACTTTTTCCTGGCTCGAACCTTTACGGCCTTATTTAATCGCGTTAACAGTTTTCGTTCTTGGTTTTGCCTGGTATCTTAAACTAAAACCCAAAAAACAATTAGACTGTAGCTGCGAGAAAGATGAAAAAATACCATTCACGCAGTCGAAAATGTTTTTAGGGATTGTTACCCTATTTGCAGTCGTTATGCTTGCCTTCCCCTACTATTCAGCTGTTTTCTATCCAAAAACAGAAAAGCAAATTATAATAGTAGATCAATCTAATATCCGTAAAATAGAATTTACAATTAGTGGTATGACCTGCGCAAGCTGTGGTGAACATGTCAATAGCGAAGTAAATAAACTGACGGGAATTATAAGTTCAGACGCTTCGTACGAAAACAAAAATGCAGTTGTGAAATTTGATGATTCAAAAACAAACATTGATGAAATCGAAAACGCCATAAACGCTACCGGATATGTAGTAACTGACAAAAAAGAATATCAATTGGAAACCCTTGGTCCTGAAAAACCATAATAAATTATTAAACAGATGAATACAGTCAAATTACAGTCAATAATCACCTGCCCCAATTGCGGACACAGGAAGGAGGAAACAATGCCTACAGATTCTTGCCAGTATTTCTACGAATGCGAAAAATGCAGGATCGTTTTAAAACCAAAACAGGGCGACTGCTGTGTGTATTGCAGTTACGGAACAGTGCCTTGTCCCCCAGTTCAGCAGGACAAGAAATGTTGCTAAAAGTCCTTACGTTTAACTAAATAACAAAAACCATTTTAATGGACAAATCAACGCACAGCCACAAAGTTTCTCCGGACCATAGTGCCTCGGGGAAAACTCATTCTACACAGAATATGGATTCAAAAAAAGAAAGTGAACAAATGGATCACAGCGGGGCATACAAAAAGTTGTTTTGGATGCTTCTCATTTCCTTCGTATCCATGTTTATATTAATGTATGCGATGGTTGATCGGTTATCCAATGTGATTCCCAATATCAATCAGTTTTATATGGCCGGACTAATGGCTTCTCCTATGTTGATCATCGAACTGCTGTTAATGGCAAAGATGTATCCCAATAAAAAACTCAACAAGGTACTGATGGGTGTCGGTGTGTTGGCGATGGTGCTGTTTTGGTCTGGCATTCGGCAGCAGACAGCCGTGGGAGATGTCCAGTTCCTAAAGTCCATGATTCCACACCATGCAGGGGCTATTCTTATGGTCGAAGAAAGTAATCTGGTCGATCCGGAAGTGAGAAAGTTGGGCGAGGAAATTATCAAAGCACAGGAGGAGGAAATTGCCGTCATGAGGGCGAAAATTAAGGAACTTCAAACCCGGAAGTAATCTCAAATAGCAGAATTTAACGCAAAAAATTAAATTATGACAAAATACACCTGTCCCATGCATCCCCAGATATTGAAGGACGAACCGGGGAAATGTCCACTTTGCGGAATGAACTTAATTCCCTTGGGAGGAACCGCCCGACCTGAAAAAGACGAACGCAGCCATCATCATCAGAATCATGATCATCACTCAGAATCTGATAGTTCAGCGGCGGGATTTGACAAACATGCAGGTCATCATACTTCGGATTTTCTAAAAAGATTCTGGATTACACTGGTACTTTCTGTCCCGGTGCTGCTGCTTTCCCACATGATTCAGCAGTGGCTTGGTTTCACCATAGCTTTTCAAGGCGATAAATACGTGCTGTTGGTTTTGGGAAGTATTATTTATTTCTACGGTGGAATGCCTTTTTTCAAAGGGTTTTTGGGCGAAGTGAAAGCCGGAGCTATTGGGATGATGACGCTCGTTGCTTTGGCGATTACCGTAGCTTATGTCTATTCCGTTGCCGTCGTATTCGGGCTGCCGGGCATGGATTTCTTTTGGGAGCTCGCCACCCTAATTGTCATCATGCTTCTGGGTCATTGGCTCGAAATGCGTTCACAGATGGCAGCTTCAAAAGCGTTGCAATCTCTAGTTGCCTTACTACCAAATGACGTAACCGTCGAGCGTAACGGAAGTCCGGTAAAAATAAAACTGGAACAGCTGAAAAACGGAGATACCGTAATCATAAGACCGGGCGAAAAAATCGCCGCTGACGGTCTGATTGTCGAGGGCAGTTCCTATTTAAATGAAAGCATGCTGACGGGAGAAAGTGTTCCTGTAAGAAAAGAGGCCGGTGGAAAGGTTATCGCAGGGTCTATCAATGGAGACGGGGCTTTAAAGATAAAAGCAACAGGGGTTGGAAAGGATTCGTACCTCAATAAGGTCATTAATTTGGTTCAGGATGCGCAGGCAGCAAAGTCGAACACTCAGAATCTGGCGGATAAAGTAGCCAAATGGCTTACTATAGTAGCAATTGTGGTGGGAGTAGGAACTTTCGCTTACTGGTACATCACCATGGGAGATTTGGCTTTTGCTCTGGAACGGATGGTAACGGTAATGGTAACGGCCTGCCCTCATGCTTTAGGAGTGGCAATCCCTCTGGTGGTGGCCATTTCCACTACACTTTCAGCGACAAATGGTTTACTAATCAGAAACCGAACGGCTTTTGAAACCACGAGAAAATTATCGACCATTATTTTCGATAAAACCGGCACCCTTACGAAAGGTTCCCACACTGTGCAGAAAATCATTCCTCTAACGGAACACTATTCGGAAAACGATTTACTCCAGTATGCAGCAGCAGTGCAGCAGAACTCCGAACATCACATTGCAAAAGGAATCATGCAGACCCTTTCCGAGAAAAAACTGGAGCTATGGAAGTCAGACAATTTCCGCTACATGCAGGGAATTGGAGTGACAGGAATCGTAAACGGTAAATCGGTTGTCGCGGCTGGTCCTAATTATTTTGTTCAAAACAATAAACAGGTACCTGCCATTCCGGAAGAAATCAACCAGGATGCAGAAACAGTGAACTTTATTTTGATTGATGACGTGCCCGTGGGTATTGTTTCTTTAGCAGATACCATTCGCGAAGGCGCAAAAGAAGCTATTGACCAACTTCGAAGCATGAACATTAAATCATTCCTGCTTACAGGTGATAACGAAAAGGTAGCGGCGGCGGTGTCAAAGCAGTTAGGAATGGACGGATATTTGGCAAATGTACTTCCGCACCACAAACAGGAAAAAGTAAAAGAATTTCAGGATAAAGGGGAAATCGTTGCGATGACAGGTGACGGCGTAAATGATGCACCGGCTTTGGCAGCAGCAGATGTAGGCATTGCAGTTGGCAGCGGAACTGATGTTGCTGCCGAAACCGCAGATATTATTCTGGTCAACAGTGACCCTCGAGACGTGGTGAAAATGATAGATTTTGGAAAGAAAACCTACAGCAAGATGATCCAGAATCTCGTATGGGCAGTGGGCTACAACGTCGTGGCGATTCCACTTGCTGCGGGTGTTCTGTATCCCACATATGTCCTGAGTCCCGCCATGGGCGCAGTGCTGATGAGTGTCAGTACCATCGTGGTCGCACTTAATGCAAGTTTGTTAAAAATTAAATAATCACAAGATGAAATATATATTTTCGCTCTTTCTATTTATGGCAATGTCCATAAACAGTTATTCACAGAGCACCAAAACCGTGTACACCTGCCCGATGCATCCGCAGGTCGTGAAATCAGCACCCGGTAACTGCCCCATTTGCGGTATGACCTTGGTGAAGAAAACCGTTACTGAGAAAAAAACGGCGGCCAAATCCGCGGCCGCTCCTAAAAAGGCCACCGTAATTAAAAAAACTACGGGTAAGAAACCTGAAATTACCGCTGCAAAAACAAAGACGGTAACGGAAGTTAAAAAACCGGTGATGCCAAAGACTAAAGCAGTACCAAAAGACCCAGCGAGCATCAAAACGCCGGAACATTCAACACCTGCTCCGCATCAGCATGAAGCAGCGCAAAAGATGTATACTTGTCCGATGCACCCCGAGGTGGTTTCGGACAAACCCGGAAAGTGTCCCAAGTGCGGTATGAATCTGGTCCCTCAGAAGGAAAGCGGCCGGCATCAGTCTACCGGCAAAACCCCGGAACATCAAACTTCAGATGCGCATCAGCATGAAGAAGCGCAAAAGATGTACACCTGCCCGATGCATACCGAGGTGATATCGGACAAACCCGGAAAGTGTCCCAAGTGCGGTATGAATCTGGTGCCTCAAAAAGGAAAGAAGGAAGATCATTCTGCACACGGAAACATGCAGATACATGGTGAACACAAAATGGTCATGCCCATGCCCGAAAAGCACCTAAAAGGCGGACGCAAAGTGACCTACCATCTTTATGTGAAAGACACCCTGGTAAATTTCGCGGGCAAACAGAAACGCGCCATTGCCGTAAACGGGCAGATTCCGATGCCAAAACTGGAGTTTTATGAGGGCGATACGGCGGAAGTGATTGTCCATAATTTAATGGACGAAGAAACTTCTCTGCACTGGCACGGTCTTCATCTTCCAAATAAAGAAGATGGGGTTCCCTGGCTTACCCAGAAACCCATTCCACCACATTCAACCTACACGTATTCGTTTCCGATCATCCAAAACGGAACCCACTGGTATCACTCACATACTGGCCTGCAGGAGCAGGTTGGAATGTATGGGATGATGATTCTGAAAAAACGTCCCGAAGATCCTACTTTCCGGCCGGGGATTGATGATCTGCCCACAGAGCACCTTATCCTGAGCGAGTGGACAAACCTGAACCCCAATAATGTTCAGCGGATGCTTCACAACGCCAATGACTGGTTCGCAATAAAAAAAGGCAGTACTCAAAGTTATGCAGAAGCCATAAAAGAGGGACACTTTAAAACAAAACTCACCAACGAGTGGAAGCGGATGCTTGCCATGGACGTGAGTGACATTTATTATGACGCCTTTCTGATTAACGGTAAAACAGAAAGCCAGCTCGCAGGATACAAAGCCGGTGACAAAGTGCGGCTTCAAATTGCCAACGGCGGTGCGTCCTCCTATTTTTGGCTCAATTATGCAGGAGGAAAAATAAAAGTAGTGGCCAGTGATGGATTGGACATTGAACCGATAGAAGTGGACCGTCTTATTCTGGCAGTTTCTGAAACAGTGGATATCGTAGTGGAAATTCCTGAAAGAAACACCTCCTACGAACTCCTTGTTACACCCGAAGACCGCACAAAATCTGCGTCAGTGTTTATTGGAGAAGGAGCTACGAAATCCCATGATCCATTACCCAAACTCAAATACTTTGAAGGGATGAAGATGATGAACGACATGATGAAGATGAACGGTGACATGAAAGATATGGGCATGAAGATGAGTTATCAGACGATGGATATGAATCAGGTGATGTATCCTGAAATTAGTGCTGAAAATAATGCAGCAATGCCGATGGACAAGATGGACAACAACGATGCGCAAATGGATCACTCACAGCATCAGATGCCTGCTTCCGGGATTACCACATTGAATTATGGGATGATGAAATCGCCTTATGACACTTCACTCCCGAAAGACAGTCCCGTGCGCGAGCTCAAGTTTACCCTTACGGGAAACATGAACCGCTACATATGGAGCATGGACGATAAAGTCCTGGCAGAATCTGACAAAATATTGGTAAAAAAAGGCGAAATTCTCCGCATTACCCTATTCAATAATTCAATGATGCGTCACCCGATGCACCTGCACGGTTTTGATTTTCGGGTACTCAACAAAAATGGCCTTCAGGCACCCCTCAAAAATGTGTTGGATATTATGCCGATGGAAACTAATGTCATCGAATTTGAAGCTAAAACTGACGGGGACTGGTTTTTCCACTGTCACATCCTCTATCACATGATGGCGGGGATGAACCGTGTTTTTGCTGTTGGTGATTATCAGAATCCTTTGCTGCCCGATAAAGCTTCAGCTTACAAAAAGCTCCAGCGCGAAAGTAACATGTGGCACCTGATGGCCGAAAACGATTTTGCTACTAATGGTAACGACGGGATGGCGAGGATCTCAAATGCCCGCTGGGAATTGGGAACAGAATGGCGTTTAGGTTACAATCCCCATCACGGCTACGAGGTGGAAACCCAACTCGGCAGGTATGTGGACCGTATGCAGTGGCTGAAACCATTTATCGGATTTAACTATCGTTATAGAAAGATTGACAGGAATAATATTGAAAAAAACCTTTTTGGACAGGCATCTACTAAAGATGAAAGAAAAACTTTCAGCGCTGGTATCATGTATAAACTCCCGATGTTGGTGGACCTGCAGGCAGAAATATTTACCGACGGTATTGTAAGATTGCAGCTGACACGTGAAGACATTCCGTTGACTGCGCGTTTGCGCGGGGCATTCATGGTCAATACCGACAAAGAATATATGGCAGGTCTTAAATATATCGTCACAAAAAATATCGGAATCTCAACCCACTACGACAGCGATATGAGCTGGGGTGCAGGGATTACACTGAACTATTAAAGGAGTTTTTATTGTGTCGATTTTAAAGAGTGCAGCTGCCAAATAAAGACCGGTTGCACTCTTTTTTACAGCGTATAACGACCGCCGGAAACACAGATTCTCATGAGGCAAACAATACCAGCCTACAACCTGAGGAATCATTGCAGTAATATGAGCTAAGACATAAATTGAAGTAAATATATTTTTATTAAATTAGCACCGTGAAATTTTTGGCCTTCTCTTTATCCTTGTTCTTTATGGTGCTTACTATGGTGCCATGCAACGACGCGGCAAAGGGTTTAAGCGAAAAATTTTGTCAGAATCAGGATGTTCACCTCGAACAAAGCCAGGATCAACACGCTGATCTTTGTTCTCCTTTCTGCGTTTGCAATTGTTGTGGTATGACTTTATCAGTTTCACAGATTAATACGTTACTTCCTGAGCACCACAAGGTTGTAATAAAAGATATTCTTCCTGATAGGAAATATGATCACAAGACTCTCCACCCTGCCGGTGTCTGGCACCCCCCAAAAATAGGTTAATACTTTTCCTTCGGATTTATATTCGTAGGATTATACGGCTATTTAATAGTCGTGCATTTCCGTGAACAATACGGAATATGCTCTATCCTTCAATTAACCTTAATTTTTACAAATGCTATATAAAATTATACAGTTTAGTGTAAAGAATAAGCTCATAATTGGGCTCATGACTTTGGCACTAATCATCTGGGGCGTGTATAGTGCTACTAAACTCCCATTGGATGCTGTACCTGATATTACCAATAATCAGGTTCAGATCATAACCAGTACACCCACATTAGCCGCACAAGAAACAGAACAGTTGGTCACCTATCCAGTTGAACAGAGCCTCGCCAACATTCCCGGAATTACCGAAATGAGGTCAATTTCAAGATTTGGCTTGTCCGTAGTGACGGTCGTTTTCGACGAAAGCGTGGATATTTACTTTGCCCGTCAACTGATTACTGAAAAACTGAAAGAGGCCGAGGAAAACATTCCACAAGGTATCGGTACGCCAGAAATGTCTCCGGTATCCACAGGCTTAGGAGAAATCTATCAATATGTTATTCACCCTAAAAAAGGGTCAGAAGACAAATACTCCGCTACCGATCTTCGAACAATGCAGGATTGGATTGTGGCCCGCCAACTCTACGGTACACCGGGCGTAGCTGAAATTAACAGTTTTGGCGGTAAACTTAAGCAGTACGAGGTGGCAATCAATCCGTACAGACTTAAAGCTATGAATGTGACCATTGCCGATATTTTCACAACCCTTCAGAAAAATAACGAAAATACAGGTGGTGCTTACATCGATAAAAAACCTAATGCCTATTTTATTCGCGGCATCGGTCTGATCTCTTCTTTAGATGATATTTCTAACACCGTAATAAAAACAGTCAACGGTATCCCTGTACTTATCAAAGATGTCGCGGAGGCACGTATAGGCAGTGCCGTTAGATATGGGGCCCTTACCTATAACGGCGATAAAGAGGCTGTCGGGGGTATTGTAATGATGCTCAAAGGTGAAAATTCCGCGGAAGTAGTGAGTCGGGTTAAGGAAAAAATGCTCACCATTCAAAAATCCCTTCCAGCGGATATTATCGTAGAACCTTTCGTGGACCGGACTAACTTAGTAGACCGGGCGATCCGTACCGTAGAAACAAATTTGGTGGAAGGCGCTCTTATTGTCATCCTTGTGCTCGTTCTGTTTCTGGGTAATTTTCGTGCAGGGCTTATTGCGGCTTCTGCCATTCCACTTTCTCTCCTTTTTGCCTTAGGTATGATGAATGTTTTTGGAGTCAGTGCAAACTTGATGAGTTTGGGAGCTATTGATTTCGGGCTTATTGTAGATGGCGCAGTAATCATTGTAGAGGCGACCCTTCACTTTCTCGCGGTCCACCACAAATCCCAAAAACTCTCGCAGCACACAATGGACCGGGCTGTGGAAGCAAGTGCAAAAAAAATGATGAGTTCTGCAGCATTTGGTCAGATAATTATCCTCATTGTATATCTCCCTATTCTTTCACTTCAGGGGATTGAAGGTAAAATGTTCCGCCCAATGGCAGAAACAGTGTCTTTTGCAATTATAGGAGCGTTAATTCTCTCCCTTACTTATATACCAATGATGTCTGCCTTATTTCTATCTAAAAATATCAGTGCAAAAAAGACTTTCGCGGACAGGATGATGTCCGGGATCAATAGCGTCTATATCCCACTGCTGCAAAAGGCGATTGCGTTTAAATATGCAGTAGTGGGTGGAGCAATTGCATTACTGGCTGTTTCGCTGTTTTTATTTTCAAGAATGGGAGGTGAATTTATCCCACAACTACAGGAGGGCGATTTTGCAGTACACTGTATTTTACCACAGGGTACCTCACTTTCTCAAAGCATTGAAACTTCAATGCAGGCAAGCCGAATTCTGAAATCTTTTCCTGAAGTGAACACCGTAGTGGGTAAAACCGGTAGTGCCGAAGTTCCCACAGACCCCATGCCGCCCGAGGCAACTGACCTTATTGTGACACTGAAACCCAAAAAAGAATGGAAGGACAGCAATAAATCTTATGAGGATTTGAGCGCTGAGATGATGGAGAAGCTTGAAATGATTCCGGGAGTATTCTTCGAAGTATCCCAACCAATACAGATGCGCTTCAACGAGTTAATGACGGGAGTGCGCCAGGACGTAGCGGTTAAAATATTTGGTGAAAACATAGACACCCTTGCGAAACTGGCACCGGAAGTTGCCAAAATAGTACAAACAGTAGAAGGTGCCACCGAACCACAAATTGAGCAGACGGTGGGTTTGCCCCAGATAACCATTACTTACGACAGGGCCAGGCTGGCCTCTTATGGATTGAATATTGAGGATATAAACCATACAGTGAGCACCGCTTTTGCGGGCGAAACCGCTGGGGTGGTATTCGAGGACGAAAGAAAGTTTAATTTGGTCGCACGGCTCGACAGTGTTAACCGAAGTTCTATCGACGATGTGAGTAACCTGTTTATTCCAACTGAAAACGGCGTGCAAATCCCTCTTTCTCAGGTAGCAAAGGTTGAATATAAAGACGGACCGGCGCAAATCAGTCGTGAAGATGGCAAGCGCCGGATTGTTGTAGGCTTTAATGTAAAAGATAGAGATGTAGAAAGTGTAGTAACCGAAATTCAGAAAAAACTGAACGACGCAAATATCTTGCCCGCTGGCTATTACTATACGTATGGCGGAACGTTCGAAAATTTGAAACAGGCTTCTTCACGATTGCAAATAGCAGTTCCTGTAGCCTTAGCTCTTATTTTTCTTTTACTGTACTTCACCTTCCGTAACTTCAAAGACAGCATGCTTATTTTTACTGCAATACCAATGAGTGCTATTGGAGGGGTCTTTGCACTGATGATAAGGGACATGCCCTTCAGCATTTCAGCAGGAGTAGGATTTATCGCGCTGTTTGGTGTAGCCGTACTGAATGGTATTGTGCTGGTAAGCACCTTCAAGGATCTTCAGAAATCTGGGGTTACTAATATCCTTCGAAGGGTGATTCAGGGGACCAGTATACGTTTACGCCCAGTCCTGATGACTGCAGCGGTAGCTTCATTCGGATTCTTTCCCATGGCCTTTTCAAATGGTAGCGGTGCAGAAGTACAGAGACCATTAGCAACCGTGGTAATTGGCGGCTTAGTAACAGCAACTTTCCTTACCTTATTTGTTCTGCCACTACTCTATATCATCTTTAATTCTAAGAATCAAATCAAAAACAAATTGAGAAATAGTAAAAACAAATCGTTTTTAACGCTAATAATTTTACTGTGCTCTTCCGTAGGTGCACTCAGTGCGCAGGAAAGAATTTCACCAAATGACGCAGTGAAAATAGCGTTAGATAATAATCTACAGTACACTGTAAACAATGCCCAGGTAACTAAAGCTTTACTGGAAACTAAAACCGCACGTGAAATTCCCAAGACAGGCCTCTTCGTAGAAAACGAGGATATGAGACCAAGTGATCCGGATGGCGATTTTAAAATTGGAATCCAGCAATCCATACAATGGCCGGGATTATATAAGGCGAAAAGAAAATATTTTGAGGAGCAGCTGAAATTTCACCAACTGAACAAAAACATGCTGGACGCGGTGATAAAAAGGGAAGTAAATACCGCTTTTTACCAGCTATGGTACCTTCAGGATGTGGGTAAACTCTACCAAAAACTGGATGAGTATTATACGTCCATGTACAAAGCTGCTAACCTTCGTTTCAAAACTGGCGAAGCAGCCGGTCTTGAAAATATTGCTGCAGAAGCTCGGATGAAGGAGCTTCAGGCCCAACGCCAACAGAATTTACAGAATATTGCAGCACAACAGCAGCAGTTGAGCCTTTTTCTCAATACTCATGTGCTGTACTTACCGGAAGACACCAATTTGCGGAAACTGGATGTGGATGATTTTCCCTCAGACAGTTTGCATCCTTCATTGGCACTGCAGCAGCAAAATATCGAAATTGCACGAGCTAATATAGATGTTCAGAAAATGCAGAATAAACCTGACTTTTCCGGCCGGGTATTCTCCCAGAGATTATACGGAATGAAAGATCCCATAACCGGCTTTTCTGTAGCGGTAGAATTTCCCATTTTTGGAAAAACTGCCTATAAAGCCAAATTGCAGGCTGCCGAAGCAGAAGTTGAAATTCAGCAGTCGCAGCTGCGCTATCAGGAAAGCCAATTCGCTGCACAAACGCGCACCAGCTACACCGAAATTCTAAAAGCTTCTGAAATGCTTAAATATTATGAAAGTATAGGTTTGAAACAGGCAGACCAGATCTTTGATGCGGCAATGTTAAGTTACAAAGCAGGTGAAATAGGTTTTTCTGAAATGCACCAGTTCTTTACCCAGGCAATAGACATCAGAAAAAATTATCTGATTGCATTAAACGAGTACAACATGGCCGTAATTCAATATAACTATTACATTAAAAATTAAGTTCAAAAAGAGAATATAACATGAAAAAATATATCACCCTTATTTTTGCAGTCTCTGTCTTGTTGACAGGATGTAAAAAAGAATCAGAAGCCACTGAAACCAAAGAAGCAACTGAAGTAGAGAAGCCTGATGAGCACGAAGATCCCAATGTGGCTCATTTCACCGAAGAACAGATAAAAACTGTTGGTATCCAGATGGGCAGCATTGAAAGTAAGGAACTTTCTAATACCATAAAAGTAAGCGGTATGCTGACGGTGCCTAACCAGAATAAGGCATTTGTTACGCCCTCGTACAGCGGTATAGTACGCTCCCTGTACGTACAGCCTGGAAGCTATGTATCAAAGGGAAAAGTTATAGCAACCATTTCAAACCCCGATTTAATTGTGATGCAGCAGCAGCTTCAGCAGGTTAATGGTCAGATCCGGATGGCAGAGCTGGAGGTTACCCGTGCCCAGCAGCTTTATAAAGGTAATGCCGCGCCGCTAAAGAAATTTCAGCAGGCACAGACAGATCTTGCAACATTAAGAAGCCAGCGCTCCGGACTGCAGAAACAGCTGGGCAGCATTGGGGCTGCTCAGGGTTACAGCTCGTCCCTTTCTGTTCGCGCGCCCATCAGCGGAACGGTAAGTAAAGTGATAGCGCAAATAGGGAGTAATGTGGACATGGCTTCGCCAATTGCCGAAATTGTAAGCAACTCAGCGCTTCATTTGGATATCTATGTATATGAAAAAGATCTGGGTAAAGTACAACCGGGGCAAACCATTCACTTTACATTAACAAACAGTCCAGGAAAGGAGTACGATGCAAAAATAACTTCAATAGGTACAGCCTTTGAAGGAGAAAGTAAAACTGTTCCTGTTCACGCGCAAGTCGTCGGAGACCGGACAGGTCTTATTGATGGCATGAATGTTGCCGCAGTCATAAGTCTTGATAATCAAACTGCTGCATCCGTTCCTACCGAAGCTATAGTGAATGATAAGGGTCAGGATTTTATCTTTATTATACAGAACGAGCACGAAGAAGAAGGAAAAAACGAAAAAGTATCAGCTTTAAAAAAGGAAAGTAACAAAAAAACAACTGAGGAAAAGGAAGTAAGCTTTGAGAAAATTCCGGTTGCTAAAGGAGTTACAGATTTGGGCTATACTCAAATTACACCTTTAAAAATAATTCCCGGCAATGCTAAAGTAGTAGTTAAAAATGCCTTCTTTATCTTAGCTAAAATGAATAATAAGGGAGAGGAAGGTCATGGACATTAAGAAATAGTACGTCAAAATAAAAAACTACAATACATTATTAAATATAACTTATGTCAAATAATAAATTACATATACATACCTACGACGAAAATGGCAATCAATTGTGCTGCACGCCGCAGGAAGCAAAAATAAATGAAAAAGCCGATGAAAAATTGGTGCAGCAGGAAGGTGCCAAAGCCTTACCCGTTATTGAAGAAAAAACAAGAGAGCGCCACTTCAAAGGCGATGGTCATTTTCACGGTACAAGGTTCAAAGAAGAATTAGACCACGACCACAGCAACGAACATTCAGACGATGATGGACACGACCATAGCCACGATGAAAATAAGTCCACCCTTCAAATGTTCTTGCCTGCAATCATTTCATTCGTGCTATTGATGATTGCTATTGCTTTTGATAATTGGCTACCGCAATCCTGGTTTACAGGTTGGGTAAGAGCTGTTTGGTATATAATAGCTTATGCACCAGTCGGATTTCCTGTAATAAAAGAAGCTTTTGAAAGTATTGGTAAAGGCGATGTTTTTTCAGAATTTTTATTGATGAGCATTGCCACCATCGGAGCTTTTGTCATTGGCGAATATCCCGAAGGTGTTGCCGTTATGCTGTTTTACGCCGTTGGCGAAGTGTTCCAAACATTAGCCGTAACAAGAGCCAAAGCCAACATTAAAACCCTGCTCGACCAAAGACCCGATGAAGTAACGATTTTAGAAAATAACCAACCTAAAACTGTAAAAGCAGCAACTGTAAGCATCGGCAATATCATCCAATTAAAACCCGGAGAAAAGTTGGGATTGGATGGCGAATTACTATCCGAAACCGCTTCCTTCAACACAGCAGCACTTACAGGAGAAAGTAAGCCCGACACTAAGAGCAAAGGTGAAACTGTATTGGCAGGAATGATAAATCTGAACACCGTTGTACAGGTAAAAGTGACCACAGCATACACAGATAGCAAGTTAAGTAAAATTTTAGAATTGGTACAAAATGCCACTGCACAAAAAGCACCAACAGAATTATTCATCCGCAAATTTGCAAAAATATATACGCCGATTGTTGTGTTATTAGCAGTGCTAATTACGGTTGTTCCTTATTTTTTTGTGAGCAATTATGAATTTAGCAATTGGTTGTACAGAGCATTAGTTTTTCTTGTAATTTCTTGCCCTTGTGCTTTAGTTATCAGTATTCCATTGGGCTATTTTGGTGGAATTGGTGCTGCTTCCAAAAATGGGATTTTATTCAAAGGAAGTAACTTTTTAGATGTGATTGCAGGTATTCAGAATGTTGTGATGGATAAAACCGGAACAATGACCGAAGGCGTTTTCAAAGTACAGGAAGTTAATTTGAAACCTGAATTAAATAAAGACGAAATTCTGAAATTGGTAAATGCCTTAGAAAGTCAAAGTACACATCCTGTTGCCACAGCCATTCATCAATATGTAGGAGAAATTGACAATTCCCTAAAATTAGAAAACACAGAAGAAATAGCAGGTCACGGTTTAAAAGCCAACGTAAACGGAAAAGAATTATTGGTAGGTAATTTCAAATTGATGGACAAGTTCAATATCAGTTATGATTTAGACCCAAGTACGATTGTTTACACTTTAATCGCCATTGCTTACGATGGAAAATTTGCAGGCTACATTACCATTGCCGACAGTATTAAAGAAGATGCACAGATTACAATTGACAAACTAAAAGCATTAGGCGTAAAAACTACAATGTTGAGCGGAGATAAAAGCACCGTGGTAAAATTTGTTGCCGATAAATTAGGCATTCAAAATGCCTTTGGCGATTTATTGCCCGAAGACAAAGTGAATAAAGTAAAAGAAATCAAAGCCAAAAACGAAACCGTGGCATTTGTGGGCGATGGCGTGAACGATGCGCCAGTAGTGGCTTTGAGCGATGTAGGCATTGCAATGGGTGGTTTAGGCAGTGATGCCACCATAGAAACCGCCGATGTGGTGATACAAGATGATATGCCCAGCAAAATCCCAATGGCAATAAATATCGGCAAGCAAACAAAGAAAATTGTTTGGCAAAACATAACCCTTGCATTTGTAGTAAAAGCAGTTGTACTTGTATTAGGAGCAGGTGGTCTTGCCACAATGTGGGAAGCAGTCTTTGCAGATGTGGGCGTAGCATTGCTTGCCATACTAAATGCAGTAAGAATTCAGAAAATGAAATTTTAAACAAAGCGGGCTTCGGTCCGTTTTTTTTCTTTCTGGGTAAAAAATTAAGTGTTGCGTATAGACGCAGAAAATTGGTGCAAAAATCTAATAGTTGATCACATAAATTATCAAATAAAATACTGTTTCTCCGCGGAATGATATAGCAGCATTATTCACTTTCGCCACCGCGCACAGCAATATTCCTATGTGCCGGCGCACATACCGCAATGACGACCGCGTACCAGATATTCTTCGATGGTCTCGAGGTCACTTAGCTAAAAAATCAGCATCAATTTTACCCATATTTTCTAAACTGACATTTATAGAGGAAATTCCGCAGGCTGTTGGCAGTACGTTAATAATTAATGTTGTGTAGATTTTGATGCGGGTATTTTTAGTCCCTACTTCTAAAATCAGGGACTAAATCGGGGATTGTTTAATGGTTTATACGATGCCTTATGCTTTTACAAAATTATCTAACTTGGTTACTGTCAGTAAAATGATGATTTACATTGCTTTATTGGTTTAAATAAAAACTCCCTGTGGAACTACATGAGCATTTTGATGAAATTCACCCAAAAGTTTTAAATTTTTTAAATGACAATGAAGAGAAGATAATTGAGGGCTACGAAGAAAATGACGGGCACCCATTTCGGCATGTCTTTAATTCTTTTCTAAATTTATTTAAAGTAAGGTTTCCTCTTGTAACAAATTCAGAAGTTAACATTTTTAGATATTTTTTTGTTGAAAAGTTGCAAAGTCACTTCCGCAAAGAACTTCAGGACTCAATTGAAGTATGCAGTCAAACATATTTTGGAAAATTACTACATAACATTCGTGAAGATAAATCTCGATCCGAAAGATGTTTCTTCTGTTTATGCCGTTAAACCTAAACTTGACAACCCAAGGATTGCCAAGCAACATGGGGCATTCTTAATTTTTGGTATTAGTCCATCATTATTTACTGTTTTCGGGTTATATAAACCAATGGCTAAATTTAACAAAAAATGGATTGAAAGAGGAAGTGATTAAGATCAACGAATTATTATCGATAAAAAGTCTAAAACTCAAATATTACAACAACTGGAAAGCTTTGGTTTCAACCAAGCTACTTTATTTCCAGAAGTCGATATAGTTGCAAGTTTTGTAAAATTCAAATACTTAAAAAAACTGGATTAATAGATTTTGGATCGTGGAACCGGTGTTCGCCCAATTAAAACACAACCACAATTTTAAAAGATTTACCTTAAAATCCCTCAAAAAAGTGAAAATAGAGTTCGGACTACACGCTCTTGCACACAACCTAAGAAAGAAAGTGGCATAAAAGCCACTTTAAACCCAACTTTTTTTATTCCAATTTTATAAGGAAAATAAAAAAACCGCCTCAAAATTTTGTCTTGAGACGGCTTCTTTTTATTTTATAGAGTTTACGCTATTTATTCTCGATGACCATTTTACGGATCGGTACCAGCAAATCCATCAATCCATTGATTTTAATCTCATAAATAGTAGAAAGCTGCATTCCTAATTTTCCCTTTGGAAAGCCGCCGTTTCGTACGAACCATTCCAGATAAGAAACCGGCAAATCTGCGAGAACTGTATTTTTGTACTTACCGAAAGGCATCTTCACAATACAGATTTCTTTTAAAATTTCAGGTTTTATGCTGCCTCCCATCAGATAGTGAGATCGATTTTTTTCTCGATTTCCTTTGGTTCGGGCATAATGATTTCAGTTTCTTCTTCACCGCTGAACTCATCGCGGTACACCTGAATGAGAAGTACGGTCATTGACACCAGAATCGGTCCGAAAATCAAGCCCATAAATCCAAAGAGGTTCATGCCCATGATAATTCCAAATACCGTATTTAGAGGGTGTATATTCTCCAGTTTTTTGAGTAAAGTAAAACGCAGCACATTATCAGTGAGGCCAACGGCTATCAGCGAATATATCAACACACCGATTCCGCTTCCGGTATTGCCTTCCGCAATCATAAAGATCCCAACAGGAACGTAGACAATCGCCGCACCTACAATCGGAATCATCGATGCAATTGCTGTGAGTGCAAAAAGCAGCATCGGACTCGGCGCACCGAAAATAAAATAACCGATGAGCGCCACCAACCCCTGACCGAGCGCAACAACCGGAAGACCAACGGCATTTGCAACAACCAGCTTCCTGAATTTTTCGCCAATTAAGGTAATGTTCGCTTTTTTCAGCGGCGCAGCACTCGAAACTACCCTTTCAAAAAGCCTTGGCTTTTCCAGCATAAAATACAGCATGAAAAACATGGACACCACAATAGAAAGTGTGTTAAACGTTGAGCTTACCGCATTTGTTGAAAGCTTTGCTGCAGAGGATTTTATACCGTCCAGATTTTCTTTGCTCAGGATATCAATTTTGGTTTTATCATAAATGAAATCGTTGATCTTATCGAGAAATACATTGAATTTAGCCATATAGGCTTTGGAGTCTCCAAGTTTTTCGATCAGCATATCCCCAAGCAGATAGATGGGGATAATCAGTACCACCAAACAGATCAAAATGATAAATAAAGAAGCCCACATCGGTTTCCATTTTTTGGTTTCCTGAAGATAAAAGTTAAAATTACGGCACACGATATACAGCGTGAGCGCGCCTAAAAGCGATGGTATAAACATCGTAAGATTCCCCACGATAAGTCCTGCCAATGTGGTGATGATGAGGAGAAGGAAAATCTGCTTTATTTTATTTCCGCTGATTTGCTCGTATTGGTTCGACATAGCCTTAGAAATAGCATTATGAAAAGTGACTATAGTGCAGCCACCCAAATTTACACACTCTTGTGATTCCCGTTTATATTTTAAAGTAAAATTTTTACGAGTTGTGAATGATTTGCCTTGGCCTGCCAACGTAAGCAACATAAGCAGAATACATAACCGCATAAATAAAAGGTGCGGTAATAAAAACACCAATAAAACAAAGCAAAAGGCCTGACATACTGATCAGCATGCCTAAAAGCCCGGCACCAAGAAATGTACCATAATTTTCTTTAGCTACCGAAAACGTTTTCTTCAGCGCTTCTATGGCGTTGGCATTTTCAAAAAGTAAAACCGGATACCCAATGAGCAGCATCGGACCGATAAAAAGCGCCGGCAGAAAACACAGCATAAAGGAAATACCAATAATGATGCTGGAAATAAAGCTGTAAATTAAAATGTTAAGAAAGTTTTGACGGTAACCGATGAACAGATCACTGAAATTGAGTTTCAAATTATTGTTCACCTTGTGAGCCATATAAACCAGACCTACAAGCAGCGGTCCCAAAAGAAAGGAAAGCAGTGCAGACAGGCCGTAATATTCCTTCATGCCTTCAATTTTCCAGATTTCAGTATAATCAACCGTTCCCTCTGAGGATTTTACATGATCCAGGACCGCCTGCTGATCGATACCTGAAAAAGCCTGAATCAATGAACTCGCCACAACGTATAAAATCATCGTTAATATAGCGTAGCCTATCAAACCTTTGTACATTTCGAAAGCGTGAGAAATAATGCTTCCGGTGTTGCGTTCAGGAACTGTTCCCGTTTTTTCAAATGCTGTAAAGTTTTCCATAATTGCCAATTTTTACCAAAGATAATTTTTTTGACAACACAAAAAACAAAACAAAAAGAATTTTATTTTAATTCTCTGAAAATTTTGCTGTACAGCGCGTAAATCACAGCATTCCAAAACGGTAGTGTAAAAATAGCTCCAATGAAGGTGAGAATTCCAAAATACTTGAATGCAAAGGCCACAAACGTACACACCAAAATTTCTAATGGATATAGTCGTAAAGCCTTAAAATTAAGAGCAACAGCCTCAGGGATTCTCTTATCCATAAAGAACATCAGCGGCGCACAAAACAGCGTTACTAAAACCCAAATCAGAGCAAGAAAAATTGTCGGTACAGTGTAAACATAAATGATGGACCAAAACAGAAAGAAACTGGTATAAATAAAGAAATTGGTCCCCGCATAACCCGCGAAAAGGTCTTCCATCGCAGGCTTTTCTCCCTGATCCAGCTTCCGGAACATTTTCATTAAACCTAAATTCAAAGGGAAAAGAAATGCCATGGTAAGAAGCCATATAATTTGGAATTTCAGGAAGTTAGGGTTATCAGCAATTTCCTGTACTCCTTTTCTGTAAACTTCCATGCCCTGCTTCAGTTTTTCGGAAAGACCGATATACTGCTCCATGATTCCAAACCTGGTTGCGAAGTAAAAAAGTACCACAAACAAAACTGAAAAATAAATGAGGCTGAAGAGAATCTGATACACCAGCGTGCGGTTCCAGTAGGCGAAAGCTTCACTCAAAATAAAACCGATTCCTTTTTTCTGCGGATAATTGGTCTGCATAAAATAATTTGCTGCAAAAGTAAGTTTAAAAATTTATTTTTGTGAAGTGAAAACATCAAACCATCCGAATTTTCAAAGAATGGACGAGCTTTCCCAACAGAAAGTTCCTTTCTTTTTCATCATCGATTTCCTGATGGAAAATATTGAAATTTATATGGAAAGCGAAATATTGAATTCTGGTTTAATGATTGATTTTCAAAATATTAAAAATACTAAAGGGGTCTTCGCAACAAATGATGAATTTGTGTTAAAATCTTTTCCTGAATCTCAGGACGAGTACAGAAAGGGCTTCGAATTCGTTCAGAAAAATCTCAGTCTTGGAAATTCGTATTTGGTTAATTACACCAGAAAAACCAAAATCGAAACGAATTTAACTTTAGAAGAAATTTTTTATCTTTCAAAAGCAAAATACAAACTGTTCTACAAAGACAAATTTGTCCTTTTTTCCCCGGAGACCTTTGTAGAAATAAAGGATAACCAGATTTTCACCCACCCCATGAAAGGCACGATCGATGCTTCACTGGAAAATGCCGTGGAAACCTTGAAGAACGACACTAAGGAGAAAGCTGAACACTACACGGTAGTTGATTTGTTACGAAATGATCTCAGCATGGTTGCCGATGAAGTGCAGGTTGAAGAATTCCAGCGGATTAATTTTATTAAAACCAAACAAAAAGACCTGTACGCCATGAGCTCCGAAATTTCAGGAAACCTCAAACCCGAATTTGAAGGAAAAATTGGCAGTATTATGAGAAACTTACTTCCGGCAGGATCAATTCTGGGAGCTCCAAAACCTAAAACTATGGAAATTGTTCTGGAATCTGAAGGCTACGAACGGGGTTGGTACACAGGCGTTTGCGGCTGGTTTGACGGTAAAAACCTTGACTCGTGCGTGATGATTCGTTTTATAGAAAAAGAAAACGGTATATTGTACTTTAAAAGCGGTGGCGGCATCACCCACCTGAGCAAACTTGCCGACGAATACCAGGAAATGAAAAATAAAATCTATGTACCAGTTTATTGAAAGCATCAAGATTGAAGATCAGGAAATCTTCCTTTTAGAATATCACCAAAAGCGCGTCAACGAAACCTTCCGGCAGTTTGGCAAAGAAACCTCCATCGATCTGGAAAAAATATTCAAAAACCTGCAGCACGACGAAGACGGACTTTATAAACTGCGCATCGTTTACGATCTGGACCGTAAATTTACAACTCAGCTTATTCCGTATGCCATAGCGGAAATTGATGATTTTCAGCTGGTTGAAAACAACAACATCGATTATTCCTTCAAATACGAAAACCGAAAGGAATTTAGCGTGATGAAAGAAGAAGCCAGGAGTGAAGAAATCATCATCGTAAAAAACAACCGGGTTACCGATACATCTTTTTCAAATCTGCTCTTCCTGAAAGGAAAAGAATGGTACACACCAAATACTTATCTGCTGAACGGCGTGCAAAGGCAATATCTTCTGAAGAACAAAAAAATAAAAGAAGCCGAAATTACATTGCAGAATCTGAAGGAATTCTCTCATTTTCAGATCATTAATGCCATGAATGACTTCGATGATATGTTCGTGTATCCGTTGCACAAAATCCTGAATCTTCCCGAAAGCAGCGAATATATCGAACTTTGATTTTTTTGGATCAATCAGTTATCCGCGTCCCAAGGTGTTTTCACATCTTTACCGCTTAAGAAATCGAAATAAGAGCGCAACACTTCTGCATTTTCAACGGCCTGTGTGCAGACTTCAAGAATTTTTGGCTGAACATCCGGATTGAAAAAATTATCCAGAACCCGTTCCACCGTGTTATCATCTTCGACTTTTATATACTCAAAACCGAAATGTTTTGCCAGGTGTTCTGCATTTTTTTGATGAGTCGTGGCGATAAATTCATCCAAAATATTTGAATTTGCCTTATCGGGACCGGGAATAATTTTAAAGATATTTCCTTCACCGTTATTGAAAATGATAATTCTCGTGTATGGCGGAATATATTGGTTCCACAGCCCGTTGATGTCATAGAAAAAACTCAGATCGCCCGTCACCAGCAGCGTAGGGTTTTCATTCTTGATGGCGAAACCCATCGCTGTAGATGTAGAGCCGTCAATACCGCTGGTGCCTCTGTTGCAGTAGATTTTATTTTGATTAAAATCAAAGAGTTGCGCGTAGCGAATTGCTGAGCTGTTGCTGAAATGAATATTGAAATTTGCCGGAACTTTCTGTGAAATCAACCAGAAAAGATTAAAATCCGAAAATCCGGTTCTGTTTACATATTCCTTATGTTTTGCATCTTTCTTGTCCCTCAGAACATCCCAGAGGTTATAATAAGGTTGTGGCTCCAGTTTGATGTGATTCAATAATTTACCAAAGAAAACTTCCGCTTTGGTTTCTACTTTTTGTGTCAGGCAGAAATAAGTATCCGGTTGCCAGAACTCATCGATATGCCAGTGATTTTTCGGTTGTGATTTTCTTAAAAACTGTTTTACTTTTTTAGAAACGACATTCTGTCCAACTGTAATCAACAAATCTGGAGCATAAATTTTAAAATCCTCGTCAGAAAAATTATAAATATACCGGTCAATATGCCTGAAAAACTTTTCGTGGTGAAGATTTGAATTCGCTTCACATAAAACCACAACTGAATGATTTTTAACCAATTGAGAAAGCTGAGCTTGAAGTTCCTCGGAATACGCTCGGGTTCCCACTAAAATCAAAATCCTTTTGGAGATATTCCAGTCTGCTACCAAATTCGGCGGCAGGTCGTAAGGTCTTTTCTGAATTGTTTTCTCAATACTTGGGAACGTCGGCAATTCCGTTACCAAATCATAAAGCGGCTCAGACAATGGAATATTGATGTGCACCGGACCCTGCTTTTCAATGCAGAGCTCCACTGCTTTTTTTACCGTTTGAAAATTATAATCTTCCGAGCCGTCTCTATCGTCTTCCATCAGTTGAAAATCACCATAGGAATGTAATTGATAAAGATCTTTTTGGCGAATTGTCTGTCCATCGAAAATATCAACATAATCTGTTGGCCGGTCGGCAGTTAACACTAAAATTGGAACGTTCTGGTAAAATGCTTCTGTAACCGCCGGATAATAATTTGCTGACGCGGAACCTGATGTACATGTAACAGCAACGGGCATTTTCGTGCTTTGCGCCATTCCTAAAGCAACAAAGGCGCCGCTCCGCTCATCAACAATACTGTAGCTATTCATCTCATCCATTTCCCCGAAATGTATCGCCAAAGGCGCGTTGCGTGAACCCGGAGAAATAACCACATTTAAAATTCCGTACTCCTTCATAATGTGAGCAAGCACCTGAATACTGCGTTTTGATGAGAATTTTTTCATAACGGCAAAGGTATGAGTTTTATAGATTTTTAAAAATTATAAAACCTTATATTTGGGAGTTAATTTTTACAAAAAACTAAATGAACAAAATTCCAAGTGTGGACTTGCGTGATTTCCTGTCGGATGATCCGGCACGCAAACAGAAATTTGTAAATGAAATCGGAAAAGCCTATGAAGACATAGGATTTGTTGCACTGAAAGGTCATTTCCTCGACGATGCCCTTGTAAAAGAACTGTACGGAGAGGTTAAAAACTTCTTCGATCTGCCTGTGGAAACAAAGCAGAAATACGAAATCCCTGGAATCGGCGGGCAGCGGGGTTATGTAGGCTTCGGAAAAGAAACGGCGAAAGGATTTAAAAAAGCTGACCTGAAGGAGTTTTGGCATTTCGGGCAGTACCTGGCAGAAGATTCAAAATACAGTGATGTTTATCCGGACAATGTAACGGTTGCGGAAGTACCAAAATTTAACGAGGTGGGCAAAAAAGCTTACCAAATGCTCGAGAAAACCGGAAAATATGTTCTGAGAGCTTTGGCCCTTTATCTTGGGTTGAATGAATTTTATTTTGATCAGTATATTGCTGAAGGAAATTCTATTTTGAGGCCAATACACTATCCGCCAATTACCCAGGAGCCTGAAGACGCGGTAAGAGCAGCAGCACATGGCGACATCAACTTGATTACTCTACTGATGGGCGCACAGGGCAGAGGATTACAGGTACAAAACCACGAAGGCGAATGGATCGATGCCATCGCCGAACCAGACGAACTGATGATTAATGTTGGTGACATGCTGTCCAGACATACGAACAACAAACTGAAATCCACCATTCACAGAGTGGTGAATCCGGATCGTGAACTTTGGGGAACTTCAAGATATTCGATTCCGTTCTTCATGCATCCGGTGAGCGAAATGAAGCTTGATGCACTGGAAGGAACTTATGACGAAAACAATCCAAAACTTTATCCTGATACCACTGCAGGTGAATTTTTGCATGAAAGGCTTGTAGAATTGGGATTGATAAAATAATCTTACAGGCAATTAAGAAAAATAGTCCGGCATTTCGTCGGACTATTTTATTTTGTCTAAGGTCTTTCTAAGTTTATCCGAGGCTTTATGTAGTTCCTCGCTCCATTCGGTGGCGGCAGAATCAGTGGCACCGTCGGAGATATATTTTAAGCAGAGAAAAGGGATATTTTCACGTTTTGCAACCAAAGCCAGTGCGTACGCTTCCATGTCCACAACATTATACGCATCAGTAGAATGGGCCGTTTCAAAATGATCGCCCGTACCACAAACATCTTCCTGTAAGCCACTAATTTTCAATCCATAATCTAAAATTACGGGTTCATCAGAAAGCGGTGTTTTATAACGTTCAAAACCCAGTTCCCGGACATCCATATCGCGCTGAATAAATTTCGTACAGCAAACCACTTCTCCTTTTTCAAATCCAAAACCGCCCGCAGTTCCAAGATTGATAATAAGGTCCGGTCTGTTGTTTTTGAGATGTTTTAAGAGCGCGTATGCAGCATTCACTTTCCCAATTCCGGTAAAGATTTTATCAAAATTTTCAAATTCATTTCCTGCTTCGCTTTCGAGGGCGAAAACCAACACAGGTTTTCGGTATCTTATTCCGTCGATAATCATGATAATGCTTTAAACAAACTTTGCCAAAGTTTAGGCTCTGGCAAAATTTATTATGTAAATATTTCAAAAAATTTAAGTCAGCATTCCGCCGTCCACATTCATAACCTGCCCGGTTACATAAGCCGACATATCCGAGCCGAGGAAAACACAGGCGTTCGCCACGTCTTCCGGCTGTCCGCCGCGTTTTAGTGGAATGGCGTCTCTCCAACCCTGAACGGTCTTTTCGTCCAGAGCCGCAGTCATTTCAGTTTCAATAAAACCCGGCGCAATCGCGTTGCAGCGGATATTTCTGGATCCCAGCTCCAATGCGACAGATTTTGTAAAGCCAATCACGCCGGCTTTTGAAGCCGCATAATTCGCCTGTCCTGCATTTCCTTTCACACCAACCACGGAAGTCATGTTGATGATCGAGCCGCTTTTTGCTTTCATCATCGGTTTGATTAACGCTTTTGTTAGGTTAAATACAGAATCGAGATTCACTTTGATGATGGTATCCCAATCGTCTTTCGACATTCTGAGCATCAAATTATCTTTTGTGATGCCGGCGTTGTTCACCAAAATATCAATTTGTCCGAAATCTGCCATCACGTCATCAATAAGTTTTTGGGCGGCATCATAATCAGAAGCATCTGACTGATAAGCTTTTATTTGCGTGG
Source organism: Chryseobacterium taklimakanense (assembly GCF_900187185.1). Classification (NCBI taxonomy): domain Bacteria; kingdom Pseudomonadati; phylum Bacteroidota; class Flavobacteriia; order Flavobacteriales; family Weeksellaceae; genus Chryseobacterium; species Chryseobacterium taklimakanense. The sequence continues at coordinate 1,689,666 of NZ_LT906465.1, forward strand.
AAGAGCTTAAAGCATTTTCCAATTCCTTCGCTTTATCCACGGAACCAGCGTACGTGAACGCCACTTTTGCGCCCTGAGCTGCAAAAACTTCAACAATTCCTTTCCCGATTCCTCTGGTTCCGCCCGTGATTAGGGCGACTTTTCCTTCTAACAGTTTCATATTTTTCTATATCTAATTCGTTTTAGGTTTAAAAGCCTCTCCAATCATCTCAATATTTGTGATGATTACATTTTGCTTTATCCACTCTTCAAAATAATCTTCGTAAGACTAATCTTTAGTAATAAACTCAATTCGGCGGATATGCTCCTGGGCAATCATAAGACAAATTTAGCGGAAAAATTTAAACTGTATTATTAATGACAAGCACAATCTCGCCTTTTAAAGTTTTGCTTTTGGAGAACTCAATCAATTCGTTGATTGTCCCGCGTTTGGTTTCCTCAAATTTTTTAGAAATCTCCCGGCTCAAACTCACTCTCGTTTCTTCTCCGAAAAACTCCTTTATCTGTTCTAAAGTTGTATTGATTTTGTGCGGACTTTCGTAGAGTATGATTGTTTTCTTCTCCGCGGCCAGTTGTTTCAGTTTGGTTTGACGGCCTTTTTTTTGAGGTAAGAATCCAGCAAAATAAAAGTCGTGATTCGGCAATCCGGAAACAACCAAAGCCGGAACAAAGGCCGTTGCACCCGGTAAACAAATCATTTCGATATTCTCATCAGCACACGCTTTTGCTAAAAGATAGCCCGGATCGGAAATTCCCGGTGTTCCCGCATCGGTAATGATGCCGATGTTTTGTCCATTCTTTAAGTCCTGAATCACTTTTTCTGTCGCAGTGTGTTCATTATGAAGATGATACGATCTTGTTGGTTTTGAAATATCATAATGTTTGAGCAAAATTCCCGAAGTTCTGGTGTCTTCGCACAGGATATAATCCACCTCATTCAGTACATTCACTGCCCTGAAAGTCATATCCTCTAAATTCCCGATCGGTGTAGGTACAAAATATAAAGTGCCACTCATTACTCCCGGTGTCTCGCTGATATTGGGTGCTTTTATTAAATTATAATTTTTGATATAAATTTTTAGAGAATTCTTCCAAACTCGGATCGCGGGCTCCCATCAAAAGCAGCACCGTATTTTCATCCAAATGCGGACGCATCTTATCCAAAAGTTCTTCACGATGCTCAACAAAATAGGCATTTTTTCCTTTGGCCTTGATGTCTTCTATCAAATCATTGGCTGAAATATCTTTTACCGCTGTTCCACCGGCGTAGAAAATTTCGCTCATCCAGATTTCATCCTGCGGACGGAGTGCATCGGAAATTTCCTCCACAAAATCCTGGCGTAAAAACCGCGTCGGTTTGTAACCATGCGGCTGAAACCACGCCACCACTTTTTCTGCCAGCGGCTGACAAGCCTTAATCGAGGCGGCGCATTTTGCGGGATTGTGGGCATAATCATCAATGATCCAAACTCCGTTTTTCTGCCCTAAAATCTGGTGACGGCGATAAATACCTTCGTAATGTTCCAGAGAATCAGCACAGATTTTTAGATCAATCCCTATCTGACTGGCGACGGCCACTGCTGCTGCAGCATTTTCTGCGCTGTGTCTTCCAACGGAATTCATCAAAAACGCTTGGCCGACGATTCTGAAAGACAGTTCAAAACCGTTTTGCTTAAAATCGGTAACCGTGTATTTTGCATTTTCATCCTCAAAACCAAAATCATTCTCCGGATTTGCAGACAAAGTTTTTGCTAATGTATTTGACTGGTTTACAATAAATAAACCTTGTGTGTTATTTTTAAAAACAGTGAAGATTTCAATCAGTTCATTAATTTCCTGATGGTCTTTATCAATATTTAACAGAACTCCGATTTCTGGTTCATACTGTACAACCGAACCGTCGCTTTCATCAGCCTCAATAATCAACCAGTCTCCTTTTCCTACCGCTGCATTTCCAATTTTCCCTTCTTTGATAATTCTGGTCAAGCCTGCTCCCGAAATAATACTCGGTTCCAAACCGGCATCCGCCAAAATTTGAAACAGTATTGCCGAAGTTGTTGATTTACCTGAAGTTCCGGCAACAGCAATCGTCTTTTTACTTTTTGCAATCAACGCCAAAAGTTCGCTCCTTTTGATGACAGGAATATTGTATTCTCTGGCTTTTTGTACTTCGTAAACCGTGTCTTCAATCGCTGTGGAAACTACGACTAATTCTGTATTTTCATCAATTCCACTTCCGTCCTGAAGAAAACACCTGATACCTTCGGCTTCAAGCTGTTCTTTGGTCTTGTTGTATTCGTTGGGATGAAAGTAGCGGTCGCTCCCGGAAACATTTTTTCCAATTCCTTTTAAATACTGCGCAATAGCGCTCATTCCAACACCGGCAACACCAATGAAAAAGACGTTTTGGAAATTTGAAATATCTTTAACCATAAAATTTATAAAAAATGTTGGCGCGAACCTGCGCTTACTGAAACTTATTTTCAACCAGCTGCCATAGCCTTTGCGCGTACTCATCCACTTTTTTCCAGTTTTTGCGGTAGTAGATATCGCTTAAAAATTCTTTGGCTTCGTCTAAAGTTTTAAAGCTGTTGAGCTGAGCTACCACATCATTCATTTCGCTTTGGCTGCCGTTGAAAAGGAGTTTAGAAAAAGCAATACGGTCATTTAAATCCAGTTTGAATTCATGTTTCGGTCTTTCAGCCTCCATAAAATCAATTGAAACATTGGATTTTACGAGGCTTCCCGAATCTTCGTGTTTTGGTTGGTGCTCCAAAGGATTGTCGTCAAACAAGGATTCTACTGTTTTCAAGCCCTTGATATGCGGAAGTTTGAATTTTTTTTCTGATTTGTGCGGATGATGAGAGCTTTCCTCAAAAAATGAATTACCCGGTTCAGCGACACGTTTTTCAGTTTCCACGGTTTCGTGAAATTTGTCTGATTCTGTTTCGGCAAGCTCAGCAGACTTTTGATAGGCTTCCTCACTCATTGCAGCCTCTTCAATCAGTTCTTCCGTCACGAGATTTTCAACCGTATTTTCTTCATTTTCGTTTGAAGGAGTAATAACTTCTTCCTCAGCAGCAGGATTATCAACTGTATTATCTATTTCAGCTAGTTCAGTTTCTCTTTCTTCATCTGAATCTTCAACAGATTCATATGTTTCAGTTAGCTTCTCGTCAAGTTCCAAATTGTTGTCCACTTCAAAGTTCGATTCCTCTTCAAAATTGCTCTTTTCATTTGTAGAAAATTCAAAAACTTCATCACGTTCTGAAACCGGCTGGTTATCGTTGATCTGATATGAAAACAAATCGGGAATTTCGGACATTACCTTAAGAAATGAAACTTTTTCTAAAAGTTTATCAACCTGATATTTATTGTCTGCCAAGTCCTGCGCATTCTCTGTATAAAGCAACTCAGAAATGATTTTTTTACATTCCATAAAATACTTTTGCCGAATTTCCTCAAGGTGTTGCATAACTTTTGTCTTATTAATTTTCGTTAATTTTGAAGGTTCGAAACTTACGGCTAATTTAACAAATGTTTTTAGAAAATACAATTAATCACGCTAAACAGAGCGGTTGGATGGAAGTGATCTGCGGTTCTATGTTTTCGGGGAAAACTGAGGAGCTGATCCGCCGTTTGCGGCGCGCAGAAATGGCCGGCCAGGTAGTTGAAATCTTCAAGCCGAAAGTTGACACCAGGTACGATGATGAGGAGGTAGTGTCGCATAACCAAAACAAAATCCGCAGTACTCCCGTAGAAAGTTCAAACGAAATTTTATTGTTGGGATCAACCTGCGACGTGGTGGGAATTGATGAGGCACAGTTCTTTGATAATGATATTGTTGATGTAGCTAATAAGTTGGCTAACAACGGAATAAGGGTAGTTATTGCGGGTTTGGATATGGATTTCTTGGGAAGACCGTTTGGACCGATGCCGAATCTTATGGCCACAGCAGAATATGTGACCAAAGTACATGCTATTTGTAGAACCACAGGGAATTTAGCCAATTATTCAATGCGGAAATCTGCGGGAACTGATCTTGTGGAACTTGGCGAGACAGACAGTTACGAAGCGGTAAGCAGAAAGGTTTTCGTGGAAGAGGTTTTGAATAAGAAGAAATAGATTACTAATTAGTTTCAAATGAATTATACTGCCAAAGAAATCGCAGAAATCACCCAGTCTAAACTGATTGGCAATGCAAATCTTTGTGTAAAAAATATCGCTTTCGACAGCAGAACTATTTATTCAACAACGGATACGGCTTTTATAGCAATAACAACACAAAAAAATTCCGGTGAAAAATACATCTCTTCGGTGATTGAAAAGGGTATCAACATTATTATTTCGGAACATAAAACCGACGGTTTTGATGATGTTACGTGGATTATCACCCCAAATTCGGTGGAGTTTCTTCAAAAATTAGCAGATCACCATATTCGGCAATTTCCAAATCTAAAAACCATTGGTATTACAGGCAGCAATGGGAAAACAATAGTTAAGGAATGGCTTTATCAAAGCCTTTGGGATGAATTTAAAACGGTAAAAAGTCCGAAAAGCTTCAACTCACAGATTGGGTTGCCGCTCTCTTTGTTACAGATAAAACCTGATCACGAAGTAGGGATTTTTGAAGTAGGAATTTCGAAACCTCAGGAAATGGAGAAACTGGCGAATTTCTTCTCACCAAAAATAGGAATCCTAACCCATATCGGCTCTGCACATATTGCTAATTTCGAAACCGAAAATCAACTGATTGATGAAAAGCTAAAATTATTCAAAGATTCCGAAATCATTATTTTCAATGGGGATAATCAATTGGTTTATAATAAAATAAATGAACTATATTCAAGCAAAAAATTAATATCATTCGGATTAAAAAATCATAATGATCTAAAGATAACAAATGACTGGAAAGACCGGAATACTGAGATCAAAATCAGTTATTTTGGTGACCAGTTTTCGTTTCCAGCAAATCAGCGTGACGAAGCGACTTTATCCAACGCCCTTGCGGCGATCGCCGTTATGAAAGAGTTTGGGATCGAAAATACCAGGATTGTTGAAAAACTCAATAATCTTAAAACAGTCGAAATGCGCTTAGAAAGTGTAAATGGTTTACGAAATAATCTGATCATCAACGATTCCTATAATCTTGATTTAGACTCTCTTAAAATCGCCTATCAATTTATCAACGAATATAATAAGCCGAAGAAAGTCCTGGTGCTTACAGATTTTATTGAAGGAGAAAACTCTGATACGCTTTATCAGGAAGTTGCAAACCTCACCAACGAACAAAATTTTGATAAAATTTTACTGATAGGAGCTGAAATTTCAGCCTGCCAAAATCTTTTCACATCTGAAACTAATGCTTTCAACAGCACAAGTGAACTAATTGAAAGCCTTAAACTTAATCAAATTGAAAATTCTCTGATCTTGCTTAAAGGCGCCAGAAAATTCGAAATTGAAAAGATTAAAAACATTCTGGAGCTTCAAAAGCACGATACCGTGTTAGAGGTAAATTTAAATGCCATTCTACATAACATCAATGTACACAAATCGCTGTTAAAGCCAGAAACCAAAATGATGGCGATGGTGAAGGCATTTTCCTACGGTCTTGGCGGTTATGAAATTGCAGAGTTTTTACAATACCACCATATTGATTATCTTGCTGTTGCGTACGTGGATGAAGGTGTTGATTTAAGAAAAAATGGCATCACAGTACCAATAATGGTGATGAATCCCGAGCAGAACAGCTACAGTACGATTATCGATTATAATCTGGAGCCAGAAATATACAGTTTCCGGGTTTTGGAATTGTTTTGTGAACAGCTTAAAAGTAAAGGCGTATCCGGTGAATATCCGATTCATATAAAGATTGAAACGGGAATGAATCGTCTTGGTTTCAAGGAAGATGAAATGGATGACTTAATCCAAAAATTAAAGTCGGAAAATGTTAAGGTAAAATCGGTTTTCAGCCACTTATCAACGGCTGATGATCTATCAGAGCACGGCTTCGTTATGCAGCAGATCAATACATTTCAAAGAGTGACAGACCAACTGATTTCCGGTTTGGGTTATCAGCCAATTCGGCATATATTAAATTCATCGGGAATTGTGTTTTATCCTGACTACCAGTTCGATATGGTAAGAATTGGAATTGGAATGGTCGGTATATCCTATAATCCTGAGGTTCAAAGACTTCTTCAAAGCGCTGTTAGTTTCAAAACTGTTATATCTCAAATTTCTGATGTAAAAAAAGGCGAATCAGTCGGTTACAGCCGGAGATTTATTGCTGATGAAGATACAAGAATCGCCACAATTCCCGTTGGTTATGCAGACGGAATCCCCAGGCTGATAGGCAATAAAGTTGGAAAAGTGGGTATCAATAAACATCTCGTCCCTATTGTCGGAAATATTTGTATGGATATGATGATGCTGGATATCAGAGATTTGAATGCAAATGAAGGCGATGAAGTAGTGATTTTTAACTCGAATCCCACTCTTGAAATGTTTGCCGAATCTTGCAGAACAATTCCTTATGAAGTTTTAACATCGATTTCGAGGCGCGTAAAACGGATTTATATCAAAAATTAAATGAAAAAGCTCCTTCTTATTTTTATGCTGATTTTTATCAATGTTTCTTTAAAATCACAAATTAAAGAAGGACTCATAATTCCCAAAAATCCAAAAATCGGCTTGTCCCTTTCCGGCGGCGGAGCCAAAGGTTTCGCACACATCGGAGTCTTGAAAATCCTTGATTCCCTCGGAGTCAAAGTAGATTATATTTCAGGAACGAGTATGGGTTCAATCGTCGGTGGGTTATATGCGTCTGGCTATACTGGAAAGGATATCGAGAAAATCGTTTTAGAAACTGATTTTTACACCCTGATTGCCAATGAAAAAACACGCCAGGAGACAACTTTCTTCAATAAATCCAATGATAAATACCTCCTCACAGTTCCGATAAAAGACGGTAAAATTAACGTCCTTCCAAAGGCAATTTCTACCGGTCAAAAGAATATCTATATGCTGAAGGAGCTATTTAAAAACGTCGCAAACGTTGATGATTTCTCCAAACTTCCAATTCCGTTTTTGTGTATCGCAACCAATCTGGAAAGTGGGAAGATGGAAATTTTTGAAAAAGGTGATTTGGTAAGTTCGATTATGGCCAGCTCCGCATTTCCCTCGCTGATGGATCCCGTTAAGATTGGTGACAGTCTCTACATAGACGGTGCAATGACGGTGAATTATCCTTCAAAACCTTTAAAAGATAAGGGAATGGATATTGTGATCGGCGTTGACCTCAGTCAGGGTTTGGTTAAACGTGAGCAACTTAACTCTTTGATTGACATATTAAACCAGGTAATCGACTTCGGTATTCAGAAAGAAACTAAAAATCAGTATCAATACACGGATATCAACATTCATCCTGATCTCACAGGAATGACCGCAACAAGTTACGGCGACAAGGAAAAGATTCTGGAGAAAGGCTATACTGAAGCAAAAAAGTATACGGACATTCTAAGCCAGTTACCAAAAACGGACCATCAGGTTTTGCGTGCGCCCATCAGTTCAATATTCTCAAATGTTTACAAGATCGACAGCATAACGGTTGAAAATAACAGAATTTTTGGACGCAATTACATCCTGGGAAAAATGAACCTTAAAGTCCCGTCCATGCAGACCTATGGCGCAATCAATAAGATGATTGATAGGCTTTACGCCACCAATAACTACCGGCTGATCAATTATGATATTACTTCCCAAAATAATAAAAACATCCTTAAACTGAATGTAACTGAAGATGATACGAGGTTTTTCCTGAAATTTGGCCTGCATTACGACGAGGTTTTTAAAACCGGTCTTCTACTCAATGCTACGGTGAAAAGGCTCATATTCAGCAATTCAACGATAGCTTTGGATATGGTCGTCGGGGACAAACCACGCTATTATTTCAACTATTTTATCGATAATGGTTATATCCCAGGCTTTGGTGTTTACGCATCAGGGATGAAATTCGATCTTTTTGATAAAAATTCTGATATCACGGAGAACTGGACATGGTTTAGAAACGAGGCTTTTATACAGTCAATCTGGCGGGATAAATATGCCATTGGCGGCGGTTTAAGCCACGATTATTACCAAAGCCGCATACCATCAACCTCGATCAGCGATAATCAGAATTTTTTCAATCCATATGCGTTCTTAAAAAGCGATTCTCAGGACGATAAAAGTTTTCCAACCAAAGGCTTTTATTTGTATGCTGAAGGAAAAATACTCGATTTATTTGGAAAAAAAGATAAGGATAAAGTCCTTCAATTCAAAGCAGATACCAGAATTAATATCCCAGTGACAAGCTGGTTTACCAACCGTATCCGTGTTTTTGGCGGTCTCTCATTTGGTGAAGATATCAACCGTTTTTATGAGTTCAGATCGGGTGGTCTTTTCGAACAAAATCTCGGAAATTTTGTTAGGCTTGCTGGATATGAGTTTGGGCAGGAACAGACCAAAAATCTAGTTCTTGCCGATAACCAGATGCAGTTCAAAATCCACAAAAATTTATACATAATCCCTAATATCAGTTTTGCAACAATGTTCGACGACGTGGAAGGTGCAGAATTTTTCAATTTTGATTATTCTTCAGCGGGTATTACGGCTGGCTATAAATCACCTTTCGGACAAATCAAACTCAATTACAGCAAGTCGTTTAACAAAGATAATCAGGGTTTATTCACAGTGATTCTCGGACATTGGTTTTAATATGGTACAGTACTTTTTTGAACAAATTAATGCAATAGAAATCTCCGAATCCACCACAATTTGGTTAAAAACCATCATCCTGAACGAGAATAAAAAAACTGGTGAAATCAACTACATATTCTGTGACGATGAGTATTTGCTGCAGATCAACCGAGATTACCTTCAGCATGATTATTATACCGATATCATCACATTTGACTATGTCAAGGGTAAAACCATAAGCGGTGATATTTTTGTATCTTTGCCCCGCATTTCCGACAACGCTTCTACCCATTCCAAAAAATTCGAAGATGAACTGCATCGTGTACTCGCTCACGGCATCCTTCACCTTTGCGGATATAAGGATAAAACTGTAGAAGAAGAGAAAGAAATGCGAAGCAAAGAAGATTTTTATTTGGCACTGCGATCCTGATTATTCATTGAGAGTTTTACTAGGAGCTTTATCCCGCTTTACGCTCATACTCCTCGTTTCGGTGCTCGCTACGCTCGCGCCTGCACTGCGGGGTAACCGCTGCAATCGGGGCTAGAGATCAGCCAGCCATAGAAAGATTTTTCAATGTTTCACGTGAAACATTAGTTAAAATTTAGAAAAAATGATTTCAGAAATATATGATGTTATCGTAGTTGGGGGCGGCCATGCAGGGTGCGAGGCCGCTGCAGCCGCTGCCAACATGGGCTCGAAAACCCTTCTGGTAACTATGAATATGCAAACGATCGGGCAAATGAGCTGTAATCCCGCCATGGGCGGAATTGCCAAGGGCCAGATCGTGCGCGAAATTGATGCTATGGGCGGCTACTCTGGTATCATTGCCGATAAATCAGCAATCCAGTTCAAGATGCTTAATCTTTCGAAAGGTCCAGCAATGTGGTCTCCCAGAACACAGAACGATCGGATGATGTTTGCAGAAGAATGGCGTTTAGCTCTTGAAAATACTCCTAATCTTGATTTTTTTCAGGATATGGTCAAGAGTTTAATTATAGATGGCGACCGTGTTGCAGGAGTCATCACTTCCTTGGGTATTCCAATCAAAGGAAAATCGGTTGTCTTGACCAACGGCACCTTCCTGAATGGGCTGATTCACGTCGGAGACAAGCAGTTAGGTGGCGGTAGAATGGGCGAACCACGTGCATTTGGAATTACGGAACAGCTGGTCTCATTAGGTTTCACGGCCGGCAGGATGAAAACGGGGACTCCACCACGAGTTGACGGACGCAGCCTCGATTACTCTAAAATGGAAGAACAGAAAGGAGATGAAAATCCAGGCAAATTCTCATATTTAGACAGTCCAAAACTCACCGAACAGCGCAGTTGCCACATCGTTTATACTAATGAAACTGTACACGAAATTTTACGTGAAGGCTTCGACAGAAGCCCAATGTTCAACGGGACGATACAAAGCTTAGGACCAAGATACTGCCCTAGTATCGAGGATAAAATAAACCGTTTCGCAGAACGTACACGGCACCAGCTGTTCGTAGAACCTGAAGGTTGGAAAACCATCGAAATCTATGTCAACGGTTTCAGTTCTTCACTTCCGGAAGAGGTACAGATCAAAGCGATGAAACACATCCCTGGATTTGAAAATGTAAAAGTTTTCAGGCCGGGATACGCTATCGAATACGACTACTTCCCTCCTACCCAACTCAACCATACTCTGGAAACAAAACTAATTCAAAACCTTTATTTCGCAGGACAAATCAACGGTACCACCGGTTATGAAGAAGCAGCTGGACAAGGTTTAATTGCCGGAATAAATGCTCACAATAAGGTTCATGGAAAGCCTGAATTTATCCTAAGCCGCGATGAAGCATATATTGGAGTTTTGGTAGATGATCTTATTACCAAAGGAACCGAAGAACCTTACCGAATGTTTACTTCCCGTGCAGAATACCGACTTTTATTAAGACAGGACAATGCGGACATTCGCCTGACTGAAAAATCTTATAAACTTGGTTTGGCAAAGGTAGACCGACTTAAAAAAGTAGAAGAGAAAATTGCAAAATCGCAGGAACTGGAAGCATTTCTTAGAGAGACTTCTTTAAAACCAGGAATTATCAACCCGGTTTTGGAAAAAATTGAATCCTCCCCTGTTGATCAGGCTTACCGGGCAGCACAGATTCTTACGCGTCCAAACATGACTTTAGAAAAACTTGATGAGATTGATTTTATAAAGGAAGTTTCGCTAAAGTACAATCATGAAGTACGTGAACAGGCAGAAATCAATATTAAATACAAAGGCTATATCGACAAAGAACGCGAAAATGTAGCGAAACTTCAGCGTACGGAAAACATCAGGATTCCAGACGATTTCGATTTTAGCAAAATTTCTTCTCTTTCTGCTGAGGCTAAAACAAAAATGACTTCGGTAAAACCCAAGACTATTGCTCAGGCGTCACGAATAAGTGGCGTTTCTCCGGCAGATATTAATGTCCTTCTTATTTATTTAGGAAGGTAAATGTTTCACGTGAAACATTTTTTAGTATATGAAAGTAAAAGACCTATTTCTCACACAGGAATCCTTTGAATTGCAGAAAACAGAAATTCCGGGTATTCTCAGAACATCTCCGGTTCCGTCCGATTTGCAAAAGTATTACGCGAGTAAAAATTATATTTCTCATCATCAGGACAGCGGAAGATTAAAAGAGAAAGTATACAAGTTTGCTCAACACTTTAATCTGAATTACAAGAGAAATATTCTTGCAAAAGAAACTTTCCAAAATGCAAAAATTTTGGATTACGGTTGCGGTGCGGGCGAGTTCATCAAATTTATAGAAAATGATTTCTCTGTCTTAGGATACGAACCAAATCATGATGCAAGAAAGGCAGCCACAAACAAAGTGAAGAAAGCAACCTTAATTTCTGATATTAGCGAAATTGAAGATGGTTCTTTGAACGCGATTACGATGTGGCATGTGTTCGAACATATTGATAATCAGGCTAATATGCTTCATAATTTTTATAAAAAACTGAAAAACAACGGTTTATTGATCATTGCAGTGCCAAATCATACTTCGTTCGACGCAAGATATTATAAAGAATTCTGGGCGGCTTATGATGTTCCGCGACACATTTACCATTTTTCAAAAAGTGGAATGGAAAAATTATTTAATGATGAAAACTGGAAACTCAAAAAAATAAAACCTCTCCTACTCGATTCCTATTACATCTCCATACTAAGTGAAAAATATAAAAAAAATCCACTTTCGTGGCTAAAAGGAGGCATTGTAGGAGCGATTTCCAATTTTAAAGCCTCTAAAACCGGCGAATTTTCCAGTTTGATATATATTATCGAAAAAAAACAGAAAGTCGATTTTTGAGCTATTTCTGAACGCCAAAATTTTAAGACTTTTAATTGAAATCTTAATTTTAGCAAAGCTAAGCATCATCGGAACGAAAGATCTCGCTCCATCGGGAGATCAAAAAAACTAAAAAAAGAAGTCGTCTCACTTGGTGAAACGACTTCTTGCTAATTATAAACTAAAAAATTAGTTTCTTTCAATTGTTAATCGCCGCTACGCCCGGAAGTTCCAGACCTTCCAGACTTTCAAGCATCGCTCCCCCACCTGTTGAAACATAAGAAACTTTATTCTCATAACCGTTTTGTTTTACAAACGCCACACTGTCGCCGCCTCCGACTAAAGAAAACGCTCCCAGCTTAGTCGCTTCTGCAATACTGTCACCTAAAGCAATAGTTCCGGCTGCAAAATTCGGCATCTCGAATACGCCAACCGGACCATTCCATAGAATTGTTCTTGAGTTCAAAATCGCATCATGGAATAATGCATTGGTCTTTGAACCTGCATCAAGACCCATCCATCCTTCCGGAATATCGAAAATGTCCACCTCTTTTCTTTGTGCGTCATTATTGAATTCATCGGCTGCAACCACATCAACCGGAAGAAGAACTTTTACATTCTGTGCCTTTGCTTTTTCTAAAATTTCCAATGCAAGATCCATCTTATCTTCCTCCACGATTGAAGTTCCGATGGCGCCACCTAAAGCCTTGATAAATGTAAATGCCATCCCACCACCGATAATAAGATTATCAACTGCCGGAAGCATATTTTCAATGATGGTAATTTTCGAAGAAACTTTAGATCCGCCAATGATTGCAGTCACTGGTTTTTCACCACTTCCCAAAACTTTATCAATCGCCTCCAATTCTTTCGCCATTAATAAACCGAAAAATTTAGTTGAAGGAAAATACTGGGCAATTACTGCAGTAGACGCGTGCGCTCTGTGCGCTGTTCCAAAAGCATCATTCACGTAAGCATCGGCATACTTTGACAGTTTCTCTGCAAATTCCTTGTCACCCTCCTCCTCTTCATTATAAAACCTTAGGTTTTCCAATAAAATAACTTCACCGGGTTTCAAATTACCGGTCATATTCGTAGCATCCTCCCCTAAGCAATCCGCGCAAAATTGTACTTCCCTGCCCAAAACAGCTTCTATTTCCGGCACAATATTTTTCAAAGAAAATTCATCGCTTACTTTTCCTTTCGGCCGACCCAGGTGAGTCATCAGGATTACCGAACCACCATCATTCAATATTTTATCGATTGTTGGTTTTGCTGCTACAATGCGGGTATTGTCCGTCACCTGCAGGTCCGCGCTTTGCGGTACATTGAAATCTACACGAACCAGGGCTTTTTTGTCTTTAAAATTAAAATCGTTGATGGTTTTCATAAGAGAATTTCGTTAGAATTATGTTTCACAAATTTAGTATTTAAAAGCCGGAAAAAAAATCATGCGAACCAAAAATTTTCCCAACATCATACATCAATAATTATTATCAATCTTAAATTTAAAAAAAGAAAAAGAACTGTTGTAGGCTGTTATATGTTGTGAATTTTGCGGATAACTTTTTTACAATATTTCATAACATTTAGTTTTGTTATTGTTCATATTTAGTTCACATTTTAAACAATTGATCTTTATATGGTTATACCAGTTATCAACACTTGTGAACAACTATCCAAATATATGGCTTATTGAAAAATCGTGTATTGAAATGTTGCCGATTTATAAGTTTAAACTCACAAAAAGTTTCTGACGCCACACCACAAATTTTTTTCCAATATGAATTAAATCTGAATTTGTAAAGGAGAAATTTCTAAGTTTTATCCACAACATTTATCACAAGAATTCACATCTATTTTAATGTTTTGTTAATTAATACATTTACAGGACATTATAGTGTTAACATTTTGTTTAATTCACTTGTAATCAGTCTTTTAATAAAACTGTAACTCTCTTATTTATTATTTCTTTATGTTGATAAAAGTGATTTTAGGGAATTATAAGTTAAATTTGTAGAAATCTATTTAAAAATTTTAAAATGAAAAAACTGGCCATTGCTGCTGACCACGCAGGTTTTGAGTATAAAGAATTTCTGAAATCGCAACTGAAGGATAAATATGAAATCACCGATTACGGAACCCATTCATTGGAGAGTGTGGATTATCCGGACTTTGTACACCCCGCAGCAACATCCGTAGAACAGGGAGAAAACGAAATGGGAATTTTAGTCTGTGGAAGTGGCCAGGGCGTTCAGCTTACGGCAAACAAACATCAGGGGATCCGCTGCGCTTTGGCGTGGATGCCGGAACTGGCTGAACTTGCGCGTCAGCATAACAACTGCAATATGGTCGCAATTCCTGCAAGATTTATTGCAAAAGAACTGGCTCTGGAAACTGTGGAAAGATTTTTGAATACAGATTTCGAGGGCGGGCGTCACGAAAACAGGGTCAATAAGATATCCTGCTAAAAATCACAATATCACACGAAATATTTTATGTCAAAAAAATCAAAATTCATATCCCACAAAAACAATCATAAGCTTCAGGAAATCGGAAGAAAAATCGTAGCTTTTATGAACGAAAAATCATCTAAAATCTACAATTATAAGCAAATTGCAGATGGGATAGACTATAAAAACCCCCGACAAAGGGAACAGGTGATCCAAGCTTTACATAAACTGATGGCGGAGGAAAGAATTCAGGAAGTAGAAAAAGGAAAATTCATCCTTAACCTAAAAATCCAGGGAACTCTGACCGGCGTCATCGATTTCAATCAGTCCGGAAATGCATATGTAAAAGTTGAAGGCCTGGAAGACGATGTATTCGTTCACTCGAAAAACGTTAAAGATGCGTTGCAGGGCGACACGGTGATTATCGTAACCTATCATTACAAGGGTAAAAAACTGGAAGGCTCTGTTGTAGATGTGCTGGAACGTAACAAAACTCACTTTGTAGGAACACTGGATTATATAGCCCACAAGGAGTTTGGTTTTGTAGTGGCTGATAAAAAGGTGATAAATACAGATATTTTCGTAAAAAAAGATAAATTCAATGGTGCAAAACCCGGCGATAAAGTCGTGGTAAAGATGCTTGGTTGGAAGAAAGGGGATAAAAACCCGGAAGGGGAGATCATTCAGGTCCTTGGTGCTCCTGGCGATCACGAAACCGAAATTCATTCCATTTTAGCGGAATACGGTTTGCCTTACGAGTTTCCGGAAGAAGTGGAAAAAGAAGCCAACCAGATTGATCGCGAAATCCGTGACCACGAGGTTGCGAAACGCTGGGATATGCGTGAAACTCTGACATTTACCATCGACCCGAAAGATGCAAAAGACTTCGACGATGCACTTTCCATTAGAAAACTGGATAATGGAAACTGGGAAATCGGGGTTCATATCGCTGATGTTTCGCATTATGTGGTGCCTGGAACTTTGCTGGATGAAGAGGCTTACCAAAGAGCAACATCAGTATATTTAGTTGACAGGGTAGTGCCGATGTTGCCGGAAGTTTTGAGCAACGGTGTTTGTTCGCTTCGTCCAAACGAAGATAAATATACCTTTTCCGCTGTTTTTGAAATGGATGATCAGGCTGAAGTACGCAGACAGTGGTTTGGCAGGACCGTCACCCATTCAGACAGAAGATTCACTTATGAAGAAGCCCAGGAACGCATAGAAACCGGACAGGGCGATTTGGCGGATGAAATTCTGGTTCTTGACCGTTTGGCGAAAATTATGCGAGAAAAACGTATTAAAAATGGCGCCATCACCTTTGATCGAAGTGAAGTTCGCTTTAATCTTGATGAAAACAATGAACCAATCGGTGTTTATTTTAAGATCAGCAAAGATTCCAACCACCTGATTGAAGAATTCATGCTTTTAGCAAACCGTAAAGTTTCAGAATATGTCTCCTTAAACAGAAAAGGCGAACATACCAACAATACTTTTATTTACCGGGTTCACGACGATCCAGATCCTGTAAAACTTGAAGCTTTGCGTGATTTTGTGGGAACTTTTGGATATAAAATGAATATTGCCAGCACCAAACAAACCACGGAAAGTATGAACGCCCTCCTGAAAGGTGTAAAAGGAAAACCGGAAGAAAATATGATTGAAACTCTGGCGATGCGCTCGATGAGTAAAGCCGTCTATTCTACCGATCCGATCGGCCACTACGGACTTGGATTTGAATATTATTCGCATTTTACTTCGCCAATCCGTAGATATCCGGATCTCATTGCGCACCGGCTGCTGCAGCATTATCTGGACGGCGGCAAATCACCTTATAAACCGGAAGTAGAGGAGCAGGCGAAGCACTGTTCAGCAATGGAAAGGCTGGCAGCAGATGCGGAACGCGACAGCATCAAGTTTATGCAGGTGAAATTTATGGAGAAGCACATTGGTGAAGTTTTTGAAGGGGTGATTTCCGGTGTTGCAGAATTCGGTTTCTGGGTTCAAATTCCAGAAAACGGGGCAGAAGGGCTGATAAAACTTCGCGACCTGACCGATGATTCCTATATGTACGATGCGAAGAGCCATGCCGTTTACGGTACCCGCCACGGACGGCAGTTCCAGTTGGGCGATAAGGTAAAGATCAAGGTGATGAAAGCGAACCTGATTGCCAAGCAGCTGGATTTCAAAATCGTGGATTAATCTGTAAAATGTATATTTGTAAAATATAGTTTCATTTTACAGATATGCTTGAACTAATCCTTTCTGCGATCGGACTGGGATTTATGCTTAGCCTGGTTTTCATTGGGCCCATCTTTTTCCTTTTAATTGAAACGAGTTTTTCCCGTGGCCCAAAACATGCGATCGCGCTGGATGTAGGCGTGGTTCTGGCAGATATTCTATGCATTGTTGCTGCTTATTTTGCCAGTGCAGATATTGTATATCTTATTGATAAACATCCTGGTTTTTACCGCATTACTGCGATGATCATTTTTGTTTACGGAATATATATGATGGTTACCAAAACCCAGATGCATATCCCCAATGAAGAAAAGTTTATCAACCAGAATTATTTCAAAACCTTTATCAATGGGTTTTTATTTAATCTTTTGAATGTTGGGGTAATACTTTTTTGGCTGGTCACGGTCATCTCAGTGCGGAACCAGTATCCTGATACCAGCGGCTTTACCCTTTATCTGGGGATTGTTATTGCAACTTATTTGCTGGTTGATATGATAAAGATTTTTCTTGCAAAACAGTTTCACTACAAACTCACACAAAATCTCGCTAATGCGATCAGAAGGGGAGTAGGTATCATTTTGATTATCTTCAGTTTTCTGATTTTCCTTCAAAGTTTTAAAAAATTCAACCAGTTCGACAAGCGCCTTGAAGAAGCCGAGAAGAAAGAAGTACAGTATCAAAAATCGCAATGAGTAAAGAAATCATTTTCCCAAAATCACTTAAGAAAGGGGATAAAATCGCAATTGTTTCTCCCGCCGGATATGTAGAGGAATCACAGCTTGAAAGCGGCTTGAATCTAATTAAATCTAAAGGCTATGAGCCTGTTTTGGGTGCGCATGTTTATGGCAGATTTGATAAAGGCTATCCTTATTCCGGAACGGAACAGGAGCGGATTGATGACCTGAACTGGGCTTTGAATGATGATGATATTTCCGCAATTTGGGCTTCCCGGGGTGGATATGGTTGCCAGCATCTTTTACACCATCTGAAGCTTAAGCATTTCCGGAAAAATCCAAAATGGTACATTGGCTATTCAGATAATACGGTAATTCAGAGTTATTTACTTAAAGAAGGTTATGCATCCATCCACGCACAAACCATCAAAACGTCAAGTTTTGGAGTTATAGAAGAAGGTTACAAAATGACTTTTGATATCCTGAGCGGTGAATTACCGAAATTTTTAGTTGAAGACAATGAATTTAATAAAAAAGGGAGGGCAAAAGGACAGCTAATTGGTGGAAACTTGGCGTTGGTGTATGCGCTTTTGGGTACAAAGTATTCATTTGATTTTAAAGATAAAATTCTTTTTATTGAAGATATAGGTGAAAACTTTTACTCGCTCGACCGAATGTTGATGAGCCTTGAACTGGCCGGTGTTTTCAAGAAGATTAACGGTTTAATCGTGGGTGGAATGATCAATATGGGAAAGGAAGCTGAGAATAAGGAATACGAAGAGAGTTTCGACAGTTTTGCCTACCAACTGATTTCTGACAGAATTAAGAAATATGATTTCCCAACAGTTTTCGGTTTTCCTAACGGTCATATTTTTGATAACAGACCTTTAATTATCGGCGCTGAGGTAAAAATAAAAGTGAAGGATAAAGCAGAGGTTGAATTTTAATTTTCAAATTAAAATCTATGGCCCAACATACCGAATTTGGTAAAAAAGCGGAGCAGTTCGCAGCAGCTTACCTGGAAGAAAAAGGCTACCACATTCTTGCACGTAATTTCCGATTCCAGAAAGCGGAAATAGACATCATCGCGGAATTTCAGAACACCATCATTATCATTGAAGTAAAGGCCCGCGGCATCGATGCTTTGATCGAACCGCACGAAGCCGTAAACAAGCGAAAAATCCGCTTGATCGTTTCAGCCGCGGATGAATTTATGAAAGAGAGAAACAGCGAACAGAATGTGCGTTTTGATATTATTTCAGTTTTACCAAGCCAGGAGAGAGAACTGGAGCTTATACATATTGAAGGCGCTTTTGACAGTTTCGATGCCAATTAAAAGAAAAAGTGTATCCAACCCAAATGATGTAGGCTAAGAATGGTTTTAAAGGAAAATTCTTTCCCCATAAGGTCGATAAAAAACGCAAAAAAAAGCCGTTTTCACCAGTTGTGAGACGGCGTTTTTCATAGTTTCATAATTTATTTTATCTCCACACAACCAACTCTGCCACCGGCATTTCCTGTAGGTTGCGTTTTGAAGTCGTCTGCCTTTGCATGGATAATTATAGATTTTCCTACAATATTTTTAGTTTCGTCAGCGCATCCGATACACCATTTGTCTGTTTTCATCACTAATCTTGCTGTACCGTTTTTATCTGCTTTCAAATTTCCCAAATCACCCGCATGGTGTTCGCCCACTCCCCATTTTCCGTGCTGGTGAGAGGTTGGGTTCCAGTGTCCGCCTGCTGAACTTCCGTCAGATGCTGAACAGTCGCCAAATTCGTGAATATGGGCAGCGTGAATACCGTTCGGATTAAGTTTATACACATTCATATCAAGTTCAACCGTTTTTCCTGTTTGGGTAAATTTTGCGGTCCCCTGGGTTTGTGTATCGCTTTTGGCGTTAATCGTATATGTTTTCGTAGTGGTGCAGGATACCGCTAATAAAGCACCTGCCGAAATAAGAGAAAGTGATAAAAGTTTCATAAAACTGGATTTTTAATGGTCATAAAAATAAGAAATATTTTTCTGCGGGCTGTTTCCAGATGTTTAATTTGAAATTTTAAGACAAATTTCTGTAAAAACTAACCATTCAGTCAAAAAAAACTACCGTTCAGCCAATCTGTTTTTACCAAAGAATTTTCGCCATTTACTTTTGAGGCATATTATTCGAAACAATGAAAACACACTTCGCGAAAATCTGCTTTCTATTCCTGGTAATGGCTTCTGTAGCCGGTGTGGCTCAAATAAAGATTTACGGGAAAGTTTCCTTCAAAGGAAAAGGCCTCAAAGACATCAACGTAACCCTTAAAAACACTTACGACGGCGCAACAACCGATGAACAGGGAAACTATTCTTTTGAAACTTCGGAAAAAGGCAGCCAGACTTTGGTTTTTTCGCATCCGAAATATGTAGAGGTTGAAGAAAACATTACCATCGGAAACCACAATATTGAGAAAAATACTACGCTAAGAGAAAGCATCAGCGAAATTGATGCCGTGGTGATTACAGCCGGCGCGATAGAAGCGAGCGACAAAAAACGGGCAACGGCAATTCTTTCGCCAATTGATATTTACACCACCGCCGGAGCCGACGGACAAATTTCTGCAGCACTGAATTATCTTCCCGGAGTGCAGAAAGTAGGGGAGAGCGAAGGTTTATTCATCCGTGGCGGCAGCGGAACCGAGTCCAAAATCTTTATGGACGGCAGTTTGGTAAACAATTATTTCTCGAATTCCGTGCCGGGAATTGCCGGGCGCGACCGTTTTAATACATCATTGTTCAAAGGAAATATTTTCTCAAGCGGCGGATATTCTGCACTTTACGGGCAGGCGCTTTCCGGTGTGCTGATTTTGGAAAGCGTGGATCTGCCGGAGACAAGTTCGTATGATTTTGGGGTCTCGCCGATATTTTTAAGCGGAAGTTTTCAGAAATTAACTCAGAATAAGAATGCGTCTTTCGGGACGAGTTTAAGCTATTTCAATATGGAACTGGTGCAGAAAATCTTCAATTACAATACCGATTTTGTTACGGCTCCCCAAGGTTTTGACGGCGATTTTAATTTCAGAATTAAAAATAAAAAAGGTGGCTTCCTAAAATATTATGGAAATTTCGACCATTATAAAATGGCGGTGCAAAACGAAAGTCTGGAACCGGAATTCGATTTCAGCAAAGTAAATCTGAATTCAGCCAACACATCGCACAACCTTTCTTTCCGTCAAAAATTCGGTAAATATTTGCTGAATGTTGGCACGTCTTATTCTTACAACACAACCGACATAGGATTTTCAACTATTGAGAATAACGTGGAGTCTCCGGTAAATTCTATTAAAAAGGATGATAATTATGTGAATTTCAAAACTGTATTAGAAAGGAAAATCAACAAGATCAGTGCAGTTCGCGGAGGCTTCGAACTGAATCATGCCTCGGAAAAAACGGATTTCGGGAATTTCAATAAACTTTATAGAGACCTTATCTCATCAGCATTTGCAGAAACAGATTTGGGATTCAGCAATAATCTTTCAGCAAAATTAGGTTTAAGGGCTGAACATTCTTCTTACTTCGAAAAAACCAATTTAGCGCCGCGTCTGGCGTTGGCATACCGCCTTTCCCCAAAGTGGACGAGTTCCCTCGCTTACGGAATTTTCTACCAAAATCCGGAGAGCAAATATCTGAATTCACCTGCGTCGTTAAGTTTTCAGAAAGCCGAACATTATATTTTTCAACTTCAGAGAAATTCGGAAGGCAGAAGTTTGAGGCTGGAAGCTTTTTACGAAGATTATAAAAATCTTGTAAAAACAGAAGGAAACCACGAATTTCAGACGGCAATTAGTAACAGTGGAAAGGGCTATGGAAAGGGGCTTGAGTTATTTTGGAGAGATAAAAAAACGATCAAAAATATTGATTATTGGCTGAGTTATTCTTACCTGGATTCCAAACGAGATTATTTAAACTATCCGGTAAGTTTGAAACCGGGCTTTGCTTCGGAACACACGCTTTCGGCTGTGGCCAAAAAATTTGTAACCAATTGGAAAACAGGATTTAATCTTTCATACACTTACTCGAAGGGCCGTCCTTATTATGATATTGTTTCGCAGAACGGAGATAATATCATTCGCAACGAAGGTCGGCTAAAAGATTATAACGCACTGAATTTCAGTTTAAATTACCTGCCGAATTTAGGCAAAAAGGATTCCAAGGCGTTTACCGTTTTGGTGTTGAGCATATCAAATATTTTAGGGAATAAAAACGTTTACGGCTATAATTTTTCCAATGACGGCTTGCGCAGTTCCGCAGTAGTTCCGCCGGTGAACACGTTTGTTTTTCTGGGTGCTTTCATCAGTTTCGGAGTGGATAAAACAAATGAGGCAATTAATAACAATCTATAAGGTGATTATAACGAAAGAAGCATGACGATTCAGTGACGAAATTTGACGGTTCAGTTACAAAATTTTCACGTGAAACATTCATCAGAACTATCTTTGAATCAGAATTTTAAAACAACAAAAAATCAATTAATATGAAAAGATTATTCCTTGCTGCGGCTGTTGCAGCATCTACAGTGTTCGGGTTTGCACAGACCAAATTCGAAACAGCAATGACCGAAAAAGTCGCCAAAATTGAACAGCATTTGAAAACAGACGAATTCCAAGCGCTTTCTAATGATTTCACCAGAATCGGAAATGCTGAAAAAACACAATGGCTGCCGTATTACTACGCCGCATTTGCCCAAATCCAGAAAGGAAGAATTTTGATGCGCGAACAGAAAATGTCGGAACTGGATGCTGTTGCATCTGAAGCACAAAAATCCCTGGACAAAGCCATGGAATTGAGTAAGGATAATGCCGAACTGTTCATTCTTCAAAAGATGATTCACAACCTGAAAATGATGGTGAACCCAATGGAACGCTATATGACGGAAGGCGCTCTGGGCGCCGAAAATCTCGCCAAGGCCGAAAAACAGGATCCCGCCAATCCAAGAATTACCTTACTGAAAGCAGAAGATACCTATTTTACGCCAGAGCAGTTTGGCGGAAGCAAATCCCAAGGTCTGGAACTTTTCCAGAAAGCACTGGAGCAGTTTAAAATTTACAAAACAGCATCACCACTTCATCCAAACTGGGGAAAAGCGGAAGCGGAGTATTTCCTGGCACAGAAACCGTAACGAAGCCAGTTTAACATGATGAACGGGCATTTTTCGCCCGTTTTTTCATTCGCTTTTATTTTTAGAAAAAGAACTTTTACCATTCAGTCTACAAAAAATACGGTTCGGTAAAGAACAGTTGGCTTTGGGTTTTGCGCTGAACTACCTTTATATCATCAAAATCAAATCAATAATTAAAAATTTTAAAATAAATGGAAACATGCAGCAATAGTGAAAAACTTGAACGTGCAAAAAGAAAAGTGAGAAGAATTAAAGGATTTTACATTCATGCTCTGGTTTATCTGCTTGTAAATCTGTTCATTATATTTAGCAATGGATTTGCAGAAAAGAATGGATTTGCAGATATGGACTCTTACTACACAGCGATTTTGTGGGGGTTTGGATTGTTGGCGCACGGACTTACGGTTTTTGGATCGCAGATGATTCTGGGTGACGATTGGGAAGAAAGAAAAATTAGAGAAATGATGAACAAATAAAGCGTTCTTTTCCTATTTTTAATCGGTAAAAATTCATATGAACAGAAAATTTTTCAGCACATTAATCTGGGTTTCATTTGGAATCAGCATTTTCATATTTGCTTTTTCCAATGGTGAGAAAACCTTGACAAACGCTTTACTGACCTTCGGAATCACAGTGATGTATACCCTCGTCATTGGAGTGGGAAACGGATTAGTGAATGATTTTCTGAGCAGGAAATTTTCCTGGGTTGAGCAAACCAGAACACGTGTCATCTACGGCATTATCGGCACAGTGCTGGCTAACGTGATCCTGGTTTTCTTCTGTAATTATATCAATTTCATAGTAATTCAGGGAAGTGATCCCACGAAGTTCTTCAGCGGAAATATGGGAATTTTTAATTGGATTACCGTGAATATCTCTCTGTTGGTTTCGGCCATTCTCCACGCCAAAAGTTTTATGGAAGAATGGAAAAAATCTGCGAAAAAAGAGGTAGTGGAACAGAAACTCATTGCAAAATCTGCCAACGCCCAGTTTGAAACCTTAAAAAATCAACTCGATCCGCATTTCTTGTTCAATTCTTTAAATGTTTTAAGTTCATTGATTGATGAGAATCCAAATCACGCCCAAAGGTTTACGTCCTCAATGTCAAAGATATACCGTTATGTTTTGGAGCAAAAGGATAAAGAATTAGTTACGGTAGAAGAAGAGCTGGATTTTGCAAAAACCTATTGCGATTTGCTGAAAACAAGGTTCGAGGACAGCGTTAACTTTGAGTTTGAAGTGAATGAACAAGATCGAAAAGGTTTCGTCGTTCCGTTATCGCTACAGTTATTGCTGGAAAACTGCATCAAACACAATTTTGCCACATCCGTAAAACCCTTGAATATCAGAATTTTCTCAGAGAATGGATTTCTGTGCGTTGAAAATAACCTGCAACAAAGAGAAGTCAGCAAAGACCGTGAGGGAATCGGACTTTCCAATATTGTGCAGCGCTATGCACTGATTACCGACCGAAATGTCTTCATCGAAAAATCTGAACAAAATTTCAAAGTAAAAATACCTTTACTCACCGAAAAAATAAACCTAATGACTACACAAAATGCCACCAGTGAACAAATGGCTTACGAAAAAGCCGCAAAAAGAGTAGAAGAACTCAAAGGTTTTTACGGAAATCTGATCTCCTACTCTATTTTTATTCCTTTCTTATTCCTGATTAACTGGAAGACGTCGCCCAATTACTGGTGGGCATTTTGGCCGATGTTGGGTTGGGGCATCGGTGTGATTTCGCATGGGATTAAAACGTTCGGAATTAGCAGCGATTGGGAAGAACGCCAAATCCGTAAGTATATGCAAAAAGAAGAAGAAAACGCCAAAAAATGGAGATAATCATGGAAAATAAGCAAAAACACGAGGAAATGCTTTATAAAAAAGCACAGAAAAGGGTGAAGGAAATTTCAAACTTTTACTGGTTTGTAGCCGGTTATATTATTGTTGCAATCGTGCTGCTTTTCACGGATTACAGCAAAAATATTTTTAATTTTAATAGCGAATACATTGTTTATATGTTGATTCTGCAGGGAATTTTTCTTTTGGGTTACGGCATTTACCTGTTTGTACCCCGACTGCACAATTGGGAAGAACGTAAAACAAGGCAACTTATGGAAAAATACAAAAACAATGGAAAATAATATCAAATACGAACAAGCTAAAAAGCGGGTGAAGCAGATCAAAGGATTTTATATTCACGCAGGAGTTTTTATACTGGTAAATGTGTTTTTGGTATGCTTAAAGTTCATGAAACATGGGCAAATCGATTTTAATGTTTGGGGAACCAGTCTTTGGGGAGTGGGACTGGCAGCGCATGGCGCATCCGTTTTCTTGCCAAATTTTTTTCTTGGAAGAAACTGGGAGGAACGCAAAATACGCGAACTTATGGATAAACAGAAAAACTTGAAACCTTGAATAGAATAAAAACCATCATCATCGAAGATGAAAAGCCGGCAGCAAGAAAACTTGAACGGATTTTGAGTTTATTTCCTGATATTGAGTTGATTGCAACCATCCATTCTGTGGAAGAGGGAATAAATTTTTTTAAAAATACTCCGCATCCTGACTTAATATTTTCTGATATTGTTCTGGGCGACGGACTTTCTTTTGATATTTTTGAAAAAATTCCGACCAGAAGTTTTATCATTTATACCACGGCGTTCGACAATTATACCCTGAAAGCCTTCAAACTGAATTCCATCGATTATCTTTTGAAGCCCATCATGGAAGAAGACTTGAGAAACGCTCTGGAAAAGTACAAATCTTTTGTGCCGCAGGAACAGCGATATAACAATTTGAATTTCAAAGAATTAATTAAAAAAGAAAAATCATGGCTTTCCAGAATTTTGGTTAAAATCGGATACAATCTGAAAGTTTTGCAAACCAATGAAATTAGTTGTTTCTACAGCGAGAACAAAATTGTGTACGCCCGGACTTCAGAACGTTCATTTCCCACGGATTTTACTTTGGACGAACTTCAGGAAAACCTCGATGAAAGCAAATTTTTCCGGGTGAACCGCCAGTTTGTCATCAATTTAGATTTTATCAAAAACATTCACACCTCGCCGTATTACAAAGTCGAAATGCAGTTTCAGCCGGAAGAAGAAATTACCGTGAGCCGCGAACGCGTGAAGGATTTTAAGGATTGGCTGAGCAAATAAATAATGGGAACGCACGATAACTCGCGCATCTGTGCAAAACAATTATGAAATCACGCCACTTCCCAGCAGTTCCTCATCTTTATACCACGCTGCAAACTGGCCTTCTGCAATGGCAGATTGTGGATTCTCAAACTCGATATAAAAAGCATTCCCGTACTGGTAAAGCGTTGCTTTCTCAAGGGGTTGGCGGTAGCGGATTCTGGCCATAACATCCATCGATTCGCCGTGTTGTAACCGCAAATCTTCACGGATCCAGTGAACCTCGGAGTTTTCTATTTTCAAGGCTTTCCGGTAGAGTCCGGGGAAATTTTTCCCTTCACCAACATAAAGGATATTGTTTTCCATATCGCGGTTGATGATGAAACAGCTTTCCTTATGGCCTCCGATTCCGAGTCCTTTGCTTTGTCCGATAGTATAATATTGTGCCCCCTGATGTTTGCCGATAACTTTTCCGTCAGATTTCCGGTATTTGATTTTAGATGAGAGAAATTCCAACTCTTCCAGTTTTGATGAAAAAAGAGGTTTTTCTTTAGAAAATTCAACAAAATCATCAAAAATTTCTACGATTTCGCCTTCTTTTGGCTGGAGTTGCTGCTTCAGGAATTCGGGTAAACTCACTTTCCCGATGAAACACAAACCCTGCGAATCCTTTTTTTCGGCAGTTACCAAACCAAGTTCTTTGGCAATTTCCCGAACCTCCGGTTTTGTAAGCTCACCGATGGGAAAAAGGGCCTTAGATAATTGATTCTGATTGAGTTGGCAAAGGAAATAACTCTGATCTTTATTGTTGTCTTTCCCCGCAAGAAGTTGGTAAATTTCTTTTCCGTTTTCATCTTTGAAGGAGTCCAGGCGTGCATAATGTCCGGTTGCCACTTTATCCGCACCAAGCGCGAGTGCCGTTTCCAGAAAAACATCAAATTTCACCTCACGGTTGCAGAGAATATCAGGATTTGGAGTGCGGCCTTTTTCATACTCAGCGAACATATAATCTACGATTCGTTCTTTGTAAAGTTCGCTCATATCAATCACCTGGAAAGGAATTCCCAGTTTTTGGGCTACCATCAGCGCATCATTGCTGTCTTCAATCCAGGGGCATTCATCTTCGAGGGTTACGGAAGCATCGTTCCAGTTGCGCATAAAGAGACCAACAACTTCGTGTCCCTGTTGTTGGAGGAGGTAGGCGGCAACGCTGGAATCCACACCTCCGGAAAGTCCTACTACTATTTTCATATTTTGGCTACGCTTTCGTTAAGGGAAAGTTTTGCGCTGCAAATTTACGGATTATTATTTCTTTAAAGCCTTTAGATTGTGGTACAGAATTCGCTGATGCCATCAATAAAGTCATTTATGATGAAAAAATTATTGTTTCTCTCTTCAATATTCTCATTTACAGTAAGTTTTGCACAGATCGGAACATCTTTTCCTTCAACAAAAACAAGCAATGAAGAAACCAGATGGACGTTCGGTGGATATGCCGGTTTGGGCGGAGCATTCGGAACTGGCGGCGGCATCGCACTTTATGTGACGCCGAGAGTTGGTTATAAAGTCGCAGAAAATTTCGAAGTGGGTATGGCGACCAATCTTAACTGGCAGAACTCTAAATATTATTCTTCCTCGACTTTGGGAGTTGGACCCTTTGCCAACTATTATTTTGGCAGAAGCTTTTACCTGAGCGGAATGTTTCAGGAATATTTCTATTCTCAGAAAGATAAAGTGAACGGATTAAAATATAATGGCAATGAAGCTGCTCTTTACTTAGGCGGTGGTTATATGCAAAGACTAGGTGATAAAGTCTATATGCAAATCGGCGGGATGTATAATGTTTTGTACAAAAAGGATCAATCCATTTTTGGCGGCGGATTCATCCCGAATGTGGGAATTGTTTACGGGCTTTAAGCAAAATCAAACAAAAAATAAGGCCGCCTCACAACAGTATAAGCGGCTTTTTTGCTTTTTTCTCGAGCTTGTGATCAAGTGAGATTTTCGTTGAGACGACCCTCAGCCTATAAACATTTGCTTTTAGGATATTTCTTTAATTTTTTACATCATCGAAAGATATTCTACGCCGTGATGTTCTTCGTTTCTATTATCTTTTCTGCAAAAATGCCTGTGGTAGTCGTGATATTCGTCGTGATAATCAGTGTTGCTCAATATTCTTCTCAGTATAAAGAAGCCCACAGCAGCCAATAAGCCGGCTGCCCCTGCTACCAATACTCCTGTTTCTTTTTTCATATAGATTAATTTGTAGGGTTTTATAAACAAAATATGTTCCGTTTATGGTTAGCGGTATTTTAAATTTTGTTAAAAAATTGCTTAAATTTGGGAAAAATCAGTAGAAATGAAGATTAAATCACTAATTCTTTCCACAGGAGTTTTGTTTCTGGCCTCCTGTGCCACCCAAACAATGAACCAAAAGTTTACTTATCCCGAAACCAAAAAAACGGAGCAAAGCGATGCCTACTTTGGTGAAAACGTGTCAGATCCATTCCGTTGGCTGGAAGATGATATGGCTGCCGACACCAAAGACTGGGTGCAGCGGCAGGTTGCTTTTACCAATGATTATTTAGCAAAAATTCCTTTCCGCGACCAGATTCGCCAACAGTTGCAAAACATCTGGAATTACGAAAAATTAGGTTCCCCTTTCAAGGAAGGAGATTATACCTATTTCTACAAAAACGATGGTTTACAGGCCCAGTCCGTGCTTTACAGAACAGATAAAAACGGTAACACCGAAGTGTTCCTCGATCCGAATAAATTTTCCAGTGACGGAACCACTTCACTTTCCGGAGTATCATTTAATAAAAAAGGAAACCTTGCAGCTTACAGAATATCTGAAGGCGGCAGCGACTGGAATAAAATCATCGTGATGGATGCCATTACGAAGAAAGTTATTGACGTCACTATTGAAAACGTAAAATTCAGCGGCCTTTCATGGAAAGGTGAAGAGGGTTTCTATTATTCAAGTTACGATAAACCAAAGGGCAGTGCTCTTTCTGCAAAAACTGATACCCACAAGGTTTACTATCACAAACTGGGGACACCTCAGACAGAAGATCAACTGATCAGCGGCGGCGAAAATTTTAAACGAAGATATCTCGGCGCAGGTCTTACCGATGACGAAAGGTTTTTGATCCTGAGTGCTTCTAATGCAACGAGCGGAAACGAACTCTACATTAAAGATCTTAAAAACAATACCGATTTCATTCCGGTTCAGCAAGGTTATGATTATAACACCAGCGTTGTAGATTCCAAAGGTGATGAAGTTTTTATGATTACCGATAAAAACGCACCGAATCAGAAGTTGGTAAAAATGAATATCAGGAAACCAGGAGTTTGGACGGACGTTATTCCTGAAACCGATAATGTTTTAAGCGTAACTACCGGTGGTGGATACCTTTTCGCAAAATATATGAAAGATGCGGTTTCATACGTAAGACAAATGACTTATGACGGAAAGCTGGTTCGCGAGATCGCACTTCCCGGTCAGGGAACCGCGGGAGGATTTAGCGGAAAAGCTGAAGAAAAAGATCTTTATTATTCATTCAGCAATTATGTGATGCCGGGAACAATCTACAAGTATAACGTAGACAGCGGAAAATCAGAAGTTTATTACAGACCGAATGTAAAATTCAACCCAGAAAATTATGTTTCCGAGCAGGTATTCTACACTTCGAAAGACGGAACTAAGGTGCCGATGATGATTTCATATAAAAAAGGACTGAAGAAAGACGGGAAAAATCCGACAATCCTATATTCGTACGGCGGTTTCAATATCAGTTTGCAGCCGGGCTTCTCCGTAGTTAATGCAATCTGGATGGAAAACGGCGGAATTTACGCAGTGCCAAACATCAGAGGTGGTGGAGAATATGGTAAAAAATGGCACGACGCCGGCACCAAACTTCAGAAAAAAAATGTGTTCAACGACTTCATCGCAGCCGGAGAATATCTTCAGAAAAACGGTTACACTTCACCACAATTCATGGCAATTTCCGGTGGATCAAACGGCGGGCTTCTGGTTGGTGCAACCATGACGATGCGTCCTGACCTGGCAAAAGTTGCCTTGCCTGCGGTTGGCGTTTTAGATATGCTTCGCTATAACAAATTTACAGCTGGCGCCGGCTGGGCATATGATTACGGAACCGCTGAAGACAGCAGGGAAATGTTCGAATATCTGAAATCCTACTCGCCACTTCATAATGTTAAAAAAGGTGTTTGCTATCCTTCTACCATGGTTACCACAGGTGATCACGACGACAGGGTAGTGCCGGCACATTCATTCAAGTTCGGTGCGGAACTCCAGGACAAACAGAGCTGCAGCAACCCGGTTTTATTGAGAATTGAAACCAAAGGCGGCCACGGTGCAGGGAAATCCACAGAACAGCAGATTAATGAAAATGCTGATAAACTGAGTTTCACACTTTACGAAATGGGTTTCAAAAGCCTGAAGTAAATTTTCAATCAGTCACAAAACGAGCCGTCTCACAATTGATGAAACGGTTTTTTTTATTATTAAAATATAGACATATTGCTTTGAAGAGTGATGAGCCAGAGGCCTGTTAATTTGCGTTAAAATTTTAATTTTTCATAAAATATGGAAGTCTTGCACAGTATTTGTTGTTTTGGTTTAAATCACAAAAAATAAAATTATGAATCAACCAAAACCAATGCTTACCATGAGCCAGGTTATGTCTAAGCTCGCTCAACGAGGTATCTCACAGGAGTTCAGAATGAATGAAAACTGCGAAATGAAATTTAATGACGGCGACAGAAACTACAAACCTGAAGACCTGAAAATTTTAAGGTCCTACCGTTTTGAAGGCGACAGCAATCCGGATGACAATGCGGTACTTTATGTTGCAGAAGACACCGATGGCAATAAAGGGATCATCATAGATTCTTATGGTGCAGACAGCAATTATCCTGGTGATAAGTTTGATGATTTTATCAGGGAAATCCCGGTAGAGGAAAGCGAAGAATACAATTTTGAAAATAACTAACAAAGGCAGGAATTAATTTTCTGCTCTTTCTTTTTTTCTGAAAATGCCTTTGAGTTTATCTCCAAGGTTTTTCTTTGTTTCCTGCACTTTTATTACGGTGCTGTCTTTCTTTTCCTTTATTGTAGCGGTGGTATTTTGGATTTCTGTCTTGGCTTTGTTCACAGTTTCTTTCGTGGTTTGCACGGTGTTTTTTACTTTCTCTTCAGTTTTTTCAACATTACTTCCGATTAAAGTTTTCTTCAGACCCTCCTCAATGCCTTTCCAGAACAAATTAAAAAATGATTTTGTATTGTCCCGCTGAACATTGTCTACCACCACACTCTCCGGATAATTTCCCGAGTTGCTTTTGATTACAAAGTTTGCAACTGCGGAAAGCAGCTTGTTTTTTTCGCCGCTTTCCCTCAGGATGGCAACTTTCAAATCCTGATGCTTCATATTCAGCGTGCCGTTTAAGCCGGCTTTATTTCCTCTAAAATTAAATACCAAATCCCTGATTAAACCCGTAGTCTGAATTTTAAGGTAAGGTTCAACAAAAGGGTTGATACTCGACGCCGGCAAATCTGAAATATTACCGGAGATCGAAAAGGCATCGCTTGTATTTGCGGTATCAAACGACCAGTTGACCCTCATTGGGGAAATGTTCATAAAACTGCAGTTTATGGTAATCGGCACCTGCGTTGGCCGGCCATTCATTTTTGCAGAATTCAGGTTTTTAATATTCATGTTAAAGTTTCCGAAGGTCAGTTTCCCTGGTCCGTCGCTCTTTTTAGTATCTTCTTCATAAACCAGGACGGAGTTTTTAATATCGGTATTTTTGATGAACAGCGGAAATTTAATTTTACGTAGAAGTTCGGAATATAGAGGTTTTACTGTTTTATCATCCGCAGGGATTTTACTTCTGAAGATATTAGCATTCAGTCCTGAAATGGTTACCTGGTTCGCATCTACAATTTTATTTTCAGAGGTCAGGTCGATGTTCCCTGTTGCAGTAATCTGGTTGATCTTCAAATCATACAAATCTCTCTCTTTTGGGATCATTCTGATAAACTGTGCGCGCGAAACGATGGGTTTGAGTGCAAAATTATTCAGCTGGATGTTTTGTTTTCCGACTTTCAGAAGGCCAGCGCTCATTACGTAAAAGCGGTCGATTTTTTTGCTGAAATTTTTCGAGGTGATGCTGTAGTTTCCCGTTTTGAATGGCAGTTTTTCTTTTGAGGTTTTTTCATTGATCTCAAAATCTTTCACTTTGATCTGAAGGTTATCGAAGGTTTGCGAGTCTTCACCTTTTGAATAACCGATTCTGGAATTGTCCACCACAATATTTCGTACAAGCAACGGAAGTTTAATTTTATCAAAAGACATTTTCTTTCCGGAAGGTTTTTTGTCGGCCGCGACGATTTTGCCGATCAAACCGTTGATATAAAGGTTTTGGGCGTCCATTTCCAGCTTGTTGTCTTTCATATTCCATTTGTTCACTTTCAGCGAAATCTGCTTTGCCGCAAGGTCTGCGAGCGTTTTTGTTGAGGTTTGTGCCGTCGGTTTGATCACGACACTTCTTAAATCTGCAGAATTCGGATTGACATTCACTGCGGCCACTTTCACGTCCTGGGTTTCGGTCAGGTAGTTGAGGTCCCGCCCGGTAATCAGGAATTTCTCGTACGAAAACGGAATATTTCCCTTCACGGTATTTTCATCCATGACCAGTTTGTTCACATCCATGTTTAAGTTTCCGGCAGAAAAAAGTTTGTTTCCGTTGGGCTTCAGGATCTGAACTTTGGCATTGTGCATTATAACGTCCTGCAGGTTTACCACCAATTTGAAGTCTTTCTGCTTCTCGGAAGGTTTTACGTTGGTAGTGTACATTTTCAGGTCCGGATCTTCAAAACGCATTTCCGAGAGTGTCACTTTATTGTCTTTCAACACGATATCTTTGAAATCCATTTCCCTGGTCTTGAAATCGAAGAGATTTCTTTTTTTGGGGTAATATCTTACAAACTGAGCATAAGAAAGTAGGGGACGCAACTCAAAATCCTTTATTTTCATCTTTCCGTTATCCGTTGTTACAGTCTTGGCTTTCAGGGCGTAAACATTATCCGGACGGAAATAAAAATTATTACCACTAATTGTATATTGGTCAAAAACAACCGGAAGCTTATCTTCCACATCCTCCTCTGTCATTCTAAGGTTTGAAACACTCAGGTTGAGGCTGTTCACGGCTAAAAACTTCTGTCTGGTGTGGCGGAGCATCTCGATGTTTCCGTCATTAATTTTAAGATTTTTAAAAAGCAGGGGCTGCCGCTTTTTCCCTGTTTTATCATTGATTGGTTTTGCGAGCGTAATTTTAAGATTAGGCTTCACCATAAGAAAATCTGAGGAATTGATGCGCTTATTAAAAAGAGCATCATAAATCCCCACTCTGCTTATCTTCAGGGAATCTACGGTACCGTCGAGGCCAATTACGTTTTGGTTGTTGGGATTTTTCGAAGCTACGGTAATTCCGGTCGATCTGATATTTCCTGTACCCAGATCAATATCAAGGGTTTTGTATGAAACTTTATAGTCAGAATTATTTTTTATATAGTTGGGAAGGTATCTTTTTAACCAGTAATTCACGCCGAAGTTGGCGACCACAAATAACAGCACCAAAACGCCAAGGGCAATTGCGATTTTTCTGGTATTTTTCGTCATTGTGTAAGTGTTTTTTTGATGTAAAATGCAAAATAAAATTAAAGAACCTTTAGAAAATTATAAGATGATTACTGTTTCTTATAGAATTTATAAATGTTAAAAGCTAAGTTCTATCAGATAACCTTCATGGCTGCGGACGTTCAGGACATGACCGCCCTCAAAAGACAGGTACTGACCTTTTATGCCATTCAGCACACCTTCAAATTCGGGATTTTTATCTAATGTAAAAGCTGTGATTTTCTCCGGCTTCTCGTAAGGATAGTCCAGACGCAGCATTTCGCCTTCCATCGTGTAAAAATTTTTGAAATTCTCAGGGAAATACTGTTCGATTTTGTTGCGGAAATCAGCCAAATCCACTTCATCCTCGAAATCATCTTCCAGCATTTTTTTGTAATTGGTTTTATCGGGAAGGTGTTCTTTCAGCGCAACTTCGATCATTCCGGCTTCGTAGCGGTTATCAGTTTTTGCAATGGGAAGGGCGAAGGTTGCGCCCTGGTCAATCCATCGCGTGGGCACCTGGTGCTCCCGCGTCACACCAACTTTTACATCACCTGTGTATGCGAGGTAAACCACATGTGGAACCAGTTGAATCTCTTTCTCCACTTCCAGATCCCGTTCTTCCTCACCCAGGTGTGCTCGCGACAGTTCTGGGCGTATGATCGTGTCGCTGGCGTACGGGCTCTCAAAAAAACATTTTTTGCAGAAGCCCATCCTGTAGATTTTTTCTTCGCTACCGCAGTTTACGCATTCGTAGCCAATATGTTTTAGTTTTATTGTTTTTCCAATTAGAGAATTCATCCGGATCAGATCTCCCGAAAGATTCAGAAAATACTGTATCGGCTTATCGTTATAGGTCGACATCTTCAGAACCTGGCCTTTAAACTGCATTTTTTTAAATTTTTAGTAAAAATAGGAAATAACACTGCAAGAACTAAATTTTATAAATTTGTTTTCTCAAAAATAAACAGATGACTTATCTCGTTACGGGCGGCAGTGGGTTTATTGGTTCTCACCTCGTTGAAGAATTGTTGAAAAACGGACATTCTGTCATAAACATTGACAATTTTGATGATTTCTATGATTACAAAATTAAAATCAACAATACTTTAGAATCTCTTGGTAAAAAGACCCAATTCGCCTTTACAGATAAAGAATCTGACATAAAAAAACTCATCAGCGAAACCGACTCTGAAACTTATAAGCTTTATTATCAGGATATTAGGGATAAAGTTTCTTTGCAGCAGATTTTTAATAATTATAAAATAGATTTGGTAGTACATCTGGCGGCGCTTGCCGGTGTTCGTCCATCTATCGAAAGACCATTGGAATATGAAGAAGTCAATATTCGCGGGACGATGAATCTCTGGGAGCTTTGCAAAGAATTTGGCATTACTAAATTTGTTTGCGCTTCATCATCAAGTGTTTACGGCAATAATGAAAAAACGCCCTTCTCGGAAACTGATAATGTTGACCGCCCGATTTCCCCTTATGCCGCAACCAAAAAATGCGGTGAGATTTTAGGCCATGTTTACCACCACCTTTACCGGATTGATATGGTGCAGCTGAGGTTTTTCACTGTTTACGGGCCGAGGCAGCGTCCGGATTTAGCCATTCACAAATTCACAAAACTGATTTCAGAAAGCAAGGAAATACCGTTCTATGGCGACGGAACTACGGCGCGAGATTACACTTTTATTGATGATATTATTGATGGAATAATAAAGTCCATTACCTATCTTGAAAATACTGAAAATGTGTATGAAATTATCAATCTCGGTGAAAATGAAGTCATTAATTTGAAAGAAATGCTATCGGCAATTGAAGATGAAATGCAAAAAAAAGCCGCCAAAAAACCAATGCCAATGCAGCCCGGGGATGTTTCCAAAACCAATGCCGACATCAGCAAAGCGAAATATCTGATCGGTTACCAGCCGGGCACAAATTTCCAAAATGGCATAAAAAAGTTTGTGGAATGGTTTTTGAGAAAATGACCGAATTCAGGGCTCGGCTTTTAATTTGGAGACTTAAATCTTTAAAGTGGAACAGACCGCTTTTAACCTTAAAAACCGTCCTGAATTTGATTGCTCAAAAAGATTGAAAATCAGATATAAAAAAGCTTATTTTATCATCTATTTTTTTACTTTTGCAGAAAATTACAAAACACTGAATAAGATATGTACTGGACATTAGAATTAGCTTCATATTTAAGCGATGCGCCTTGGCCGATGACTAAGGCTGAACTTATTGATTATGCCATCAGAACAGGTGCGCCGATGGAAGTGGTGGAAAACCTTCAGGCCATTGAAGATGAAGGCGAAATCTACGAATCCATCGAAGAAGTTTGGAGCGATTATCCTACGGACGAAGACTTCCTTTGGAACGAAGACGAATATTAGAAGAAAGCAGCCGGCAACCAGCAGTCTGCTTTCTGCTGTTTTTGCCCATTTATTTTAAAAGCAGTTTTACAGCGCTGAAAGCCTTTTGCTGACAGCCGAAAGCAATAATTATATGAGTTTTTTAGATCAGGTTCTCAAAGGTTTTTTGGGCGATAAAAACGCCAAAGACCTGAAAGAAGTAAAAAAAGTAGTAGCAAAGATAAAAACAGTTGAGCCAGCAGTTCAGCAGCTTACAGACGACGGATTAAGACAGAAAACAGCAGAATTTAAGGAAAAAATTAAATCCGCTACTGCCAATATTACCGCCCAGATTGAACAGACACAGGAGCAGATCAAGACAACATCAAATATCGATGAAAAAGAAGCTCTTTTCTCTAAAATAGAAACTTTAAAAAAGGATTCCTACCAGATCGAAGAAAAGGTATTGAACGAAATTCTTCCGGAAGCTTTTGCTTTGATTAAAGAAACCGCAAGGCGCTGGGCGCAGAACGGAGAAATACGTGTTACGGCAGGCGATTGGGACCGCCAGCTGGCTGCCGCCGGGAAAGATTTTGTAACACTCGAAGGTGATCAGGCCGTTTGGAAAAACCGTTGGAACGCACACGGAACCGACGTGGTTTGGGACATGGTACATTACGACGTACAGTTCATCGGTGGTGTGGTGCTTCACAGCGGAAAAATTGCGGAAATGGCAACCGGTGAAGGTAAAACACTCGTCGGTACGCTTCCGATTTATTTAAATTCACTTCCTGGACGCGGGGTTCACGTGGTTACGGTGAACGATTACCTTGCAAAAAGGGACTCCGCCTGGATGGGCCCGCTTTACCAGTTCCACGGACTTTCCATCGACTGTATCGATAACCACCAGCCAAACTCTGACGGAAGAAGAAACGCATACAACTCAGATATTACTTACGGTACCAATAATGAATTTGGTTTCGATTATCTTAGGGATAACATGGTGACTTCCCCGTCTGAACTGGTGCAGCGTGAACTGAACTTTGCGATTGTGGATGAGGTGGATTCGGTTTTGGTGGATGATGCCAGAACGCCGCTCATTATTTCCGGGCCGGTTCCTCACGGGGACAGACAGGAATTTGATGTCCTGAAACCTTCTGTTGACAGAATCGTAAACGTGCAGAAACAAACTGTAACGCATATCTTCAACGAGGCTAAAAAATTAATCGCTGCCGGAAATACAAAAGAAGGGGGATTCAAACTGCTTCAGGCTTACAGAGGCCTGCCAAAATCAAGGCCATTGATTAAATTCCTTTCAGAAACGGGGAACAAAGCGCTTTTACAAAAAGTTGAAGCACAATACATGCAGGACAACAACCGCGATATGCCGATTGTAGATAAAGACCTGTATTTCGTAATCGACGAGAAGAACAACCAAATCGACCTTACCGACAAAGGAGTGGAATATATGTCTGCCGGCAATGAGGATAAAGATTTCTTCGTATTGCAGGACATTGGGACTGAAATTGCTGAACTTGAGGCTAAAAATCTCTCCAAAGAAGAAGAGTTTGCTGCCAAAGAAGAACTTTTCAGGAACTTTGCTGAAAAATCAGAACGTGTTCACGCCCTGAACCAGCTTCTTAAAGCTTACACACTGTTTGAAAAAGATGACGAGTACGTAGTAATCGACGGTGAAGTAAAAATCGTTGATGAGCAGACTGGCCGTATCATGGAAGGAAGACGTTATTCAGACGGTCTTCATCAGGCAATTGAAGCGAAAGAAAATGTAAAAATTGAAGCGGCAACCCAAACTTTTGCAACCATCACTTTGCAGAACTATTTCCGTATGTACAACAAACTTGCGGGGATGACCGGTACTGCAGAAACTGAGGCCGGCGAACTTTGGGAAATTTATAAGCTGGATGTGGTGGTAATTCCTACCAACCGCCCAATTCAGAGAGACGACAGGCAAGATTTGGTTTACAAAACCAACCGTGAAAAATATAACGCTGTCATCGATGAAGTTGAAAGATTGACTTCTGCGGGAAGGCCAGTACTTGTTGGTACGACCTCTGTTGAAATATCGCAGCTTTTATCCAGAGCACTGCAGTTAAGAAAAATCAACCACCAGGTTCTGAACGCAAAACTTCACAAAAAAGAAGCTGAAATCGTAGCAGAAGCGGGGAGGCCGGGACAGGTTACCATCGCTACAAACATGGCAGGCCGTGGTACCGACATCAAACTGAGAGAAGGCGTGAAAGAGGCCGGAGGTCTCGCAATCATCGGTACAGAAAGACACGATTCCAGACGTGTTGACAGGCAGCTGAGAGGTCGCGCCGGCCGTCAGGGAGATCCGGGAAGCTCACAGTTCTATGTTTCTCTTGAGGATAATTTGATGCGTCTTTTCGGTTCTGAGAGAATCGCGAAAATGATGGACAGAATGGGGCACAAGGAAGGTGAAGTCATTCAGCATTCCATGATTACCAAATCTATTGAAAGAGCTCAGAAGAAAGTTGAGGAAAACAACTTCGGTATCCGTAAAAGATTGCTTGAATACGATGACGTGATGAACAAACAGCGTGATGTGATCTACAAAAGAAGAAGGAACGCGCTTTTCGGAGACCATCTGAAGTTCGACATTACCAATATGATTTACGATGTATCACACTCCATCGTAAACAAAACCAAAATGGAAGGCGATTACAAAGATTTTGAATACGAAATCATCAAGTATTTCACGATGGGAGCTCCGGTTTCTGAAAGTGAATTCAAGAGTAAACAGGTTCCAGAACTTACTAAAATCGTTTTTGCTGCCGCCCAGGAAGATTATAAGCAAAGACTTGAACTGATGAAGGAAAAAGCGTTCCCAATTATCGAGAATGTTTATCAGAATCAGGGGTCCATGTTCAAGATGATTCAGGTGCCGTTTACTGATGGGCACAAAACGATGACGATTGTAACCGACCTTCAGAAGGCCTATGAAACCAAATGTCAAAGCCTGGTTGATGATTTCGAGAAGAATATTTCCCTGGCCATCATCGATGAAAACTGGAAACTTCACCTTCGCGAAATGGATGATTTAAGACGTTCATCGCAGGGCGCGGTTTACGAGCAGAAGGATCCGCTGGTAATCTACAAACAGGAATCTTTCTACCTGTTCAGCGAAATGGTTGAGAGAGTAAACAAGGAGACAATTTCTTTCCTTTACAAAGGTGAAATTCCTGCATAATTTTTAATAAAAATCATTTTAAATATGAGCTTCCTCTTTTTAGGGGAAGTTTTCTATTTAAAAATAATCAGGACTGTTATTTGACCTGAAAATTTAGTTAAATTTATTTTAATGAAAAACACATTTGTAGCCGGAGTCAATCCGTCAGTCGCGGTAGATTTTTTCAACTTAAAAACTGAAATTTAATCTTGAATAAAACCGACGAATATTAATTTTTTATTAAATTTATTGTCTCAATTTCAGAACCCGATGGCATTAATAGATTTATCGAAGCAGGTAGCTTTGGGCATAGATATAGGCGGCACGAACACCAAATTCGGTTTGGTCAATCACCGTGGAGAGATTCTTTCCAAAGGATCCATAAAAACAGATAATTATGAGAAGGTTGAAGACTTCATTGATGAGCTCTACCGTACGATAAAACCGTTGCTTGATGAGCACTGTCAGGACAAAACCATCGAAGGAATAGGTGTTGGTGCGCCGAACGCCAATTACTATTCTGGAACGATTGAGCACGCACCAAATCTCAACTGGAAAGGCATAATTCCCTTTGCTGAAATGATGACCGAAAAATTCGGTTTTCCCTGTAAAATGACGAATGATGCCAATGCAGCGGCACTTGGGGAGATGATGTACGGTGCGGCCCGCGGTATGAAAGATTTTATAATGATTACTTTGGGAACCGGTGTTGGCAGTGGAATTGTTTGCGGCGGATGCCTGGTTTATGGGCACGACGGATTTGCTGGCGAGCTTGGGCACACGATTGTAAAACCTGGCGGCAGAAAACACTGGAGTACTGGTTCTGAAGGCAGTTTGGAAGCCTACGCCTCGGCAACAGGAATCGTTATTACTGCTAAAAAAATGCGTGCAGAATTCCCTGAATCGATGATGAATGAATATGCTGAAGATGAGATAAACTCTAAAACCGTGTACGAATGTGCCCAAAAAGGCGACCCTACCGCCATCGAGGTTTTCCGGTATACAGGCCAGAAACTGGGTGAGGCGCTTGCCAATTTTGTGATGTTCTCTTCACCGCAGGCGATTTTGCTTTTTG
Organism: Chryseobacterium taklimakanense; assembly: GCF_900187185.1. NCBI lineage: Bacteria > Pseudomonadati > Bacteroidota > Flavobacteriia > Flavobacteriales > Weeksellaceae > Chryseobacterium > Chryseobacterium taklimakanense. Next base: position 1,729,735 of record NZ_LT906465.1, read on the forward strand.
GTGGGGTGATCAAGGCCGGTGATTTTATTTTAAAACCTACCAAGCTGCACATGGAGCGCAATCTTCTGCCTATTTTCAGGGGGAAAGTAAAGCTGGTTTTCAGCGAACTTGATGAAGCGGATGCCGCTATTCTGGGTGCAAGCGCCTTGGTTTGGGAAAATGCGTAAACTTTAAATTAAATTATAAATATTTTCAAATTTTAATCTCAAATCACCGTTATTAAAAGATGAAAAAGTTTTTCCTGCTTCTGATGGCATTGATGCTCATTTCCTGCAGCGGACAGGAACAAAGACCTATTAATAAAAAATTAAAGAAAATGAATATCGATAAAAATAATCTTGAATACATAGTTTTTGGTGGCGGCTGTTTTTGGTGTGTAGAAAGCTGTTTCAATATGCTGAACGGTGTGGATAAGGCAGTTTCAGGCTACTCTGGCGGACATACAAAAAACCCTACTTACGAAGAAGTTTGCACCGGAGAAACAGGACACGCAGAAGTGGTACAGATTGCGTATGACCCGCAAATTATTTCGTATGAACAGCTGATGGAGGTCTTCTTTTTTCTTCACGACCCTACGCAACTCAACAGACAGGGAAATGATATCGGCACACAATACCGCTCGGTGATTTTCTACAAAGATGAAGCTGAAAAACAAAAAGCCGAAGCAGCTCTGAAAAAATCAGAAGAATCGGGAAAATGGCCGGGAAAGTACGTCACAGAGTTTGCGCAACTTGAAAAATTCTGGCCTGCGGAGACATACCACCAGGGATATTACTGGGAAAACCCAAATACGCCTTACTGTTCGGCAGTTGTTGGGCCTAAAATTCAGAAATTTAAAGATTATTTTGGTGAAAAAGGTTGGCTAAAACCGGAGGAAAATTAGTGATATAAGCCACGAATGCATGAATTAATAAAGAGAAAAAACCCATTTATTTAAAGGAAATTCGTGAATTCGTGGCAACTAACCGTCTTTTTTCTATAAATCCAACAGCCCGCTTCACTAGGGTGGTCCTGAACATAATCTTCAGGATTTTCTTTTTTTATAAGATTATAAATCATTAAATCTCCCGCAGCACCCCCGCTTAAAAAAATTCCAAAAAACAAAAGTGATACGCTGCCGGCAATGAGTCCCGCTATTGAAGGGATAATTCCTACTATAACTAAAGGAGCGAGTAACGCTACGGTATATTGTTTTATTTTTAAAGGCTCTTTGCAGTGGGCATAGGGCGTGAGCATCTTCCATAGCACGCCGAACCTTACGGATTTAAAACCTTTTTCAGCATATTTTGCAAAGAAAATTCCGTGCACTAATTCATGAATGACAATTCCGAATAGAAAAAGAAAAAAAGGAAAAGCTATGTTAAGAATCAGGTTTTCAGTTTCAAATATCGGCTTTAAATTGAATCCCCAGATGAAATAATAGGGAAGGCCGAAAATTAAAGCAAAAAATGCGAAGTATTTAATGGCCGCAACATTGGCTTTGGCAAGATCGATCGTCAGCATTTCTTTGTTGTAATTCGAAAAATCCATTTTTTAGATAATAACGTTTCACTAACATACTAAAATTTTACGGTCTTAGCATCTCTGTATGAGGAATATCGTCTTCCAGATATTTTTTTCCGCTATCCAGAAACCCAAAATCGCCATAGAACTTTAAAAGGTAATCCTGCGCAGAAATTCTTACAGAAGTTATTTTGTACCGGGATTCGATGGTGTTCAGTGCAAATTTCACCACATTTTTTCCCAAATTCAGACCTCTGAAATTTTTTTTGGTTAAAACCCTTCCAATTGAGGCTTCGTCATACTTTATTCCCGGCGGGAAAATTCTGCAGTAGGCCGAAACTTCATCATCTGTTTCTGCCCAAAGATGAAGCGCGCTCTGGTCGTAACCGTCCAGTTCAGGATAGGGACAGTGCTGCTCCACCACAAAAACATCTACCCGTGCCTGCAGAATTTTATAAAGTTCATCAGCGGAGAGCTGGTCAAAACTTTTGATCTTCCAAACCATATTATTCCTGGAAGCTGACATTGTTATTCTTTAAAAATTCGTTTGTCTTAGCAATGAAACTTAAGATGGCCTCTGTGCCTTCTTTTTTTTCTGCAGAAGTGATGTAGATTTCCGGCAGCCCTTCCCAGGTTTTTAGAAGTTCGTTCTTATAATTTTCTACATTTTTCAAAACGGCATTTGGCTTTAGTTTGTCAGATTTTGTGAAAATGATGGAAAAAGGGATTCCGTTTTCTCCGCACCATTCAATGAATTCAATGTCGATTTTTTGTGGCGTGTGCCGCACATCAATCAGAACGAATAGATTGACGAGGTTTTTCCTGTTCAGGATGTAATTGGTGATGAGTTTTTCAAAATCTTTGCGCTGTACCTTCGAAACCCGGGCATAACCGTAACCCGGCAAATCGGTCAGATACCATTCTTCATTAACAAAAAAGTGATTGATCAGCTGTGTTTTGCCCGGTGTTTGTGAGGTTTTTGCAAGATCCTTGCGGTTCATCATCGCATTGATGAGCGAAGATTTCCCCACATTCGAACGCCCTATAAATGCGTACTCCGGAATGTTGGGTTCCGGACAATCCTGCCATTTGCCGGAACTTTTAACAAATTCAGCTGATTTTATTACCATCTTATTTTTAAATTAAAACTCGCAGGTCCGGCGAAAAGCGATTTTAAAATCTGCAACATCTGCCAAACCTGCGAGGGGTATGTTTTTATTGTAATTATTTTCGGGACTCAAGCCATTTGTAAAGAATCTCATTGAACTCATCGGGTTTTTCCATCATTGCTGCGTGCCCGCACTTATCGATCCAGAACAAATCGGAATCAGGAATCAGCCGGTCCATTTCTACAGCAACTTCGGGCGGCGTTACATTGTCCTGTTTCCCCCAGATAATGCATGTCGGAACCTGGATTTTGTGAAGCTCGTTTTCCATATTGTGTTTTATGGCACTTCTGGCGAGCATTACGGTTTTAATGCCTTTCCCGCGGTCATTTACAATCGAGAAAACTTCATCCACAAGTTCATCTGTGGCAACCTCGGGATCGTAGAAAACTTCCTGTGCCTTCCGTTTCATGTATTCCTTATCACTTTTTCGTGGGAAACTGTCACCAAATGAACGCTCATAAAGGCCGGAACTTCCTGTTAAAACCAAATGTTTAACCAGCTCCGGACGGGAAAGCGTGAGAATTAACCCCGCATGTCCACCCATGGAATTTCCTACCACTGTTGCGGGTTCGCCAACTTCCTCCTCAATAAATTTAGCTACAAACTTTGCCAAACTGGTAAGGTTGGTGTTCAGTACCGGCAGGTCATAAATCGGGAGTTCCGGGAAATAAACTTTATATCCTTGGGTTGAAAAAAAGCTGATCAATTTGGTGAAATTGCTCAAGCCGCCCATCAGCCCCTGCAACAGGACGATTGGCTGGCCTTCGCCTTCCGAAATAAATTGGAACTTTTTTTCTTTTTTGGTCTTAAATAACATATAATGCTTTATAGCAAAGGCAAAAATACAAATTCTGCGATTAGGTTTCTGTATAAATGATGGCAGGTTTAAAAATAAAAAAAATAATGCAAGATTCTCAATGAATTATAAAAAAATTTATTATTTATCAAATGCCTTTGTAACAGGTTTTAAATCAAAACATTATCCCGCAGAATCAAAAGTTATAAACATTAAGTCAAAAAGTGGGAAAAAGTGGGAAGTTTTAGAAATAAATATATAAATTTGTCCCAAATGAAGAATTTTATCGGCACATACGAATGCAAAATTGACGATAAAGGACGTCTGAAAATACCTTCATCCCTGGCAAAACAGATGGAGGATTTTGGTGATGAATCCTTTGTGGTAAAGCGTTCCGTGTTCCAGAAATGCTTGGAGGTTTACCCGATGAAACATTGGGAAAAACTGATGACAAAGATAAACGAGCTGAACCGTTTTCAGAAGAAAAATGCCGACTTCATTAGAATGTTTACTGCCGGAGTGAAAACCGTGGAGCTTGACAATGCTGGAAGAATACAGGTTTCCAAAGACTTAACGGTTTTTGCGAATCTTACAAAAGATGTGGTGGTTACAAGCGCGGGTGAACTCTTTGAAATTTGGGATAAAGGCGCTTACGAAGCTGTGATCTCTACCACAGAAGAGGATTTCGCAAAGCTGGCAGAAGAGGTAATGGGGAATATTTATACAGAGGAGTAAAGAATGGCGGGCGCCAACCTGAAACTTTAAACTTTAAACCTTAAAATAAAAGTGTATCACAATCCGGTTTTACTGCAGCAAAGCGTAGATGATTTGGTGACGAACTCTGACGGAATTTATGTGGACTGCACTTTCGGAGGTGGCGGGCATTCCCGGGAAATTTTGAGCCGGCTTTCCGAAAGGGGAAAGCTTTACAGCTTTGATCAGGATTTAGATGCTCTTAAAAATAATATTGATGATGAGCGGTTTACTCTTATCAACCAAAATTTCAGATTTCTGGAAAATTCGCTTTTGATGTATGGAATTTCAGAGGTTGACGGTATTTTGGCGGATTTGGGGGTTTCTTCCCACCAGTTTGACGAAGCAGACCGCGGATTTTCAACCAGAAGCGATGCGCCTTTGGATATGCGGATGAATGTAATGCAGAGCCTGGATGCCAAAAAAGTGATCAATGAATATGAGGAGGAGGCGCTCGCTGACATTTTTTACCACTATGGCGAACTGAGAGAAGCCCGGAAACTGGCAAGAGAAATCGTTCATCAAAGAAAAAGTAAAAAAATCAGCACGACGGAGGATTTGAAGAAACTCTTCAGCTACATACCGCCCCACAAGCAAAACAAATTCTTTGCGCAGGTTTTCCAGGCCATAAGAATAGAAGTAAACCAAGAACTGGAGGTGTTGAAAGAAATGCTGCTTCAGGCGTATAAAATTTTAAAACCCGGCGGACGGCTGGTCGTTATTTCATATCATTCTCTGGAAGACCGCCTGGTAAAGCGATTCCTGAAAAACGGAATGTTTGAGGGCGAGCCGCAAAGGGATATTTACGGAAATTATGCGAAAGCTTTCGAATTGATAAAAAGTAAGGCAACAATTCCGGATGAAAAAGAAATTGAAGAAAACTCCCGTGCGCGAAGTGCAAAAATGAGGACTGGAATTAAATTATAAAACATCAGACATCTGAAATCAGACATCTGAAATGGCAAAGAGAAGAGTAACATATAAACCGAAAAAGAAACTGACCTTCATCGATATTGTAAAGGGAAATTTCCTGAACAGAGATGAACTGAAGGTGCACTACAAATATTTCCTGCTGCTTTTTGCGCTGATGATGATCATGATCTACAGCAATCACCTTGTAAATCAGAAAATTGAAATAGTGAATGCGCTGAAGGAGCAGGCTGAAGAATACAAATCCAGGAACGCTTTTGCACAAAGCCGCCTTATAAAAGTGAAAATGGAGTCTGAACTCGGTAAGGAGATGATTTCGGACTCATTAATGACATTGGAGAGCCATCCGCACAAATTATTGATCAAACTCGACAGTACCGATGCAAAAACACAGTGATTACGATATCAAAAGAAAGAAAACTCTAAGGTGGGGCTATGTCTTCGCCTTTGCCGCATTTCTGCTGTTCGTGGTGTTTCTTGGCCGCATCATCATCCTTCAGAATACTAATGTAAAGGAGATCAAAGAAGATTATATCAGCAAAAATTATCGGGAAGCCACCCTGAAGGCTGCTCGTGGAAACCTCTATGCGTCAGACGGTTCCATTCTTGCAACTACAGTGATGCGTTACGACATTTATATCGATTTCAAGACAATCCGTGATACAACTTACGCTCAGAATATCGGTGCTCTTACAGATTCTTTAAGTCAAATGTTTGGAAAACCAAGAAGCTATTTCCGTCAGAAATTTGATGCTCAGAAAGCGAAGAAAAACCAGTACTATTCTTTGATTAAAGGTTTGGATTTTGATCAGTACGACAGAATCCGCAAGTTTCCGATTTTCGTGAAAGGGAAGAACAGAGGCGGATTCATCGTTGACAGAAACTATAAAAGAGAGCTCGCAACCACCGAAATCGGCGCCGGAACCATCGGTATGGATGACCACCGCGGAAAATCCGGTCTTGAAGCGGCTTTTTCAAAATATTTAAAGGGCCAGGATGGAACGAGGCTCGAACAAAGAGTCAATTCCGCACAATGGAAACCCATTGATTACTGGAAAGCCAAAGAACCGGTTGACGGGCAGGATGTTTACACGACTTTGGACCTTAGAATTCAGGACATTGCGCATTCGGCTCTAGAAAAACAGCTCATTAATTTTGATGCCGTTCACGGCTGCGTGGTAGTGATGGAAGTTGCTACCGGAAAGGTAAAAGCGATGGTAAATCTGCGCCGCACAGAGCCTGGAATTTATGTCGACGCCTACAATTATATTCTGAAAGACGGGATTGAGCCCGGCTCTACTTTCAAAACGGTTTCTCTGCTTGCTGCCATGGATGATGGCTTTATCACCGAAAAAACAACAGTAAATGTCGGCGGCGGGGTTTGGAATTACGCAGGACAGAGAATTTCTGACGGTCACGGTGGCGGAACTTACGAGATCAGTGATGTTTTGGCAAAATCCAGCAACGTAGGAACTGCGAAGCTAATCACGCAATATTATGCGAGTAAGCCTCAGGTATTTCTGGATCACTTGAAACGGTGGAAAATGTTTGATAAAATGGACATCGAACTTCCGGGAATTACCAAACCGTTTGTTTACACGCCGCAACACTCTAAATGGAACGCTGCGACTTTAGCGTCTATATCTTACGGTTATTCCACAAACTTCAATTTGCTGCAGCTGACGACTTTCTACAACGGAATTGCCAATAAAGGAAAAATGCTGAAACCGCTTTTCATTGAAAAAATCATGAAAGACGGGCAAACGCTTTATGAGGCAAAACCAGAAGTAATGGTAAACCGAATGGCATCCCCGGAAGCGATCAACATGATGACGCACGCTTTAACCAAAGCTGTAGAAAAAGGAACGGCAAAAAGCATCTTCACCCCAAACCTGAAAATGGCAGGAAAAACAGGAACCGCAAGATTTGAATATTGGTTGCCGGGTAAAATGAAATACCGCGCTTCGTTTGCAGGTTTTTATCCGGCTGACAATCCGAAATATACATGTTATGTGATGGTGAGTGAGCCTGATGTTGCAAAAGGATTTTACGGAGCTACGGTTGCTGCACCAGTCTTTAAGGAAATTGCCGGAAAGACTTTCCTGAAAACTCCACAAAATGTGGAACAGGAGCTTTTGGTTGATAAGAAAGTTGATTTGTCAAAACTGACAGAAGCCAACGTGAAAGTGACTGTGAACAACCGCAAAATGCCTAAAGTAACCGGCCTGATCGGGAAAAATGTCATTCCGCAGCTTGAAAATGCAGGCTACAGAGTAGATTATAAAGGTGTAGGGAAAATAAGGGAGCAATTCCCGCTGGAAGGCACTGTAATTAATAAAAACCAAAGAATTTATCTGCAGCTGCAGAATTAGAACGGATAAGCAAAAACACCTTAAACTTGAAATCTTAAACTTGTAAAAAAAGATTTAATGAACCTCACAGAGCTATTACAAAGAATTCCAACCCTGGAAACTTCCGGAGCAATGAACCGCAAAGTATCCGGAATTGTTTTCGACAGCCGGAAAGCTGTGGAGAATTCGCTGTATGTAGCCCTGAAAGGAACACTTGCTGACGGGCATTCATTCATAGATTCTGCTGTTGAAAAAGGTGCGAAAGTCATTATTTGTGAATTTTTGCCTGAAAATTTCAATCCGGAAATCACTTATATTAAAGTAAAAGATTCATCAAAAACTTTAGGGCAACTGGCTTCTAATTATTATGGTAATCCGTCCGAGCAGCTCACTTTGGTGGGAATTACGGGAACCAACGGTAAAACTTCGGTCTCCACGCTGCTTTTTGATGTGTTCACGGCTTTGGGTTTCAAATGTGCCTTGATTTCTACCGTTGAATACAGAATTGCCGGTGAGGTCATTCCATCCACGCACACCACTCCGGACGTGGTCACGCTCAACCAGATTTTGGCAAAAGCGGTTTATGAAGGTTGCGAATATGCCTTCATGGAGGTAAGCTCCCACGGGATTCATCAGAACAGAACCGAAGGACTGCACTTTAAAGTTGGCGGCTTTACCAACATCACCCACGACCATCTGGATTATCATAAAACCTTTGAAGAATACCTGAAAACGAAGAAAAGATTTTTCGATGAACTGCCGGCAGAGGCTTTTGCCATCACCAATGTAGATGATAAAAACGGAAAGATAATGCTTCAGAATACGAGAGCAAAAAAAGTTTCCTACGCAATGAAAACGATGGCGGATTTTCACGGCCGAATCCTGGAAGTAGATTTTAACGGAATGCTTTTAAATTTCAACGGCAAAGAATTCTGGACCACTTTAACCGGGAAGTTTAACGCTTATAATTTGCTTCTGGTTTTTGCAGTGGCGGTTGAATTGGGATTTAATGAAGAGGAGGTTTTGCAGGTTATTTCAACTTTGAAAAGAGTGCACGGCAGGTTTGAAACCATCAAATCCCCATCGGGAATTTATTTCGTAGTGGATTATGCGCATACGCCGGATGCTTTAGAGAATGTCTTAGACAGCATTAATGAAATCCGTACAAAAAATGAGCGGTTGATTACCGTTTTTGGCTGCGGAGGCGACCGTGATCATGCGAAACGCCCGGAAATGGGAAAAATTGCGACACGGAAATCCACTTTGGCGATCATCACTTCAGACAATCCGCGGAATGAAAACCCCGCTGATATCATAAAAGATATAGAACAGGGTGTCGAGGCTCAGAATTACAGCAAATACACGTCGATCCCCGACCGGAAAGACGCCATAAAAATGGCTATAAAATTTGCGGAACCAAGGGACATTATCGTAGTTGCCGGAAAAGGCCACGAAAACTACCAGGAAATCAATGGTGAAAAATACCATTTTGATGACCGCGAAGTGATTGAGGAATTATTAAAGATTATGGGAAAATAACAAGTTAAACTGTCATTCTGAACGAAGTGCAGAATCTCAACTTGAAACTTTGAATTTGAAACAAAAGATATGTTATACTATCTCTACGAATATTTAACCGCAAACGGGATTCACATTCCGGGACTTAACCTGTTGAGGTACATCTCTTTCAGAGCTGCAATTTCTGTTCTGATGTCGCTTGCGATCGCGCTGATTTACGGAAAGAAAATCATTAATTTCCTTAGACGCAGACAGATGGGCGAACTCGTGCGGGATCTCGGCTTGGAGGGGCAGAAACAAAAGGAAGGAACACCAACAATGGGAGGTTTAATTATCATTTTGGCAACCATAATTCCGGTGCTGCTTTTCACAAAGGTTCTGAATGTGTACATTCTTTTGCTGCTGATTTCAGTGGTTTGGATGGGAGCTATCGGGTTTATTGACGATTATTTAAAGAAAATTAAAAAAAATAAAGACGGCTTAAGCGGGAAATTCAAGGTTATCGGTCAGGTTGGCTTAGGATTGATCGTGGGCGTCACGATGTATTTCCATCCGGATGTGGTTGTAAAAAGAAAATATGCTGATGCACAGGTGGTTAACCGTAACAATGTGGAGCAAAATTTTATGGAGACAGAAAAAGCAACAGTTTCCACCGTGCCATTTGTGAAAAACAATGAGTTCGATTACAGCGGCGTTCTGTTCTGGATGGATGCTGATGAGAGACACGAAAATGCGTGGATGGTATTCATTCCGCTGGTGATTTTCATCGTAACGGCGGTGTCGAACGGCGCCAATATTACTGATGGAATTGACGGGCTTGCGGCCGGGACCAGTGCCGTCATACTTCTGACGCTGGCATTTTTCGCGTACGTTTCAGGGAACATCATTTTTGCAGATTATCTGAACATTATGTTCCTGCCAAATATGGGTGAAACCACCATTTTTGCCGTCGCGATGGTAGGTGCCGTGATTGGATTTTTCTGGTACAATACTTATCCGGCCCAGGTTTTCATGGGCGATACCGGCAGTTTGATGCTCGGCGGCGTGATCGCGGTTTTAGCAATTATTTTAAGAAAAGAACTCCTGATTCCGGTGCTTTGCGGGATTTTCCTCATCGAAAATATTTCCGTGATGCTGCAGGTGGGGGTCTTTAAATACAGAAAAAGAAAATTTGGGTTAGAATATGCCCAGGCCAACAGATTGTTCAAGATGTCACCTCTGCACCACCATTATCAGAAAAGCGGTTACCACGAGAGTAAAATCGTTAACCGTATGATTATCATTGGGGTTATGCTGGCGATCATCTGTTTGATTACGTTGAAAGTGAGATAAGGGAATCCGAAGGATTCAGTTTGAATGGCCGTAGGTGAATCCTGCGGATAAAAAGAGAGAAAGCAAAAAATGAGAATTGTAGTTTTAGGAGGAGGCGAAAGCGGTTTTGGTGCAGCGTATCTTGCCAAGAAGAAAGGGATGGAAGTATTTCTTTCCGATAAAGGTGAGATCCGGGAAAGCTATAAGCAGCTGTTGATGGAAAACGGAATTGATTTCGAGGAAGGCATGCACACTGAGGACAAAATCCTCAATGCAGACTGGATCGTGAAAAGCCCGGGAATTCCAAAGAAAGCGGACATCATTTTCAAAGCCAATCAGAAAGGGATCAGGCTTTCATCTGAAATTGAATTTGCTTCGGAATTTACCAATGCAAAGATCATCGCCATTACCGGCAGCAACGGGAAAACCACGACAACATCGCTCATTTACCATATTTTAAAAAATGACGGACTGAATGTCGGGTTGGGCGGAAATATCGGAAAAAGCTTTGCAAAACAGGTTGCGGACGAGAGTTTCGATTACTATGTTCTGGAGGTGAGCTCCTTCCAGCTCGATGATATTCAAAACTTCAGACCGTATATTTCTATGTTGCTGAATTTAAGTCAGGATCACCTGGATCAGTACAATTACAATTATGAAGAGTACGCTTTAGCCAAATTCAGAATCGCTGAAAATCAGGAGAATGACAACTTTTTCATCTATAACAAGGATGATGAGATGAGCATGAACCTTTTGGAAAAACTTGCCATAAAAGCGAAAATGTTGCCTTTCACTATGAAAGAAAAAGTCTCCGAGGGTGCTTATGCGACTGAAGATAGGATCTTTGTGAAACTGCAGGAAGAATTCTCGATGAAGATCAAAGATTTATCATTGGTCGGAAAACACAACGTTGCGAATTCTCTTGCTGCTTCAATTGCGGGTAAGATTTTGAAAATCAGTAACGAAAGCATCAGAAACTCCCTGATGACCTTTCAGGCCGTGGAGCACAGGTTAGAAATAGTAGCGGATATTGAAGGTGTAAAATACATCAACGACAGTAAGGCGACCAACGTGAATGCCTGCTATTTTGCTTTAGAAAGTATGAAAACACCAACCGTCTGGATCGTTGGCGGTGTGGACAAAGGAAATGACTATGCCGAGATCGAAGATCTGGTAAAGAAAAAAGTAAAAGCGATCATCTGTCTGGGCGTTGACAATGAGAAGATTATAGAATTTTTCAGAGATAAAAAGGAATTTATATACGACACGTCTAGTATGGAGGAGGCCGTGAAAATCAGCAAATCTATATCTGAAAAAGGAGATACCGTGTTGCTGTCACCGTGTTGCGCAAGTTTCGATTTGTTCAAAAACTACGAAGACAGAGGAAAAAAATTTAAAGAAGAAGTCTTAAAAAATGAACAGGTAATAATTGAGAATTAGTAAAAATATCAATTTTTAATTCATAAAATGAACGAACAATACACCGGAGAAAGCAAACTTGAGTATCTGAAGGGCGATAAAGTCCTCTGGATAACCATTATTTTGATTTCTGCGTTTTCCATTTTCCCGGTATATTCTGCCAGTTCAAACCTGGAGTATATCGTGAACACCGGAACCACGACCGGCCACCTGATGAAGCATATGTTCTTCGTTGTGCTGGGCCTTGCGGTTATGCGTGCAGTGGGTTTTGTAAAATATGAACACATTGGTAAACTCAGTGCGATTTTGCTCGGTTTCTCAATTCTCTTATTGGTGATTACTATGTTTTCGGGGCAGCAGATCGATGGAGCCAGTGCGTCGCGATGGTTAAGGATTCCGGGAACACCGTTTTCATTCCAGCCGTCGTCTTTTGCTTATTTAATGCTCATCATTTACCTCTGCAGATATTTAACCAAAAAAATAAACCGGGAAAGGCTCCCGATTGAGAATGTTATTTACATATTCGGACCTATCCTTGTGGTTTTCTTACTGGTAGCCAAAGACAACGGCTCTACGGCTCTGATGATTATGATGGTGTCTATTGCTGTTTTAATCATCGGTCAGCTGAACTGGAAATATGTCGCGGGATTCATTTCTGCAGCGTTTATTGCCGGGGCAATGTTCATTATTGTAGCACTGAATACCAATATGATCGGCGGAAACCGTGTTCATACATGGATGAGCCGTATAGAAACCTTCACCACGGCGAAAACAAAACCTTCAGAAATTGAATCTGAGGAAATGAAGGCAAAAAATTACCAGGTAATGCAGGCCAAAGCCGCCATTGTACACGGGGGAATCACAGGCATGGGACCAGGCAAAAGCGCCTTGAAACAGATGTTGCCACAGTCAGCATCCGATTTCATCTTTGCAATTATTGTTGAAGAATATGGATTTATCGGTGCATTTTTCCTCATCACACTTTACCTGATTATGATTATCCGTATTGTGATGATAGCCAGTAAAATGCCGGCGTTTTTCGGATCGCTGCTGGTTTTGGCGATGGGGCTGATGATTTTCGTGCAGCTTGCTGTGAACATTGCCGTTGCGGTGAATTTAATTCCAGTTACCGGACAACCTTTGCCACTGATAAGTTATGGCGGGACATCGATGCTAGTCACCTATTTCCAGTTGGGAATTGTGCTGAATGTAAGTTCCAGAATTCAGGTTTATGATGAGGAAGGAATGGGCAAAAAACAAAGTATTGAAGAGATAAACGATATCGCGTAAATGAACAGAAAATTAAAAATTTTAATGAGCGGCGGCGGAACCGGCGGACACATCTTTCCGGCGGTGGCGATTGCAGACGAGATCAAGAAAAGGTTTCCGGATGCCGAATTTCTGTTCATCGGAGCCATTGGAAAAATGGAAATGGAAAAAGTTCCGCAGGCAGGCTATAAAATTGAAGGACTGAACATTGCAGGCTTCCAGCGGGGCAATATTTTAGCCAACTTTAAACTCCCCTTCAAAGCAATTGCAAGTGTTTTGAAAGCAAAAAATCTGGTGAAAAAATTCAAACCGGATTTTGCGGTGGGAACCGGCGGCTTTGCGAGCGGACCTGCGCTGTATGCGGCGGCAAGTCTGGGTATTCCTACTTTTCTTCAGGAGCAGAATGCGCATGCAGGGGTAACGAATAAATTTCTGAGTAAAAAGGCAAAAGCGGTTTTTACGGCTTTTCCCAATGTGAATGGCTTCCCGCCAGAAAAAATTAAGTTTTTAGGGAACCCAATCCGGCAAAATATTGCGGACGGACTGATTGATGCCAAAACCGCGAAAGAAAAATTGGGCTTCAACCCTTATAAACTCACAATTCTTTCGGTTGGCGGTTCCTTAGGTTCGCGGACTTTGAACAATGCCTGGAAAGAAAATTTGGAGAAAGTTTTAGAGAAAGATTATCAGCTTATTTGGCAGACCGGGCGCTTAGATTACCAAAATTTGCTGAAGGAGACACAGGCTCAAACTTCAAACCCAGATACTGGAATCCACCTGAAGGAATTTATTGCCGATATGGCGCTGGCATATTCCGCGGCGGATGTTATTGTTTCCAGAGCCGGTGCGATTGCCATTTCCGAATTGGCGGTGGCACAGAAACCGGTGCTTTTGGTACCGTTCCCGTTTGCCGCAGAAGACCATCAAACCGTAAATGCGATGAGTCTGGTTGAAAAAAATGCAGCGAGAATGGTGAAAGATTCCGAAATGAAAGAAAAATTCTGGCCCACTTTGATGGTAATCACGGGAAGTGAAACCTTGGGAAAGGAAATGTCAGAAAACATGAAATTCTTCGCAAAACCAAACGCAGCGAAAGAAATTGTAGATGAAATAATTAAAGCTGTACAACTGTAAAAGTATTAGGCATTATGTGCATTTCACTTTGTACATAATACATAACAACAATAAATGATAAATTTAGACACATATCAAAACTTCTATTTCGTTGGCATTGGCGGCATTGGGATGAGTGCTTTGGCGCGTTATTTCCACGCTTCCGGCAAGAAAGTTCTGGGCTACGACAAAACGGAAACCAAACTTACTTCAGCCTTGATGTCCGAAGGAATTGATATTGTTTTTGAAGATAAAATTGATGAAAGAATTACCGGGCTCGACAAAGAAACTACCCTGGTTATTTACACGCCGGCCATCAAAGTGTTGGGAATTCTTGATTATTTCAGTCAAAACGGATTTACCGTTCTGAAGCGTGCAAAAGTCCTTGGCCTTATCACCGAAAATACTGAGTGCATCGCTGTTGCAGGAACTCACGGGAAAACAACGACTTCAACTTTGGTGGCGCATCTTTGCCTGGTGGCGGATTTGCCTTTCTCATGTTTTTTAGGCGGAATTTCTGAGAATTTTAAATCAAATTTCCTGTACAACGGAAATCAATATTCAGTGCTGGAAGCCGACGAATACGACCGAAGTTTCCTGAATTTGTCACCGGACTGGGCGATTATCACGTCAAATGATGCCGATCATCTGGATATTTACGGTGATGTAGCTACCATTGAGAGAGGCTTCAATGAATTTGCGGCGCTGGTTCCGGACAAAGATCAACTTTTTATAAGAAAAGGCATTGATATTGGCCGGGCGGGTAAAACGTATGCAGTGAATGAGGTAGCAGATTATTACTCTGACAATCTGCGTGCGGAGGATGGAATGATGCATTTTGATTTCCACAACGGAAGCCAAACTGTTCCTTTTGAGTGGCATATTCCGGGAATTCATAATGTGGAAAACGCAACGGCGGCCATCGCCATGCTGAATGCCGTTGGGGTTGATTTTGAAACGCTGCAGAAAGGCATCAAATCTTTCAAAGGCATCAAAAGGCGCTACACCATCAACAATTTTGATGGTGGAAAAGTCTATATCGACGATTACGCCCACCACCCAACCGAACTCAATGCGGTAATCGGCTCTATCAGGACGTTTTATCCGGATAAGAAATTATTGGTTGTGTTTCAGCCACATTTGTTCAGCCGGACCAGAGATTTTGCAGAGGGGTTTGCCCAAAGCCTTGAAAACAGCGATGAGCTCCTGCTTTTAGACATTTATCCGGCGCGCGAACTTCAGGAAAACTATCCCGGAATAAGTTCGGATTGGCTTTTGGAAAAAGTAAACCACCAAAAGAAAGAAGTTTCGTCTTTAGGCGAAGCATTTAATAAAATAAAAGAAAAAGATTTTGACATCCTGCTCACCGTCGGCGCCGGAAATATCGATACGCTGTACGACCCGATTGTGGAATGGCTTGGAAATCTGTAAACGCAATGACAAACAAAGATTTTTTGCAACAGCATGAAAATATAAGATAAACCAGGATTCGCTGAAGCGAATTGCAAAGAGACACCAGATGACCGAAAATGACATTTCTAAAATTGTTTTCAATTGTGGATTAAAAATTCACCGGAAACTGGGTGTCGGGCTTTATGAGCGGGTGTATGAGGAATGCTTGATTTATGAACTTCAAAAGGCGGGATTAAATGTTGAGAGACAAAAACACCAGCATATTGAATATGAAGATTTAAAAGTTGAAAACGCGTATAAAATGGATGTTGTAATTGAAAATAAAGTTGTCCTGGAGATTAAATCTGTAGAAAATCTGACAAGTTTTGATAAGGCTCAACTTAAAAACTACCTCAGACTTGGCAATTACAAATTAGGAATGTTATTAAACTTTAACCAAAGATTATTTAAAGACGGAGTTAAAAGAATTGCAAACGGGCTTGACGAAGATTAGTTTAACCTTGTAACCAAGCGAAGCGCTCTTTGTTTATCAAAAAAAAGTAAAAAATTGTAAAAAACCCTAGTCTATCCTTGCGATTATAAAGAAATAATGAAAAACAAGTGGAGAATATTAAAGATCCTTAGCACCGTAATCATTTTCGGGTTTTTGCTGAGTTTTTCATTGAAACGTTTCAATAACGCTTCGATGGAAAAGGTGTCGGTTAATATGGTGTATCCACATAACGATGAAAAAGTATATTTCATTGATGAAAAGGACGTGAAAGACTTCATAAAAAAATCAAATCCAAGCAAAAGAATCGGGGATATCGATATTCCGATGCTGGAAAAAGAAGTCAACAACTTCCCGTCGGTAGACAGCGCCAATGTGTATCTGAATCTTAATGGTAACCTGAACGTAGACATTGTGCAGAAAGTTCCGGCATTCAGATTGAATAAAAACGGACAGGATTTTTATGTGGATAAAAAAGGCTATGAATTCCCGATTTCCAAAAATTATTCGCACCCGTCAATGTTGGTGACGGGCGATGTGAAGAGAGGCGAATATCTAAAACTTGCAGAACTGGTGGAAAAAATTAATAAAGACGATTTCAGCCGCAAGTATTTTATAGGGATTAAAAAAGAAAAGAACAGCTATTATCTGCTTACCAGCGAAGGAAATTTCAGGGTAGAAATCGGTGATCTGGATCATATTGAATTTAAGGTTAAAGGTTTCAAGGCCTTTGTAGAGAAATTTCTGGTTTATCAGGATCCGCAGAAATATTCTAAGGTTTCGGTACGGTACGATAATCAGATTGTGACCACCCTAAATCCAAATTACAAGGAGAACGACAGCATTATCTCCGCGCGGAAAAAAGAATTTGACAAAGCGCCCGAGATTGTACGGAAAAAAGCCCTCGCACAGGCAACGCAGAATAATTCAGTAAAACCCGTTGAAAAAAAGCCTGAAGCTGCCAAACCTGCAGAAAAAAAGGTAGAAAAGAAAACTGAATCCAAAGCCAGGGAAAAACCAAAGGTCACGGAAAAGAAGGAAGAACCGAAAAAGAAAAACACAGATAAAAAGAACTAAAAAAAATCAAATCGACATAAACAAATGGAACATCAGGAGTATTCAGTAGGACTAGACATTGGGACAACCAAGATTGTCGCCATTGTCGGCCGCCGGAACAGCCGCGGGAAAATTGAAGTTCTCGGTCTCGGCAAGGCCAAAAGCCTCGGCGTTCACAAGGGAATTGTGAACAACATTTCGCAGACCATCAGCTCAATAAAAACAGCGGTGGAGGAAGCGCAGAAAAGCGCCGGCGTACCAATTCACAAGGTTACCGTGGGAATTGCGGGCAAGCACATTCGCTCGTTGCAGCACTCGGATTATATCATGCGTGAAAATCCGGACAAATTCATCTGCGATGAGGACATCGAAGCTTTAAAGGAACAGGTAAAAAAATTGGTAATGCTGCCGGGCGAGGAGATTATCCACGTTCTTCCGCAGGAATATAAAGTGGATTCTGAAGGTGAAATTCAGGAACCTATCGGGATGCACGGCAAGCGTCTGGAAGCCAATTTCCACGTGGTTGTGGGGCAGATGGGCAGCATCAGAAACATTGCCAGATGCGTGCGCGAAGCCGGCCTCGAAATGGAGGCCCTGACGCTGGAACCGTTGGCATCTTCCGAAGCGGTTTTAACAAAAGAAGAAAAAGAAGCCGGCGTTGCCATTGTAGATATCGGCGGCGGTACTACGGATATTGCGATTTTCAAGGATAACATCATCCGTCACACCTGCGTAATTCCTTACGGTGGCGGAATTATTACTGATGATATTAAAGAAGGTTGCTCCATCATCGAAAAGCATGCTGAGCAGCTTAAAGTAAAATTCGGTTCCGCAGTTCCTGAAATGGAAAAAGACAGTACATTTGTCACTATTCCTGGTCTGCATGGTCGTCAGGATAAGGAAATTTCTTTGAAAACTTTAGCGCAGGTGATCAATGCCCGCGTCGAGGAAATTCTCGAAATGGTCAATACAGAACTGAAAGCTTACGGCGCCTTTGAACAAAAGAAAAAACTGATTGCAGGAATCGTACTTACAGGCGGCGGATCCAATTTGAAGCACATCCGGCAGCTGGCAAATTATACCACCGGTTTCGACAGCCGTCTGGGGTATGCCAATGAATATATTTCGAACGATAAAAACCAGTTATTAAAGGGTCCGGAATATGCTACAGCGATCGGACTTTTAATGGAAAGTTTGAAAATCAGAGACAAAAAGACGTCTGTAAACGAGGAGGAAGAAGTCATTTCTGAACAGCCGGCAGTGGAAAAGGTAAATTCTGAAATTGAAGCTTCGATCCAGAACGAAGAACCGACAATTGTAGAAACTGCCGAAGCCAAAAGAAGAACTAAACTTACTATTGGCCAGAAGATTATGGAAAGCGTTAAAAAATTTTTTGAAGAAGTAGAATAAAAAACACTATACAAAATGGAAAACATAGGAACACAGGGATTTTCATTTGACTTACCGAAGGGAAATTCATCAATCATAAAAGTTATCGGTGTTGGCGGCGGTGGCAACAATGCTTTGAAGCACATGTACGAAACAGGAATTCACGGTGTAGATTTCGTGATCTGTAATACCGATGCGCAAACACTCGACAATAATCCGGTGGCCAACAAAGTTCAGCTTGGAGTTTCTACTACAGAAGGGCTTGGCGCAGGCGCAGACCCGGAAGTGGGTGAAAAAGCAGCCATCGAAAGTATCGACGAGATTAAAGCGGCTTTGGGGCAAAACACAAAAATGGTCTTCATCACTGCAGGGATGGGAGGTGGAACCGGAACTGGTGCAGCGCCGGTTATTGCAAAGGTTGCCAAGGAAATGGGCATTCTTACCGTAGGAATTGTCACCGTTCCTTTCAGCTTTGAAGGTAAAAGAAGATTGGAGCAGGCAGAAAGCGGGCTAGACAGATTGAGAAATAACGTGGATTCACTTATCGTGATCAATAACGATAAATTACGCCAGCAGTTCGGAAACCTTGGTTTCAAGCAGGGATTCTCGAAAGCTGATGAGGTGCTTACCAACGCTGCGAAAGGTATGGCAGAGGTAATCACCGGATATTTCGATATCAATATCGATTTCCGCGATGCCAAGACCGTTCTTGCAAATTCAGGTACGGCACTGATGTCAACAGGTAAAGCTTCCGGAGAAAATAAAGCTGAGGAAGCCGTGAAAAAAGCGCTTGATTCCCCATTATTGAATGATAACAAAATCACGGGTGCTAAAAACGTTCTCCTTCTCATCAGAAGTGGTGCCGAAGAAGCTACGATGGACGAAATCGGGGTAATCATGGACCACATCCAGAAAGAAGCAGGACATACCGCAGAAATTATTTTTGGTGTTGGAACTGATGAAGAATTGGGTGATGCAGTGAGCGTTTTGGTGATTGCGACAGGTTTTGCGAAAGACAATCCGAAACACGACGGGCCAACAGAAACCATTAAAATTCCTTTGGATGAAGCTTCGGAAACAAGAGTTCAGAAGGAATCTCCATTCAGAACCAAAGCTGAAAGGGAGGAGCAGAAAATTGAGAAATTTGAAGGCAAAAGCCTTTTCAGGTTAGATGATGAGGAAGATGATGCACCGCAGTTCCGGGTGAGCAGTTCTGAAAAAAAAATGATTGTTGAAGAAGAGCCTAAAACTCAGGTAAAATTCTTTGCTGAAGAAGAGGAAGAAGAAATTCATGAACCGGTTTCTTTCAGAAAAGAGCCTGAAATGATGCAGGAGCCCGATTTATTCACTTACGAAGGCTTCGGGGAAGAGCTTGAGCCACAGTCTTTTTCATTTGAAGTTGAAGAACCGGTTCAAAAAGATGAGCCTCAGAAATCATCTTTCTCCGAGGAAAAACCGGTAGAATTCAGCTTCTTTGTAAACGAACCTGTAGAAAATGAGCCATTCCTCAAAGAAGAAAAAATAGAAGAAGCTGAGCAGGTAAAAAACGAAATTCCTGAAGAGCCGGTTGCAAAACCAACTCCGGTTCCGGCACCGGTTTACAAAGAGCAGCAAATTATTACTGAATCCAAAGTTGAGGTAAAAGAAGAATTCACCTTCATCAGCAAATCTACAGCAAACGATAAAGTAAATGAAAGAAGAAACAAGTTGAAGGAATTCAATTCCCGTTACCAGAATTTTGATGAAAGTTCTGATTTTGAGACCGTTCCTGCCTTCAAAAGAAAAAATATTTCCATTGACAACTTCAATGCTTCCGAGCAGAGCATCAATACTTTTCTTTCTGAAAACAACGGAAAAATGCAACTGAGAGAAAACAGATTTTTAAATAAAGATGTTGACTAGAGTTAATTAAAGTATCAATGGACCAATTTACCAATGTAGTTGTTGGGGGTAGATTGGTAAATTGATACGCTATTACATTAAAAAAATGAGTTTAGAAGACACCATCAACGAAGCGATTAAAACCGCAATGCGTGAGAAAGACAAAATAGCTTTGGATTCACTCCGCGCCGTTAAATCGCAGATTCTTCTGCTTAAAACTGAAGGAAAAGGCGCCGAAGTTTCCGCTGAGCAGGAAATTGCAATCCTTCAGAGGATGATCAAGCAGAGAAAAGATTCTTACGAGCAGTTCGCAGCGCAGGGAAGAAATGACCTGGCAGAAGTGGAAGAGGCGCAAATGAAAGTCATCGAGCAATTTCTGCCGAAGCAGTTGACTCCGGAAGAGCTCGAAACAGAGATGAAGGCCATCATCGCCGAAACGGGCGCTGAAACCCTTAAAGATTTAGGAAAAGTAATGGGTGTGGCGTCCAAGACTTTAGGCGGTAAATCTGACGGTAAAAGCATTTCCGAGATGGCGAAGAAACTTCTCTCATAGTTAGGTAAGAGCGGAAATTCAATTTTAAATAAATTGTATTGTGCATCTCCTGGCGCAAATATTTTTTAGGATATCCAACCTTTGCATATCGATTTGATTGTTAACCCGGAGCAGGCGATTGTTCCGGGTTTTCTTTTTTAAATTAAAAATAAAGGTCATTTTGTCCACAATTCAAAAACGGAATAATTTTGATAACATAAATCAATAGAATTGATATAGATATTTGATTAAATTTGAATTCTCAAAATTTAAATAGTTAAACCTTAAAACAACGAGTTATGTATCCAGAAGAATTAGTAATGCCGATGAAGGCTGAACTTACAGATAAAGGGTTCCAGGACCTTACAACAGCAGAACAGGTGAACGATGCGCTTAAGCAATCCGGGACAACATTGGTAATGGTAAATTCCGTGTGTGGTTGTGCAGCCGGAGCTGCAAGACCAGGCGTGATCTATTCCTTAACCGGAGATAAAAAGCCTGACCAACTGGTGACTGTCTTTGCCGGCTTCGACAGCGATGCCGTTGCAGAAGCCAGAAAACACATGGCACCGTTCCCGCCAAGTTCCCCAAGTGTAGCACTTTTCAAGGATGGAGAATTGGTTCATATGCTTGAGAGACACCATATTGAAGGAAATCCGGCAGGTGCCATCGCTGCAAACCTTCAGGCGGCGTACGACGAGTATTGCTAAAAAGTGTAATGATTAAATAATCGAGGCTGCAGATTTGCAGCCTTTTTCATTTCAGTTCGTTGATCCTGCCCATTACCGGCAAAGAGAAAATCTGGCTTTTTTGCAGCCACAGTTCATAGAATGTTCTGGCTTTATCTGCAAAATCCCTTTTACCTTCATCTTTGAATTTATAATAAAATAAATGCCCGAGAAGTTCATAATAAGCCGTGTGATGCGGCTCATCCTTGGCATTCACCCAGGACGAAATCTCGTTGATGCTCATCTCAGAAAGTTCCTCAAAACCCATCTTGAAAACATCCTTCATCTGGGTTTCAAAAACCATTTGCTGTTCTTCCAAAGTTCCTTCATTCTTACCTAAAAGCATATTGGCAATCATTTCGGAGAACTGCTTTACAATGCGGATGATGTAGTCTTTATCGTGAATCATAAGTTTTGTTTAGGAGTTATAGTTGCAAATGGTTCAGAGTTTCAGTTTAAATTATGTTTAAGAAAATCCGTGTAATCTGTCCGATTCAAAAACACCAGCGTCAATCTGCTCAGTCTGCGGGAGATCAATTACCCAAAAAACAAATACGCCAGTGTAATCGCCGTGATAATCCCCACCAGATCCGCCAATAGCATCGCACCAACAGTATATCTCGTGTTTTTAATGGCCACCGCGCCAAAATACACCGCAATCACATAAAAAGTAGTATCCGAACTGCCCTGTAAAACACCTGCCAATCTGGAGGGAAACGAATCTGGTCCGAACGTCGTCATCGTATCCACCATCATTCCTCTGGCGCCGGAACCGGAAAGCGGCTTGATGAGCGCTGTCGGAAGTCCATCCACAAATCTCGTGTCCGCCCCGGCAACATCGGCAATCCATTTCATACCGTCGATAATCACCTCAAAAACACCGGAAGTCCTTAAAAGTGAGATCGCAATGAGCATTCCCACCAAATACGGAATAATTTTCACTGAGGTCCAGAATCCTTCTTTTGCCCCTTCAATAAAGGAATCGAAAACGTCGATTTTCTTGTAAACGCCACCCAAAACAATGGCAAAAAATATCAACAGGATAATTCCGTTGCTTAATACCTTTGAAAATTCTGCCAATTCAGACTGATTCAGTTTTAATAAAAACACCACCAAGGCCGCGATAACGGCAGAGATCCCGCCCACATAAGCCAAAACAACGGGCTGAAACAAATTGATTTTCTGTTTGATGGAAACAATAATCATCGCCGCCATCGTTGCAGCAAAAGTCGCAATGAGGCACGGCAGGAAAATATCGGTGGGGTTTTCCGCGCCCATACTGGCACGGATGGCGATAATCGACACGGGAATTAAAGTTAAACCACTGGCGTGAAGTGCCAGAAACATAATCTGGGCGTTGCTTGCGGTATCTTTGGATGGATTCAGTGTCTGCAGGCTTTCCATTGCCTTCAACCCAAAAGGTGTTGCGGCATTATCCAAACCTAACAGATTTGCGCTGAAATTCAGCATCATATGTCCGAAAGAAGGGTGGTTTTTAGGAATTTCGGGAAAAAGTTTCGAGAAAAACGGCTGAATTAACCTTGAAAGCAAATTGATGCCGCCGGCTTTTTCAGCAATGCTCATAAAGCCCATAAAAAGCGTCATGATTCCAATCAATCCCAGGCAGATTTTTACCGCGGTTTCGGAGGTTCCAATCACGCCGTCGGCAGCTGAAACACGGTAAACCTGAACATTCTGTTTCAGCGAATCGGTTTTGTAACTGATGTGGCTTTCAGTATAATCGGCTTTTTTCAGAAGGTTCTGCTGTATTTGAGGACTGAGTTCAGCCATCGGTCTGGTCGCAATCTGCACGGTATCGCCGCCCTTGCCGACCACCATATCATTGTAAATGTCTTTATAATTCGGCGAAAAGAGATACTTAATACTTGCCACCACAATGGCCACGATAATAAATGCCGACCAAATTCTGCTTAAAACCATTCCGAAAAATTTAAGTAAAAATAAAGAATTGGAGTGAATTCACGAAGGTTTTTCTTGTTCCAATTATTAAAAGATTTGTGAATAATCTTTGGCTTTTTTGCAGAATTGTGTCAAATATCACATTCCTTCTCATCCAGATTCTACATTTTCAATTAAAAACTTTCGTAACTTTAGTTTTCCAAAAATTCAAATGCACACCATTTCTTTTTTGCAGCTCAAGAAAATAATTTAAAATAATACATACTATGAGTGCAACAACCAAAGATCTACGGAATGTGGTTTTGCTGGGTCACTCCGACAGCGGTAAAACTACGCTTATAGAGACGATGTTATACGAGGGCGGGGCCATCAGGCGCCGCGGTTCTGTGGAAGGGCAGAACATGGTCGGCGATTTTACGGATATTGAGCACGAAAAAGGCAAAACCATTTTCTCGCACCAGATGTTCGTGAACTGGAAAAACAACAAGATCAATATTATAGACACGCCGGGATTCGACGATTTTGTAGGCGAAGTGGTTTCTTCCCTCAAGGTTGCAGATACGGCGCTCATTGTTTTAAACGCCGCTGCGGGCGTGGAAGTGGGTACCGAACTGGTGTGGGAATATGTTGAAAAATACAAAACTCCTGCAATTTTTGTCATCAACCAGATGGATCATCCTAAAGCAGATTTCGAGACCACTTTAACTCAGGCAAAAGAACGTTTTGGCAGCAAACTCGTGCCGGTTCAGTATCCTTTAAATTCCGGGGAAGGCTTCAACAAAATTGTGGATGCTTTGCGGATGGTGATGTACGAGTTCCCTAAAGACGGCGGAAAACCGGAGAAAAAACCCATTCCTGAAAGTGAAATGGCGCGCGCCAATGAGATGCACAACGCTTTGGTGGAAATCGCTGCAGAAAACGAGGAAGGTTTAATGGAAAAATATTTCGAAGAAGGTCATCTTTCCGAAGAAGAACTCGCCAAAGGAATTACCATTGCGCTCGCCCACCAGCAGTTTTTCCCTGTTTTTGTGGCTTCCGGACTGAAAGATATGGGCAGCGGAAGAATTATGGGCTTTATCGACGATATCGCACCTTCGCCGATGGACCGGCCAAAACGCGTGATGGAAGACGGCAGCGAAGTGGCTTACGACCCGAATGACAAGACCACGATTTTCATTTATAAAACAACTTCTGAGCCGCAGGTTGGTCTGCTTTCTTATTTTAAAGTATTGAGCGGAACCCTGAAGCCGGGCGATGAACTCATTAACGCGGATAATGGTGAAATTGAGCGCATTTCGCAGTTATTTGTAGCCGAAGGTAAAGACAGAACTCCCGTTAATCAACTGGAAGCCGGAGATTTGGGCGTTACCGTAAAACTAAAATCCGCACACACCAATAATACTTTAAATGCTAGAGGGTTGAACCGGAAAGTCCGTCCGATGGAGTTCCCTGAAAGCCGCGTGAGAAAAGCGGTTTCTGCCGAATCTTCTGCTGAAACCGAGAAACTTTTCGCTGCTTTAAACAAAATTAAAGAAGAAGACCCAACGCTGAAAGTGGATATAGACCACGATACGCACGAAGCCATTCTTGGCGGGCAGGGGCAACTGCACATCGATTTGGTAAAACAGCGTCTGGAAAAAGAATTCGGTGTGAAAATGCAGATGAAAAACCCAAAAGTCTCATACCGCGAGACGATCACCGGAAAAGCAGACGCCGATTACCGGCACAAAAAACAGTCGGGAGGTGCCGGCCAGTTTGGCGAAATTCACATGCGTGTTGAAAATTTCTACGAAGGCATGGAAGACCCGCAAGACTTCAATATCCGCCAGAAAGAGATTGAGGATTTGCCTTGGGGCGGAAAATTGGCCTTTTATTGGTGTATCGTGGGTGGCGCCATCGATTCCAGATATATCGGCGCCATCAAAAAAGGAATTATGTCGCAGATGAAAAACGGCTCTTTGACAGGTTCACCTTGCCAAAATATCCGCGTTTCTGTTTACGACGGCAAAATGCACAGTGTGGACAGTAACGATATTTCTTTCCAGTTGGCAGCATCAGGAGCATTTAAAGAAGCCTTCCAAAACGCAAAGCCGCAGTTGCTTGAGCCAATGTATCACGTAGAAATCCTTTGTCCGAACGATGCTACTGGCGACGTGATGGGCGATTTGCAGGCGCGCCGCGCTGTTATTTCCGGAATGGATTCCGAAGGGCATTATCAGAAAATCATCGCTGAGGTTCCTTTGGCTGAAATGGATGATTATGGTTCCACTCTTCGCCAAATTACCGGTGGGAAAGCGAAATTCTCGATGAGTTTTTCCGATTATAAACTTGTTCCGCCAAATGTACAGCAGGATTTGGTGAAAAAATACACTGCGGAAAGGGTGGACTCGTAAAGGTTTAATCAAAGCTAACCTTAAAATGCCGGAAATATACTTCGGCATTTTTTTAGATCATTTCCTGATTAATAATCTAATTTTGCAGAATGAAAAAACTTGAAACACGGGAAGATATTGAACTTTTGGTCAATACTTTTTACCAAAAGGTTCAGAAAGATGAGACCATTGGTTTTTTCTTCAATGATGTGGCCAAGGTAAACTGGAATGAGCATCTGTCAAAAATGTACAAATTTTGGGAAACGCTGCTTTTCGGACAGATTTCTTACAAAGGAAATCCTATGGCTGCCCATTTTCCAATCAATGAAATGGTTGCGATGGAAAAATACCACTTTGAGCACTGGCTAAAACTGTGGACAGAGACCGTGGAGGAACTCTTCACAGGGGTCAAAGCTGATATGGCGGTGTATAAGGCCAATAACATCTCCCAGCTTATGGCATATAAAATGGAGATGGCGCGACGCCTTTCCTGATTACATAAAGCGTTCGCCTTTCTTGAAGTTCTTTAGGTCGAGTACATAATCTTTGATAAGCTGATCGTTGTCGCGCGGACAGATGAGAAGCGCTTTATCGGTATCGACGATGATGTAGTTTTTCAACCCGTCTATAACAGCGGCTTTATTTTTATTTTTCAGCCTCAGGATATTTCCTTTCGAATTGTACATCAAAACGTTTTTGGAATTCAGGGAATTATTGGAGTCATCTTTTTCTGCATTTTGATACACAGACGTCCACGTTCCAAGGTCGCTCCAGCCGAGGTCTGCCGGTATTACGTAAACATTTTTAGCCTTTTCCAGAATTCCGTTATCGATTGAAATTTTTGCAACTTTCGGATAAATCATGTCAATGCAGTCACCTTCAGCATTAGAATTATATTCGCAATAATTGAATTGCTGAACCATTTCCGGCAGATATTTATCAAATGCCGATAAGATTGATTTACAACTCCATACAAAAATGCCCGCATTCCAAAGGAAGTCGCCACTTTCGATAAACGTTTTGGCGATCTCAAGACTGGGTTTTTCGGTAAAGGTTTTCACTTTAAAGACTTCATCCGTGTCATTCGACAGATACTGAATGTAGCCGTAGCCGGTATCCGGACGCGTTGGTTTGATTCCCAATGTCACCAGGTAATCATTTTCAGAAACAAGTTTGAAAGCCAGCTCTATTTTCGCAATGAATTTTTGCTCCTTCAGGATCAGGTGGTCAGCAGGTAATACGACCAGTTTTGCCTCAGGATTAATTTGGGCAATTTTATTGGCCATGTACAGGTTGCAGGCTGAGGTGTTTTTCATCATGGGTTCGCCCACGATATTTTCTTCCGGAATTTCCGGGAGCTGCAGTGCGCAGAGTCCCACATATTCTTTATTGGTGATTACGAAGATATTTTCTCTCGGGATCAGCTGGCTCACACGGTCATAGGTTTGCTGGATCATCGTTCTCCCCGTACCTAAAATATCCTGAAACTGTTTCGGGAACTTCATGGTACTCATTGGCCAGAAACGGCTACCGATGCCGCCGGCCATTATCACACAATAATTATTTGATGTAGGCATTTTATGGATTTAATTTCTGTACGCTGGCTAAACCTCTGAAGCTGTAAGTTTTGCCATTGTCCAAATTCCTGCAAAGGTAATTTTTTTTTAACTTTTCAATTAAGATATATCTTTGTTTGTTGTAAATGAACTCGTTATGCGGTTCAAGCTCTTCAACAAAAACATGGCCGCCGGCATTATCTTTTAAACGAAAATACCTTACGAGGTCCGGGCTTGCCATGAAGTTTGCTTTTGGCGACTTGGCAAATTCCAGAATTATTTTTTGTAAATCCTGATGGTAGATGGATATGCTTTCGACGAGCATATTCCGAAAGGTTTGTTTCCATTCACTGCCGTGCGGCGCGATCCGGTGGCCAAACTTTTCAAAAGACAGCATATGTGCCAGTTCATGGGTGAGAACAAAGAAAAACAGTTGCGGTTCCAGTGTTGAATTTATCGTAATCTCGTGGCTGTTGTCGCGCAGTTTCCGGTAATCGCCTAATTTTGAATTTCGTTCTCTGGTTATTTTGATGTGGATAAAATACGGTCCAAACCAGTTTTTAAGAAAAGGCAGAGTGTTTTCCGGCAGATATTTCTTTAAAGTTTCAATAGACATTTCTACATCAAATATCCGAAAAAGTTTTATAAAGACAAGGGAATTCCCGCATAGAAATTCAGCAGTTTCAGGCTGAAAAGATAGTTGTATTTCGCCTGTGCCACGGCTCCTTTTGCGCTGGCATGGTTATTTCGGGCGGCATTCAGGTCATAAATGGTTGTTCTGCCGGCGGCATAACTTTTCTCCGCAAAATCCAGTGCCAATGCGGAACTTTTTTCAGCTTCCACGGCAGCGAGGTAATTTTCGTAATTGCTTTCGGCGTCGAACTGCGCTTTTTGTACGTTCTGTCTTATTTCCTGTTTTTGTTGAAGCAGAGAAGTCCTGGCTGCGTCTTCATTTATTTTGGCTTGTTCTACCTGAATTCGGGTGATCCCTTTATTGAAAATCGGAATGTTGGCACTTACGCCGGCATACTGCCCAAAATTGTCCGCATACTGTTTAAAAAAACCGTTGTTATTGGCGTTGAACGGATTAAAATAATTAGTCTGCAGCCCAGCATTTCCCGTGATGGTTGGGAAAAAAGCGGTTTTGGTGATTTCTGTTTGAGCTTCGGCCGCTTTGATGCGGTTTTCAGCCGCTTTGATTTGTGGCTGCTGCTGATACGCCGTGTTCATAATGGCGTCAGCGGCATATAAAGGAGCTTCGATATTATTCTGTAGCGGAACATCCTCGATATCAAAATCTTTATAATCGGGTAGTTGAAGAAGTTGGGCTAAAGAAAACAGACTCCTGTTCACATTAATTTCAGAGGCTTTTAAATTTTGCTTTTCGCGCGCCAGTGCTGCTTCAGCTTCAGCCAGAATTGTTTGCGGTGTTGTTCCTACTTCCGTAGTTATCTTTGCCCGTTTGTAAAGGCGTTCAGCATTATCCACAGCACTTTTATTGATGGTGACAATTTCTTTGTTTAAAAGCGCCGAGAGATATTCCTGTGCAATCTGGAGCGAGATGTTGTTCTTGATGCTTTCTACATCATATTTAGCGGCTTCCACCTCGAATTCAGTTTTACGGTACATTTTTTCGAGCCTGCCGTTGTTATAAAGCAATATATCAGCACCTACATTTGCACTGTTGGTAAAGTTGTCATTTCGCTGTGTGACGTTGATATACCGCTGTTGCCCGAAGCTGAAATTATTTGAAACGCTCCCTGAAACTGAAGGAAGTTTTTGCCTGCGTGCGATTTCCAGATTTTTGTCCTGCAGCTGCTTGTTGTAGCTGTTTGCAATCACCTGATGATTGTTCTGCACCGCATAATCCACTGCCTCCTGCAACGTCCATTTTTTCTGCGAAAAAGAAAGTATAAACGCCAAAGAAAATATACCCGCAAAAGCTCGTTTCATTGTGATAATTTATTGGATTAGACGCTTTATTCCATTTTTTGTTACAGATATCTACCGGAAGCTTATTATTTCCTTTAAGATTGCCTATGAAATATTTCATAATACGAGTTTCAATATCAAGATTATAATTTACATTTTCTTATTCCATTTTTAATAATTTTGCAGCGAAATATATAAGAGATGGGATTAATTTTGAACCCGATTGACGTTGTAGAAGACATCACACAGGAAGAGTTCGTGATAAAATATCTGAAGCCCAGAAAACCTGTGGTTATCAGGAATATGGCGCGTAAGTGGCCGGCCTACGAAAAATGGAACCTGGATTATATGAAAGAAGTCGTTGGAGATGTGGAGGTGCCATTGTATGACTCTTCGAAAGCAGACCCAGCGGCACCGATCAATGCATCTGCAGCCAAAATGAAATTTGGGGATTATATAGATTTGATTAAAGAAAAACCTACCGATCTGCGGATTTTCCTGTTCGACCCTATTGTCCACGCACCGAAGCTTTTACAGGATTATATTGCACCAAAAGAACTGATGGGAGGTTTTCTGGATAAATATCCCAATATGTTTTTTGGCGGGAAGGGTTCGGTAACCTTTCTGCATTTCGATATTGATATGGCGCATATCTTCCATACCCATTTTGGCGGAAGAAAGCACATTATGCTTTTTGATTACAAGTGGAAGGACCGCCTCTACCAAATACCGTACGCAACCTACGCTCTTGAGGATTATGACATCGAAAATCCTGATTTTGAGAAATTTCCGGCGCTTAATGGCGTAGAAGGCATTGAGTGTTTCCTGGAGCACGGTGATACGCTTTTTATGCCGACAGGATGGTGGCACTGGATGAAGTATGTAGACGGCAGTTTCTCCATTTCGCTAAGAGCCTGGGACAAATGGAAGGTTAAAGCCCATTCATTATGGAACTTAACTGTTCAGCGAAGTTTTGATAATTTTATGAAAAAGCGCTTCAAGAAAAAATATATGGAATGGAAAGAGCGTAAAGCCATTTCCAGAGCTAATGTAGCTTTAAAGAAGGGCTTGCCGAAATAAAAATGAATAACACCAAAAAAGCCGTCTCACAACTGGTGAAAACGGCTTTTTTTGCGTTTTTTTCCTCGTAATAGATAGAGGTTTTAGACGATGCGCAGCCTACATCGTTTGGCTTTGAGACATTTGATTTTATTATTAAAAATTAAAACTAAACTTGTCTTTTTCGCCCTAATCATTCAATTTTAAAACAGCCATAAATGCTGATTGCGGCACTTCAACGCGGCCGATTTGCTTCATCTTTTTCTTACCTTCTTTCTGTTTTTCAAGAAGTTTACGCTTCCGAGAGATATCACCACCATAACATTTTGCTGTTACGTCTTTCCGTAGTGCTTTGATCGTTTCCCTGGCAATGACTTTTGTTCCCAGGGCTGCCTGCACTGCTATGTCAAACTGCTGTCTTGGAATCAGCTCACGGAGTTTTTCGCACATTTTTTTACCGATGTGGTAAGCATTGCTTTCGTGGATTAATGAAGAAAGGGCATCGACCATATCGCCATTAATCAGGATATCCATTTTCACAAGTTTCGATGCGCGGAAACCTATTGGATGGTAATCAAATGAAGCGTAACCTTTGGAAATGGATTTTAAACGGTCATAAAAATCAAAGACCACTTCCGCCAAAGGCATATTGAACACCAATTCCACACGGTCTGAGGTTAAATAGGACTGGTTCACAATTTCTCCCCTTTTCTCGATACAAAGAGTCATCACCGCACCTACAAAATCAGATTTCGTGATAATGGAAGCTTTGATATAGGGCTCTTCAACCCGGTCGAGGATTGACGGATCCATCATTTCAGAGGGGTTGTTGATCAGAATTGGCGTTTCGGGTTCTTTTTTGGAGTATCCAATATACGATACGTTCGGAACGGTTGTGATGACGTTCATATCAAACTCGCGGTCCAGACGCTCCTGCACAATTTCCATGTGAAGCATTCCCAAAAATCCGCATCGGAAACCGAATCCTAAAGCTGCAGAACTTTCAGCTTCAAAAACCAGTGAAGCATCGTTCAGTCTTAATTTTTCAAGAGATGTTCTTAATTCTTCAAAATCTTCGGATTCCACAGGATAAATTCCAGCAAATACCATCGGTTTTACTTCCTCAAAACCTTCGATTGCTTTCGGTGCAGGGTTATCGGTGGAGGTGATGGTGTCGCCAACTTTTACTTCGCGGGCATCTTTAATTCCTGAAATTATATAGCCTACGTCACCACATTTAATTTCCTGTTTCGGCGCCTGTTTCAGCTTCAAAGTTCCAACTTCATCAGCATCGTACGTTTTGTCCGTCGCCATGAATTTTACTTTCTGGCCTTTTTTAATGCTGCCGTTCACCACCTTAAAATAAGCCTCAATTCCACGGAACGGATTAAATACGGAATCAAAAATCAGTGCCTGCAGGGGCCCGTTTTCATCACCTTGTGGTGCAGGAATTCGCTCTACAACCTGCTCTAAAAGATTATGAACACCTTCGCCCGTTTTCCCCGAGACACGCAGAACATCGTCTGGTGAACACCCCAAAAGATTCACAATTTCATCCGTAACCTCCTCAGGATTTGCAGAAGGCAGGTCGATTTTGTTTAAGATCGGAATGATTTCCAGGTCGTTTTCAAGCGCCAGATAAAGATTAGAAATGGTCTGTGCCTGTATACTTTGCGCAGCATCAACAATCAAGAGCGCTCCTTCGCAGGCAGCGATTGAACGGGAAACTTCATAGGAAAAATCCACGTGTCCCGGTGTATCAATGAGGTTTAGAACGTATTTCTCACCTTTATATTCATAATCCATCTGGATCGCGTGCGACTTGATTGTGATGCCACGCTCTCTTTCCAGGTCCATATCGTCCAGGGTCTGGGTCTGCAGTTCCCTTTGCGTCACCGTGTTGGTGTACTCCAGAAGCCTGTCTGCAAGCGTAGATTTACCATGGTCGATATGCGCGATTATGCAGAAATTCCTTATGTTTTTCATTTAATTTTTAAAATAGTGTGCAAATTTAAGTTTTTTTAAATGATTATATAAGTTTTGTTGGGGCTATCCTTCTGTAAATTATACAGAAATACAGAAAACTTTAATAAAATTTTAACCAAATATTAGAGGATATCAATTTTTAGAATAGCTCTAAATTTATATCTTTGTACACTTATTAATTTAGAAGAAAGAATGGGTTTATTTGATATGTTCACGCAAGAAATTGCGATTGACCTCGGGACGGCTAACACACTGATTATACATAATAACAAGATCGTAATTGACCAGCCATCAATAGTGGCAATTGAGCGTACCAGCGGTAAACCGATTGCAGTTGGGGAGCAGGCCAAACATATGCAGGGGAAAACGCATGAAGACATCCGCACAATCCGTCCGCTGAAAGACGGTGTAATTGCAGATTTCCACGCCTCTGAACACATGATCAAGGAATTCATTAAGAAAATTCCGGGAATCAAAGGAAAACTGATTCAGCCAGCACTTAGAATTGTAATCTGTATTCCATCAGGGATTACCGAAGTTGAAAAAAGAGCCGTTCGTGACTCTGCGCAGAAAGTAAACGCTAAGGAAGTAAGGTTGATTTATGAACCGATGGCAGCGGCAATAGGTGTTGGGATCGACGTGCAAAAGCCTGAAGGTAACATGATTATCGACATAGGCGGCGGTACGACAGAAATTGCAGTAGTCGCGCTTGGCGGAATTGTTTGCGATAAATCTGTAAAAATCGCGGGCGACGTTTTCACCAGTGATATTGCTTATTATTTAAGAACACACCACAACCTGTACATCGGTGAAAGAACTGCGGAAAGAGTAAAAATTGAAGTTGGTTCAGCGGTTGAAGAACTTGATGTAGACATCGAAGATATCCCGGTTCAGGGACGAGATCTGATCACAGGGAAGCCAAAAGAAATCATGGTGGGTTACAAGGAAATCGCAAGAGCTCTTGATAAATCGATCATCAGAATTGAAGATGCGGTGATGGAGACGCTTTCGCTTACACCTCCGGAACTTGCTGCAGATATCTATAAAACAGGAATTTACCTTGCCGGCGGCGGAGCGCTTTTAAGAGGTTTGGCAGACAGGCTTCACAAAAAGACAGGTTTGCCGGTTTTCGTAGCGGAAGATCCTTTGCGTGCGGTAGTTCGTGGGACAGGTATCGCTCTGAAAAACATGGATAAATTCAATTTCCTGATTAGATAATTTAAAATTTTCACGGCTTTTTTTGGATGGGGTTTTTGTTGAGATTATTTTCGAAGAACGGATTGTTCGTCTTCTTTATATTCTTGCAAATCTTTGCTCTTGTATTGATTTTCAGCAGAAACTCTATGCAGCAGAGTTGGATTGCAGGACAGACAGCGGCATTCAACTCCACTGTTTCGGGATATATTGATGAAGGTACTTCTTACCTCAAACTGAAACAGACCAATGAGCAGCTGGTTGCTCAAAACAAGCAGCTGATGGAGCAGCTCTACGGAAAACAGCAGGGGAATTATCCGGTTTTCAGAAAAGTTCATGATACGGTCGGCGGCGGACAGATCTATACATTTGTTGATGGCGACATTGTTTATAACAGTATCAATCGTAAAGACAATTATTTCACCATCAACCGCGGAAGGCTGCAGGGCGTAGGCCCGAAAATGGGCGTCATTGCGCCGAAAGGTATAGCCGGGATCGTGGTGAATACGACAGATAATTACGCGCTGGTGCAGTCGGTCCTAAGCACTAATAAGATTAAAATCAATGCGGCGCTTAAGAAGTCGGGATATTTCGGAACTTTAAGCTGGCGCGGCGAAAATTCCAGACTGATGCACCTTTCGGATATTCCTAAATATGTTCCTCTGAAGGTTGGCGACACGGTGGTTACAGACGGCAAGTCAGCGATCTTCCCGCAGGGAATTATGATTGGCCGCGTTGCCGGCTATGAGGTTGACACCAAAACAGGATTCTGGGATATTTCAGTAGAGCTGAGCGAGACGATGGGCAATATCAGTAAAATATACGTCGTTAAAAACCTGAAGAAAGCTGAAGTCCGCAAGATCGAAGACACTCTAAAAGCAGCAATGGAGAGAGATGATTAGCAGAAATATAGCCACAGATATATTGATGATCGCACTGCTTACGGCACTGCAGATCTTTGTGCTGAACCGCATTACGCTTTTTGGTAAGTTTACGCCGGTGCTCTATCCTGTATTTGTGATGTTCTACCCGTTTTTCAGAAACCGGTATGTGTTTCTGGGACTTAGTTTTCTGCTTGGTCTTACCATAGATGCATTTTTGGGAACCTGGGGAATCAACGCTTTTGCGACTACGATCGTCGCGTATTTCAGGACAATCATTTTTAGGACATCCACAGATACGTCAACTGATTTCTTCTCTTTTCAGTCACTGCAATGGTCGCAGTTTTTATTTTTCATACTTTCAAGCATATTTTTTCACCAGCTGGTGGTGCAGCTCCTCGAGTTTTTCAAACTGAGCCGTTTTTTTGAGGTATTTTTCAATATTTTAGCAACAAGTTTAATTTCATTTGTGTTTATTTTGATTTATGCGTTGGCATTAAAGATTAAACAGAAAGTGTGAAGTCCCAGTATTTTAAAATATTAACCGTCCTTGTCTCCCTTGCTCTCATTTTTATAGTGAGGCTTGCTTATTTGCAGCTGTTCACAGACAGGTATGCGCTTAATGCTGCGAACACTTCCATTAAAACCGAATACATCATTCCACAGCGGGGAATTATCTTCGACCGTAACGGAAAAATCCTCGTAGGAAATATGCCTTCGTACGAGATTTCTTTTACACAGGCACTACTGAAGCCCGATTTCGATACAATAGGATTTTGTAATTTAATGAAAATCAGCAAACAGGATTTTATTAAAAGAATTCAGAATTTAAAAAAGGAAAAATATTATTCGAAGGTCACCCCGATGACTTTTATGAAGAATTTAAGCCGTGAAGAAGTCGCCAGAATTCAGGAAATTATCTTTAAATATCCGGCGTTCAGTATCGTTCAGAGGCCGCAGCGCCAGTATGAAGTCAATACTTCCGGCAATTTGCTGGGCTATACAAGCGAAGTGAATGATTACGACCTCAAAAAAGATTCTCTGTATTATCTTCCCGGAGATAATATCGGGAAGTCAGGTGTTGAAAAGGCTTACGAGAAGGAATTGCGGGGTATAAAAGGTGTTCAGTACATCCAGAAAGATATTAAGTTAAGAAATGTGGGCCCGTACAAAAACGGCGAACTGGACAAAGACGTTATTACCGGAAAAGACATTACGTTAACCATCGATTATGACCTGCAGCGGATTGCAGAAGAAATGATGGTGAACAAGCGCGGCGGAATTGTTGCGCTGGATCCCAATAATGGTGAGATCCTGGTGCTGGCAACCGGCCCCGATATCGATCCAAATATTTTTACTGGTCCAAACAAGTCCAAAGAAATCAGCAAACTGGTCAACGATAAATTTAACCAGCCGATGTTTGACCGCTCAATCCAGTCAGCGCACATGCCGGGTTCTACCTTCAAGATGTTTACGGCTTTGGCTGCAATGCAAATGGGCGTTATGGACGAGAAAACGGTTTTCCCATGCGGTGGTGGTTTCAACTACAGAGGATTGAGAATTAAAGGTCACGGCGGTGCAGATCCGCTTATTCCTTCCATTCAGGTTTCGAGCAACTGTTATTTTTCTTATGCTTACCTGGCCATCATTAACAAATATCCCGGAAACCCGAGCAAAGGCGTGGATGAGTGGAAAGCAATTATGAAGAGTTTCGGTTTCGGAGAGTTTCTTAACAATGACCTCGCAGCCGGGGTGAAAGGCAGAATCCCCACCGGTGAATTTTATGAAAAAAGAATGGCTTCCATTTACAAAGCCAGCGGCAATAAAGCTGATCCGAAAAAATGGGATCCACTTGCAACAGGAGCCGTTTTTAACGGGATGGGCCAGGGAGACGTCATGCTTACGCCGCTGCAGCTGGCCAATGGTGTTGCAGCTATTGCCAATAAAGGGTTTTATTACACGCCGCATATTGTAAAATCAATCGACGGGAAACCCAATCCTGATCCCCGCTTTAAGGTAAAACACAAAACATTGGTAGACCCAAAGCATTTCGAACCGGTACTGAAAGGAATGGAAGCCGTAGTGCAGGCCGGAACGGCGAGAGGCCTTAAATCAAACGATTTCACCATGCTTGCAAAAACCGGTACCGCGCAGGTTCCCCAGGGGAAGGACAACTCGGTTTTCGTACTTATTGCTCCGGCCGACAAACCCAAGATTGTGGTGGTAGCGCTTATGGAGCACGCTGGTTTTGGTGCAACCTGGGCAGGGCCTGCGAGTGCAGTAATTGCAGAAAAATATCTTACCGGAACCGTGAAACGCGAACACCTTTACAAGAAAATGGTGACTTCGAGTTTTATGGGCGAATACCGGAGGCAATGGATCGCCGACCTGAAGAGGAAAGGGCTTTATAAAGAGCCGGATAAAGATTCGTTAAGGATCATCAGTATCGAGGACAGTTTGCGAACCATTACAGACAAAAATCTCAGAAGCAGCTTAATTTATAAAAGAGATTCTTTAAAACTAAGGTTCAATGAAAGGCAGGCCGCGAAACAGCGCGAGGCTCTGAAGAAAAAACAGTTACAAACCCAAACACCAAACAAACCAAAATGAAGTGGGCGCAAGGATTAGATAAAACCGGAATCGGACTTTATATTCTGATTTGCCTTTTCGCTGTAGCCAATATCTACAGTGTGGATGAAGGTTTGGGCAAAAAACAGCTGATTTTCTTTATCCTGTCATTATTCATTGGTTTCATCATATTCGTTACGCGATCCAAGTTTTTCGAGAACCTGTCGGGTATCTTCTATATTGGCGGTGTCTTGCTTCTGATCGGGTTATTTCCCTTCGGAACTGAAATTCTGGGTCAGAAAAACTGGTATAAATTCGGCGGATTTACCATGCAACCGGTGGAGTTTGCAAAGATTGGAACAGCCTTGATGTTGTCCAACTACGTTGCCGGTCCGGATTTTAATCTCAGATATAAAAAATCATTGTGGACGTCGCTTGCGATTATCGGCATTCCCGCAATAGTGGTCCTAGCAATTCCGGATGTTGGTTCACTGTTGGTTTTCGGAGCTTTTGTGATAGCGCTTTACCGTGAAGGCTTGAGCGGATGGTTTTTCGGCGTAATAGGGATTTTAGCAGCGGTATTTCTTATTTCGCTGGCCGTGAATCCACTATATGTTGTTTTCGGAATTCTGGCTTTAGCCGGCATTTTGATTCTATTGAACTACCGCAGAATTTCCTGGAATGTAATTTCTATTGCTTCAATTATAGGCGCAGTTGGGGTTTTGTGCGGCTTAGCGATGGCTACCCCAAAAATTCTGGAAAAAATGCCTAAGCACCAACGGGAAAGAATTGAGGTTCTTTATAAAGGCGAAAAAGCATTCCGCGATACTTCAGGCTACAACCTTTTATATTCTAAGACGGCTATCGGATCCGGAGGTTTTTTTGGTAAAGGTTACAAACAGGGTTCCGTTACTCAGGGAAAGTTTGTGCCCGAACAGGAAACTGACTATATTTTCTGTACAGTAGGCGAGGAATGGGGCTTTTTTGGAAGCGTTTTACTTGTTTTGGCGTATGCCGTTTACATCGGCCGGATTTATTTTCTCGCTGAAAATCAGAAAACCATCTTCAACCGGGTCTTCGGTTACTGTTTTGCCTCAATTCTTTTAATTCACTTTGGAATTAATCTCGGGATGGTGATGGGGCTTTTCCCTACCGTAGGGATTCCGTTACCGTATTTCAGTTATGGCGGAAGTTCATTGCTTGCCTTTTCGATTATGACTGCGATTTTCTTTAAGCTTAATTATACTGATAAAAACAGTTTGGTATAAAAACGAAATCCCGTAAAAAAAAACGGGATTTTTTACTTAAATTGAATTAATTCTTTACCAAAAGCCTGAAACCTTCGCCGTGCACGTTGATGATTTCCAGCCCTTCGTCGTCTTTCAGGAGTTTACGAAGTTTGGCGATGTAAACGTCCATACTTCTTGCGGTGAAATAGTTTTCCTTTTTCCAGATTTTTCTTAATGCTAAATCTCTCGGCATAAAGTCGTTTCTGTGAATGCAAAGCAGCTTAAGCAGCTCATTTTCCTTTGGCGAAAGCTTGTATTCATTGTCGCCAACACGCAGCTGTCTCAGCATGGAATCAAAGAAAATATTGCTGATTTTGAACTGTTCCTGTTCTTCATTTTCAAGAGTTGTGCTGCGCTGAAGAATCGCCTTTATTTTGTAAAGAAGCAGCTCCGTATCAAACGGTTTTGTGATATAGTCGTCGGCGCCAATCTGATAGCCTTTCAGGATATCTTCGCGCATATTTCTTGCGGTAAGGAAAATAATCGGCGTGTTTTTATCGATTTTCTTCACATCTTCAGCCAGGCTGAAACCGTCTTTTTTCGGCATCATCACGTCAAAGATGCAGATATCGAATTCATTTTCTGTAAATTCTTTCAAACCCTGTTCGCCATCTGTCGCCAGCGTCACTTCAAAGTTATTGATGGTTAAATAGTCCTTAAGCACCGCACCAAAACTCTGGTCGTCTTCTACTAATAAGATTCTGTTGCTCATATCTTTATTAATTAATAATTAAAAAATAATAATGAAGA
This sequence comes from Chryseobacterium taklimakanense, assembly GCF_900187185.1. Taxonomy (NCBI): domain Bacteria; kingdom Pseudomonadati; phylum Bacteroidota; class Flavobacteriia; order Flavobacteriales; family Weeksellaceae; genus Chryseobacterium; species Chryseobacterium taklimakanense. The sequence goes on from NZ_LT906465.1 coordinate 1,768,863, forward strand.
ATTTTAATCTTCATTGTTTTTACTGGTTTTTAAAATTGATGTAAGAATTTTAATAATCTCTTCATTGTCATCAAACATCGATTGAAATTCTTTGTCGTTTAAATATTCTGTTCTGTTTAAAAGCCTCAACCAAAAAGACGTCTCGAAAGATTCTTTGTATGAGATTTGATTTTTGGCAATAAATTCCTTTTTACTGAAAGCTGCAGCCGCTTCTTCAATATTTGCTCCGATTGATGTCCCCGAACGTAATAATTGTTTAGACATTACAAATTCCTTTCTCTCTGACGTAAGCATTTTATATAAATTCACAATTCTAACAGCAAATTCAAAAGACTTATGTCTAATAGGATTTTCAGTCGGGTTTTTCATAGTTTGTTTTCGGTTCTAATAATTATTAATTTTTCATTGTTAATTATTAATTGTAATCAGCTCATCGGTAGTTTTATCGTAAACGTAGAGCCTTTTCCCTTTACTGATTCTACGTGGATTTGTCCTTTGTGAAGCTCGATGATTTTCTTTACATAAGACAGCCCGAGCCCCTGGCCTTTTACGTTATGGATATTTCCGGTTTCTTCGCGGAAGAATTTTTCAAAGATTTTGTTTTTATTGATGGCATCCATTCCCATCCCTTTATCGGAGATTTCGATCACGTACCAGTGGCCTTCGTTTTTGGTTTTCACCTTTATCTCCGGTGCTTCCGGCGAATATTTATTGGCGTTGTCCAAGAGGTTTACCAGCATATTCGAGATGTGGAATTCATCCACTTTCACGATGTAGCGGTCCGCATCAAATTCCTGAATCAGTGATCCATTTCTTTCATTGACGATCAATTGGAAAGATTGGCTGATGTCCCGAATGAGCTGTCTCATATTGGTTTCTTTCAGGAAAAGCTGTACTTCATTGCGCTCCAGTTTCGACATATTCAATACGTTTTCAACCTGTTTTTTCATCCGCAGGTTCTCCTGTTTTATCAGCTGCGAATAGTATTTTACTTTTTCCGGATTGGTCGCTATTGTGTCATTTGCCAAAGAATCAGTTGCTACAGAAATTGTTGCCAAAGGCGTTTTGAACTCATGCGACATATTGTTGATGAAATCGGTCTTCACATCCGCAATACGTTTCTGCTGCATCATATAGTTGATGGAAGTGATGTAAATCCCAAGAATGGTGAGCAGTGACAGGAAAGTTCCCAGCAGCATCGGAAGATTGTTTTTTATCAGCGAAACATCTTTTCTCGGGAATACCAAAGACAGCGTATAAAGCGGGTTGTCTTTGCTGTCCCTGAAAAGGACTTTGTCATACTTTGTGTTGGTTTGCTGTTTTCTGTAATCTTCGTTGGTAAGCGTGGTAAGTTTATTGTTTTTATCAAAAATGCCGTAGCCGAAACCGCTCGTAATCCCATTGTTTTTCAATGCATTCGACACCACAGAATCAATGGTTTGCGGAGAAACCCGTTTTTCAATCGGTCTGTTGCTGCCTTCCACGCGGACAAATTCCTTCAGACTGAATTCCCCGGAATTTATGGATGAATTGAGCGCTGCGGTCAATGCTTCACGTTTCGTGGTGTCGCGCTGGATTTTTATCAGGTTTTCATCGGTCCACAGTTTTATCCGGTTCAGGCTGTCGCCGGTATTGGAAATGGGAAGGTTTTCTCTTTCGATGATGTTTTTCTGGTAGGTAATCGTTCTTTTGCTCGCAGAATCTTCAGTTTGCTGAATGATGGTTGAACTCGGCTGCGCATTGTTGGCCAGAACAGTCTTCCCGAAATTCTTGTAATTTTCATTGATAAGCTGGTTGTATTCGATGTCCTCGATTTTTTTCACCGACTGGTCAAGAGCGATGCTCACTTTGTTTGAAAAATCCTGATCCAAAGCGCCATAATATTCCTTCAGCCATTTGATCTGCAGCGTGACGAAAATCACGACAGAGATGGACATCAGTATTGAAATTATCGGAATAAATCTTTGATTCATTGAATTATTTTAAATTACGAATGTTAAAATTACTGATTTTAACATTATGAGAACAAAAAATGCACCAAAATATTGTGCATTTTTTCTTAAAAAACTGATTTTTAACGAATTTAGTTTAAACAACGTTTAGCCCAATGAACTTAAAACTTCTTCATCAAATAGTTTTTCATCAATAAAATACTGTATCACAGCCTTTTTCATAAGAAGCGACTGTTCATTTGGTTTTAATTCCGGGATTGGTTCCTTCTCAGTAAAATGCGGAAAACCATCATCGTCGTAATGTGAAAATTCAAAAAATCCGAAGGGCTGCAAAAGCCTGCAAACCGCGATGTGAATGAGATTCACCTTGTCATCCTTGCTGTATTCCTGTTTGCCGGAGCCCAATTCCTGGATCCCGATTAAATATAGAATGGTCTCAATAGGAACATTGGGTTCAGTTCCAAAATTGTCCTGAAAAAACCGGTCAACTATTTTCCAAAGTTCTGATTCATTCATTTTCTTTCAAGTTTTAATAAAAATGCATATTCCAGCGCATCTTCCTTCAGCGATTCGAAACGCCCGCTCGCTCCACCGTGACCGGAACTCATATCTGTTTTGAAGATCAAAATATTGCTGTCGGTTTTCAGGTCGCGAAGTTTCGCTGTCCATTTAGCAGGTTCCCAATACTGCACTTGCGAATCGTGTAACCCTGTGGTGATTAGTATATTGGGATATCTTTTTTGTTCGATGTTGTCGTATGGTGAATACGATTTCATATAATCGTAATATTTCTTCTGATTCGGATTTCCCCATTCGTCATATTCTCCGGTTGTGAGCGGGATCGTGTCGTCCAACATCGTCGTCACCACATCCACAAACGGAACCTGTGCCACAATGCCGTTGAAAAGTTCCGGCTCGAAATTCATCACAGCGCCCATCAAAAGGCCACCGGCACTTCCACCCATCGCGTAAAGGTGTTTTGGTGAGGTATAATTTTCTGTAAATAAATATTTTGCAGCATCGATGAAATCAAAGAAAGTATTCTTTTTATGCAGCATTTTACCATCCTCGTACCAGTCCCGGCCAAGATATTCTCCACCGCGGATGTGGGCAATCGCATAGATAAATCCACGGTCGAGAAGCGAAAGCCTTACGTTCGAGAAACTCGCGTCTACGGTATGTCCGTAACTTCCGTAGCCGTATAACAACAATGGCGTTTCCGCTGATTTCACCGTATTTTTATGGTAAACTAAAGAAACCGGGATTTTTTTTCCGTCGCGCGCTGGCGCCCAAATCCGTTCTGAAATATAATTTTCCTGAAAAAATTTTCCGCCCAAAACCTCCTGCTGTTTTAAGATTTTGGATGTTTTTTCCTTCATGTCAAATTCCAGGGTGGCGCTTGGCCGGGTCATTGAGGTATAACCATAGCGTAATTTTTCTGTGTCAAATTCCAGATTCAACCCAATATAAGCTGTATAGGTGGGGTCGGAAAACGGAATATAATACGATTCTCCGGAATGGGTTTCAATAATCCTGATTTGAAGGAGTCCTTGATTTCTTTCCTCCAGAACCAGATAATTTTTAAAGATTTCAAAACCTTCAAGCAGGATGTTTTCGCGGTGCGGAATGACATCTTCCCAATTTTCGATGCCGCAGTTCCCAACTTTTGTTTTTACGAGTTTAAAGTTGGTTGCCCCGTCAGCATTGGTTATGATATAGAATTCATCCTCAAAATGTTCGACGGAATATTCCAGACCGTCTGCTCTTTGCTTAACCACTTTCCACTCTGCAAAAACATCCGCCGCCGGAATAAACCGGTGCTCATCTGAAATGGTGCTTGAGCTGGCAATAAAAATGTATTCTAATGATTTTGTTTTAAAAATATTGACATCAAATGCTTCATTTTTTTCATCAAAAACCAAAACGTCTTCACTGGAATCGGTTCCGATTTTATGGCGGTAAACTTGGAAAGCCCGCAGGTTCTTATCCTTCCTGATATAGAAAACATGCTGGTTGTCGTTCGCCCAAACTGCCTTTCCCGTTGTATTTGGGATTTGGTCCGGAAGAATTTCGCCGGTTATTACATTTTTGATTTGTATGTTGTAAATCCGCCTCCCTACATGATCCGAAGAAAAAGTTGCCAGCTCATTATTTGGGCTCACAGCTACGCTTCCTACTTCAAAAAACTGTTTACCTTCAGCTAAAATATTCACATCAAGAATAATTTCTTCAGGGTTTTCAAGCGTTAGATGTTTTCTGGAAAAAATGGGATATTCGTTGTTGTCCTGATATTTTACGAAATACCAGTATTCATTAAAAAAATACGGAAGCGACTCGTCATCCTTCTTGTAGCGGGCTTTCATTTCCTCAAAGAGTTCGTTCTGCAATTCCTGCGTGTCTTTCATCACGAAGTCGCAGTAGGCATTTTCCTCTTCCAGATATTTCAGGACTTCCGGATTTTCGCGTTCATTCATCCAAAAATAAGAATCCACGCGACGGTCGCCGTGTATTTCCAGGATTTTGTCTGTTTTTTTTGCTTTTGGTGGCTGCATCGTATTTTCTACACTTTAAAAGTAATAAAAAACCATCTTATCCATAGGAAAAGACGGTTTTGTTCAATATTTCTCAACGGTTTACTTACCGTTTCTTATAAATTTCTCAATCGCCATCGTCATGGATGGGGTTTCTTTTGTGGGAGCCATTACATCCACTCTCAGTCCCGACTGTTCTGCAGCATTCTGTGTTGTAGTACCGAAAACTGCGATCTTGGTGTCTCCTTGTTTGAAGTCTTTAAAGTTTTCGTGCAAAGATTTGATTCCCTGCGGGCTGAAGAATACCAGCATATCGTAATCCTTGATTGTGATATCAGAAAGATCGGAACATACGGTTCGGTACATCACTGCTTTGGTCCAGTCAACATTGGCTTTGTCGAGAACAGTAGCAATATCAGAATTCATGATATCAGAAGCCGGCACGAGATATTTTTCGTTCGGGTACTTCTTGAAAAGCGGCAGCAAATCAGCAAAGTTTTTCTCTCCGAAACTGATTTTTCTCTTTCTGTAAACTATATGCTTCTGCAAATAATTGGCAATTGCTTCAGACTGGCAGATATACCTCATGGCATCCGGGACAGCAAAACGCATTTCTTCAGCGAGCCTGAAGTAGTGGTCGATGGCGTTTTTACTCGTGAAGATCACCCCGGTATATTGCGACAGATCAATCTTTTGAGTTCTGAGTTCTTTCGCATCAACACCTTCTACATGAATGAAAGGCCTGAAATCAATCCTGATTTTTTCCTTTTTTGCGATTTCCAGATAAGGTGAAGATTCCGCGGGAGACGGTTGTGAAACTAAAATAGACTTAATTTTTGCCATCAATTTTGTTTTAATAAAAAAGCAATTTCCACAGCGCTAAAACCGGTGCAAATTGCAGCGTGCAAATATACAAAAATTTATAATACCATTCGTTTGGCAGGATGTAGTTGCGGTTGAACGCGTAGAAGAAATTCTTGAAAATGAATATCATAGCAGCTGAAAGTACCGAAATAGCAAATAGCTTTTCGCGGTCAGTATTAAAGTAATAATTCACCATATTGGCGATAATCAGCAGGATAGAAACCGCCATATAGAATTTCGAACTCACAAAATACAGCCGACCCCATTTTTTGTCCTGCCCGATTGAGGAATACAAAAAGAACGTAAAGAAAAACTTGAGGATGTAAAATACCGAAACCGCCAGCAGCGCAAACCCAAATTTATTCAGCGAATAGCCAAAAAAACTGAATTCTTCGATAAATTTTGGCAGTATTGGGATATAGGACGAGATAAAAGTCGCCAGCAAAACAGCGTAGACTACTGAGACAATCAGCCAGGTTGGGAAAATGTTTCCAGAATCAATAAAATTTTGAGTGAAAAACGCGCCAAGTCCCGATTGCCTCTGCAGATACTGCATCACGATTATAAATACCAGTATCGCGCCCAGTATTATGAATATTACCCAATCATTTTGTTGTGCCAGTCTTACCAAAGGTAAATTTTTTGCAAAAATAAGAATTATTCAGCCCGAAAAAAACAAAGCAAAATAGATTATCTTTGCACCCGAAATGAAGAAACTCGTCATCATCCCTACTTACAACGAGAAAGAAAATATAGAAACCATCATCACTGCTGTTTTTGGGCTGAATGATGATTTCCATATTTTGGTCGTTGACGATTCCTCACCCGACGGAACCGCGGAAATTGTAAAAAAATTGCAGCAGAAACATCCCGGTTTTCTTCATCTAACTGTTAGAAGAGTAAAGGACGGCCTCGGGAAAGCCTACATCCACGGATTTAAATGGGCCATTGACAAAGGTTACGACTACATTTTCGAAATGGATGCAGATTTTTCGCACAATCCGAATGATTTGCCCAAACTTTATGAAGCCTGTAAAAACGCTGATATGTCGGTGGGTTCCCGGTATTCACAGGGTGTAAATGTGGTGAACTGGCCCATGGGGAGGGTTTTGCTTTCTTATTTTGCTTCGAGATATGTGCGTTTCGTGCTGGGAATTCCGGTTTACGATACCACTGCCGGTTTTGTTTGTTTTAAAAGGGAAACGCTGCAAAAAATAGGATTGGACAAAATAAAACTGAAAGGTTACGGTTTTCAGGTTGAAATGAAATACCGCGTTTTCCAGAAAGGAATGAAAATCGTGGAAGTGCCGATCATTTTCACCAACAGGTTATTGGGTGAAAGCAAGATGAATGGCGGAATTATCGGAGAAGCCATCTTCGGAATCCTGAAGCTCCGCTGGAAATCATTAATCGGAAAATTATGAAAAAACTGATTTTTCTTTTTGTGCTGATTTTGTTTTCGTGCAAAGATTCAAAACCGGTCAACCGTCCTAATAACCTTATCGAAAAGGATAAAATGGCCGCGCTCATTGCCGATTTTGCAATCAGTGACCAAATGGGCATGATGAATCCCAGCGGAAATCTGGATACCAGCGCAAGATTTATTCTGAATAAGCACGCCGTTACTGCAAAACAGTTTACAGAAAGCTACGAATATTACCTTAGCTCACCCGCAACCGTAAGAGATATCTTGGAAGAAGCCCAGGACATCATAAAGTCCCAGGATGCGGATGCAGAGAAGTTTATTGATAAAAAATTGAAGGAAATTGGCAATACTGTGCCGCCTTCAGCACGATAAAATTTATGGAAAAGAAGTTTTTTGAAATAGAAAAAACCACGGAAAGCAAAGCCAGAGCCGGCGTAATCACGACCGACCACGGGCAGGTTCAGACGCCGATTTTTATGCCGGTAGGAACCGTGGCGTCCGTAAAAACCGTGCATCAGCGTGAATTGAAGGAGGACATCAAGGCACAGATTATTCTTGGCAACACTTACCACCTTTACCTCCGTCCGAAAATGGATGTGATGCAGGAAGCCGGCGGGTTACATAAATTCATGAACTGGGATTTGCCGATTCTCACCGATTCCGGCGGTTACCAGGTTTTTTCGCTTTCAGATACCAGAAAAATCACCGAAGAAGGTTCGAAATTCAAATCGCATATCGACGGCAGTTATCATTTTATTTCTCCTGAAAAATCCATGGAAATACAAAGACAGATCGGGGGAGATATTTTTATGGCGTTCGATGAGTGTACGCCCTATCCATGCGAATACAACCAAGCTAAGGAATCGATGGAAATGACGCACCGCTGGCTTAAAAGATGTATCAAGTGGTGCGATGAAAATCCTGAAATTTACGGCCACAGGCAAAGGCTTTTCCCTATTGTGCAGGGTTCAACCTATTCGGATTTAAGAAAGATTTCTGCGGAATTTATTTCAGAACAGAATGCTGAAGGAAACGCGATCGGTGGACTTTCCGTGGGCGAACCGGAAGATGAAATGTACCGGATTACCAATGAAGTTACTGACATTTTGCCGATCGAAAAACCAAGATATCTGATGGGCGTCGGAACTCCGTGGAACATTCTGGAAAGCATTGGTTTGGGCGTAGATATGATGGATTGCGTGATGCCAACCAGAAATGCCAGAAACGGAATGCTCTTCACGTGGCAAGGCGTCATCAATATCAAAAATGAAAAATGGAAGAACGATTTTTCGCAGCTGGATGAGTTTGGGACGAGTTTTGTGGACAGGGAATATTCCAAAGCTTACGTACGGCACCTTTTCGTTTCCAGGGAATATCTTGCGAAACAAATCGCCTCAATCCATAATCTTGCGTTTTACCTGGACTTGGTGCGTGTAGCGAGAGAGCATATTTTGGCAGGAGATTTCTATCAGTGGAAAGATTCTGTGGTCCCTGTATTAAGACACAGGCTTTAAAATTTTTATTTTTATCAATAGTTATTATTTTTAAGAATGCCAATAATTGACCGCTACATCATCAAAAAATTCCTGGGTACACTCGGGTTTATGCTGCTGTTGCTGTCAATCATCGTTGTGGTGATCGATGTGCAGAGTAAATCACCGCGTATCGAAGGCAACGGTTTTACGGTAGGATATTTTCTCGTACATTTTTATCCGTTCTGGATGATTTACCTGGTCATCACTTTCATGTCGATTCTTGTTTTCATCTCGGTTATTTATTTTACTTCCAGGATGGCGAATAATACTGAGATTGTAGCCATTATCAGCAGTGGCGCCAGTTTTCACCGTTTTGCAAGGCCATATTTCATCGCTTCGGCGATTATCGCGCTGTTTGCGCTTGCCACCAATCATTTTATTTTGCCGTGGGCTAATGTGCAGAAAAACAAGCTCGAAGTTTATACCTACAGCGAAGGCAACCGGGAGAAAATATTAGGAAATGTGGAGATTGCAACCCAGCTTTCACCTACTGAATATATTTTCATCAACAATTACAACCGGAAGGAGAAGCGCGGTTCTAGTTTTCTTTTTCAGAAATTTGATAAAAACCGGAAGCTGATCGAAGAAACTTCAGCTAACGAGATTTTTTGGGACGCTAAAAAGAAGAAATTCACCATTAGCGCCTATCTGCATAGAAAAGCTTCAGTAAACGAATCTGAAATTCTTACCAACGGCGATACCAAAGACCTGGATTTCGGCCATTCGCCGGAAGAGCTTTTCCCAGATGAGCTCTTGGGGCAGACTAAGACCACGCCCGAACTTCTGAAACTCATCCGCCAGGAAAAAGAAAAAGGCAACAAAAACCTGAATTTCTTCCTTAATGAGCTTTATCAGCGGACTTCGATGCCGGTTTCCATCATTGTGCTGTCGATTCTGGCCTTGTCGCTTTCATCACAAAAGAAGCGTGGTGGGCTTGGTGCGAACCTCGCTATCGGGATTTCGCTGGCGTTCATTTTCGTTTTTTCTTTTGAGGTCTTAAAGGTGGTTTCCGAGAACAATACCATTTCACCACTGCTCGCGATGTGGCTTCCCAACATCATTTTTGCACCGCTGGCTGCATTTCTTTATTTTAAAAGAGCCAATCAGTAAAGGAGTTCAATTTCTTTGTTGTTGAATTTTTGCAAACCGTCTTTTTCCATGTCTATCCAGAGAAAACCATTTTCGTCAGCGTATTTTATTATGCCATTTTGTCGCACGCCATTCAGTTGAAAAACAGAAATCTTATTTTTACGGAACAAATTTTCATTAAAATCTTCCAGAATGTCTTCTGCTGAATGCTCATTTTGAAATGAGGAGCAGAAATGAGTGTGAAGTTTTGCCGTAAAGTCTTCAAGGTCAAATCGCTGCTGAGTTTGCGTCAATATGGAGCCTGCCTTCGGCAATCCGGAGAAATCAGTCTGTAAAATATTGATTCCGATGCCCGCGATGTAATAGTCTTCACCCTCAATTTTCTGTTTTTCAATCAGCATTCCGGAAACTTTTTTACCATTAATGATAATATCGTTGGGCCACTTCGTTTCAACACTGTTTTTGGTCAATTTGGCAATAAAATCCCGCAAAATCGAGGCGGTACGAAAATTGAATAAACTACCGGAAATCTGAAAATCCCGAACTTTCAGAGCGATGCTGTAAGCAAGGTTGCGATCTTTGTTGGTTTTCCACGTGTTTCCATACTGGCCTCTGCCATTGATTTGGTTAAATGTGTAAACGGCTGCAGGCAAGCGATTTTCCTTTACAAAATAAAGAATTTCGTCGTTGGTCGAGCTGCATTTTTCAAGATAAAAAAGCGGAAACATTTAAGAAAACTTTATGAGTATAAATGCTTAAATTACAGTAGTACAATAAACAAAAAACAATAAATTTGCAGATTATACCTTTTTGAATGAGTAAAAATACACAAAAGCAACAATTAATTGATAAAATCGTAGAAGCGATTCAAGATACAAAAGGTGAAGACATCAAAATCTTTGACCTTTCAAAAATCGAAAATTCCGTGGCAGAAACTTTCATTATCTGCAGCGGAAATTCAAACACCCAGGTGAATGCTATCGCCGGAAACATCGAAAAAAAAGTCCGTAACGAAGTAAAGGAACGACCTTGGCACGTAGAGGGTACCGATAATGCCATGTGGATCCTTATGGATTATGTTTCCGTGGTAGTACACGTATTCCAAAGACAGATCCGTGATTACTATGAGATCGAAGAACTTTGGGGCGATGCTAAAATCACCGCGATAGAAGATATTTTATAACTGATTTTGAGAATAATATATAATGAACAATAAAGGATTTAACTGGTTTTTCCCGATTGCGATCGCTGTGATACTTTTCCTGTTTTTGCAGCCTATGATGTCTAATACGGAAGGCCAAAAAATTGATGAAGAGCAATTTTACCAACTCGTGCAGGAAGGTAAAGTGCAGGAGGTGATGGTGTACAAAGACACCGATAAAGCCGATGTTTACCTGACCAAAGAAGCCAAAACGGCCACAGTACAAAAAACCGAGAACGACAGTATGCCGTTCAATGCATTTCAGTTTACACCATCAGCCGACTATTCACTCACTTTTGGTGATTTAAAATATTTTCAGGAACGCTATAACGAGATTAAAAAAGCCAATCCGAACATCAAAACCAAAATGGAATTCGGACTTGGCAAAAACCCGATTTCAGAACTTCTGTTTTCGGTTCTGATCTGGGTGGCGGTTCTTGGGCTTTTCTATTTCTTCCTTTTCAGAAGAATGAGTGCTGGCGGCGGCGGTCCCGGCGGACAGATTTTCTCTATCGGTAAATCCCGTGCAAAACTCTTTGACGAAAAAGAAAAAGTAAACGTAACTTTCAAAGACGTAGCCGGCCTGGAAGGGGCTAAAGAAGAAGTACAGGAAGTTGTAGATTTTCTTAAAAATTCCGAAAAGTACACCAAATTAGGTGGTAAAATTCCGAAAGGTGTTCTTTTAGTAGGTCCTCCGGGAACGGGTAAAACATTGTTGGCAAAAGCTGTTGCGGGCGAGGCAAAGGTTCCTTTCTTCTCGCTTTCAGGTTCCGATTTCGTTGAAATGTTTGTGGGTGTAGGAGCTTCCAGAGTTCGTGACCTTTTTGCACAGGCGAAGGCAAAATCTCCGGCAATTATTTTTATTGATGAGATTGATGCGATTGGTAGAGCCAGAGGCAGAGGCAACTTTACCGGCGGAAATGATGAAAGAGAAAATACACTGAACCAGCTCCTTACGGAAATGGATGGTTTCGGTACTGATACCAACGTTATCGTAATGGCGGCGACCAACCGTGCCGATATTTTGGATAAAGCCTTGATGAGAGCCGGCCGTTTCGACCGTTCGATTTATGTAGACCTGCCGGAACTCCACGAGAGAAGACAGATTTTTGATGTGCATTTGTCAAAAATAAAACTCGATCCGTCTGTTGACCGCGATTTCCTTTCCAAACAAACGCCGGGCTTCAGCGGTGCTGACATTGCGAATGTTTGTAACGAAGCGGCACTTATCGCAGCAAGAAACAATCACGAAGCCGTAACAAAACAGGACTTCCTTGATGCTGTAGACAGGATTATTGGCGGACTTGAAAAGAAAAATAAAGCCATCAAACCATCAGAAAAAAGACGTGTGGCTTATCATGAAGCCGGTCACGCCGCGATTTCGTGGCTGGTAGAACACGCTGCACCACTTCTAAAAGTAACAATCGTTCCGAGAGGGCGTTCACTAGGTGCTGCATGGTATTTACCGGAAGAGCGCTCACTGACGACTACTGAACAGATGAGCGACGAGCTTTGTGCCACATTAGGCGGTAGAGCTGCGGAACAGACTGTTTTTGGTAATATTTCCACAGGTGCACTTTCTGACCTGGAAAGAGTTACAAAACAGGCTCAGGCGATGGTGACGGTTTATGGTTTAAATGATAAAGTCGGAAATATCTCATACTACGACAGTTCGGGGCAGAGCGAGTACAATTTTGGTAAACCTTATTCCGAAGAAACTGCTAAGACCATCGACCAGGAAATTTCAAAAATTATTGAAACCCAATACCAGAGAGCGTTGAATATCCTTGCAGAAAACCGCCCGAAACTCGATGCGCTTGCTGCAAAACTTCTTGAAAAAGAGGTGATCTTCCGCGAAGATTTGGAGGAAATATTCGGTAAGAGAGCTTGGGATCCGGAACTAACTGAAAACCCGGTTAACGAAAGCCTGAAGGAAGAAGATCCTGATGTGGTGATCGGTCCCGAAAACGGAAATCAATTATAATATTTACAAATCCTGACTTTAATCTAAGATTGAAGTCAGGATTTTAAGTAATATTGTTTTTCAATAAAATATATTTTCTATTTTTGTGTTAATAATTGAATAAAAACCATTGAATAAGTGAGCCTTTTCAAGAAATTTGTAGGTAAAATTCTTAATCAGCCGGAAACGGATGAGGAGAATGATCTGGTAAAACTTGGCGACCAGCTGAAGAATGCTGACCTCGATTATAAGTTTGCCCAGCTCTTCACGCATTCAGGTGGGTTTTTCAATTATTGCCAGGATGAAGCGGAAGCTTTGCAGGTGCTTAACCAAATTGTAAAAATTGAAGACATAAAATCGGTCTTTTGCTGCGATGAGGATTTGAAGAACTTTTTAAATGTCGTGAAAGTTTCTTATACGCCGGAGCTTGAACTTTTCAACGATGCGGCTTTCATTACCTGCGAATACCTTATTGCTTACGACGGCAGAATTATGCTGTCCCACAACAATATCCTGCATTACCACTCATCACGGCTGCCTGAGAAAATTATTATCATGGCCAACGTTTCGCAAATCGTTACTAACTTGGGTGACGCTATGATGAGAGTGAAACGCAGAGGCACGCTAAAAAACCTGACTTCAATCAGCGGAAACCAGTCTAAACTCGATACTCCGAACAAAGACAATACAAAACTTTTCTTACTTTTGCTCGAAGATTAAACCTACGGGTTTACTTTTCTTTAATAAATAAAAGTTTTGGACAAAAATTTACTTCAGCGCCTTATTTCAGGATTTTTTTACGGATTAGTGATTGTTTTGTGCACCACACCTTTAGGCGCAGAATATATCGGTAAAGTTTTCCCGGACATCAAACAGTACCAGCTTTACTACGGAATGATTACGTTCTTTATGCTGGTCGGCATCTGGGAATGCATCCGAATCATGAAATTCGGCAAAGGCTGGGAACGTTTTGCGGTGATTCCGGTTTCAATGTACGTGTTTTATCTCTTTTCCAAAAGATATTTCATGCAAGGGTTTTCCTATAACTTTAATCTTTCGGAATTTTTAGCACTTTTTCTCATTGTAATTGCGGCAGTTACGCTTTTCAGGTTTAAAGACGAGCTCTATTTCGAAAGTGGCAAACTCATTTTCACCGTGATTTATGTACCGCTGACTTTCGGCTTTGCGTTGGGTTTGCCTGAATTCAGCGCGGAAGGTTATTTTTCACTGGAAGTTTTTATGCTTTTTGTGCTTATCTGGAGCAGCGATTCTTTTGCCTATTTCAGCGGCAGGCTTTTTGGGAAACACAAAATGGCGCCGAAAATTTCACCTAAAAAAACCTGGGAAGGCTTCGCGGGCGGCGTGATTCTGACTTTGATTCTGGGATTTTTTATCGAAAAATATTATCCTGAGCTGCGCGGCAACTGGATGGTGGTTGGGTTTTTAGTATCCGTTTTTGCACCACTGGGAGATTTGGTAGAAAGTCAGCTGAAGCGCAATTTCGGCGTGAAAGACAGCGGTAATATCATCCCCGGGCACGGTGGGATTCTCGACCGTCTCGACAGTTTCATTATTTGTGCGCCGGTTGTATATTTGTACTTTATTTTAGAAAATATAATTTAAGACTATGAAACTTCACCGGGAATCTAAAGGAACCATAATCGTCGCAAGCGTACTGTTTGCTGTGCTGGCGTTTCTTGCTGTTTATTACCTTAAGGAATGGTCGCTGTTGGTCATTGTGCCGCTTCTCGTGATTTATGGTTTGGTTTTCTGGTTTTTCCGTGTGCCGGACCGTGAAATCCTGGATCATAAAGAAAATGTCATTGCGCCTGTTGACGGTAAAGTGGTGATGATAAAAGAGGTTGAGGAAAACGAATTCCTGAAAGAAAAAGCCATCCAGATATCTATTTTTATGTCGCCGCTCAATGTGCATATTTGCCGCTTTCCAGTTTCCGGAAAAGTGATTTATAAAAAATACCATCCCGGGAAATATCTTGTCGCGTGGCACGAAAAATCCTCTACCGAAAACGAAAGAACTACTGTTGCTGTAGAAAGTTTAACAGGCCATAAAGTGGTGTTTCGCCAAATTGCTGGTTATGTGGCAAGACGAATAGTTTTCTACTGTAACGAGGGTGATGCTGCAAAAGCCGGCCATGAATTCGGTTTTATAAAGTTCGGCTCGCGGATGGATGTTTTTCTTCCTTTAGATTCAGAAATTATCTGCAAAATCGGGGATAAAACTACCGGCGGAATCGATGTAATTGCTAAAATGAGAGAATAATCTGAATTTTATTTTTCATAAATTGCTCCTGATTATTTTGGGAGCATTTTTTTATGACTGGAAAAATAAAGAGGTTTTCAGCCTTTTTACTGAAAAAGAAGATTTCGATAACGTTAAAGAAAATATAGAAAGCAGCATCCCTTTCAAGGGCACGAACCTGTGGGTTCTTATTTTTGCTGTTTTTATTGCCAGCCTTGGGCTCAATGTGAATTCAACAGCTGTAATAATCGGGGCGATGCTTATTTCACCTCTTATGGGGCCCATTATGGGGATCGGCTTTTCCGTAGCAATTAGCAAACCTATGATGCTGCAATTTTCTCTGAAAAATTTTGCTTTTGCAACTCTTACTGGTTTGGCAACCTCTACACTATATTTCCTGATTTCTCCCTTAAGCGAAGCCCATTCCGAAATACTCGCCCGTACTTCTCCCAATATTTATGATGTACTGATTGCTTTTTTTGGCGGCTGTGCGGGGATGATCGCAAACGGAAGCCGCCTAAAGGGAAATGTAATTCCGGGTGTGGCTATTGCAACAGCTCTAATGCCACCTTTGTGCACGGCAGGTTTCGGTTTGGCCACAGGCCAGTGGGGTTATTTTTCCGGAGCACTTTATTTATATATCATCAATACGGTTTTTATAGCATCATCAACCTTCTTGGTGGTAAAGATTCTGAATTTTCCAAAATATCATTTCACAGAATCCAAAACTGAAAAAAAATGGAACATCATTATGTGGTTTATTATTGTCATCACTTTAGTTCCCAGTATTTGGTTCGGCTATTTAATGATTAAAAAAAATAATTTTGAACAAAATGCCAACCGCTTTATAACCCGTGAAGCTACGTTCCCCAACAACTTTCTGCTGGCAAAGAAAATAAATTTTGAAAAAAACCAGATCGAACTTATTTATGGAGGGCAAAAACTCAGCGAGGAAGACTTTTCACAACTCATCAGAAAGGCTGTTAAATACGAGCTTATGGGAACTAAAATAATTGTGAAACAGGGTTTTAATTTTGTTCAGAATAATGATAAAAATCTGGAACTGAACAAGCCCAATTCCCTGGAACAGGATAACATCCGTAAAATGATAAAAATTCAGGATAGCATCACCAGGGAGCAAAAACTTTCAAAAGAAATTTTCGAAGAACTGAGACTCTTCGATGAACGGGTATCTGGCTTTTCATTTTCCAATGTTAAAATTGAAAACAACTCAGAACCTGCAAACTCAAAAGTGGTTTTGGTAATTTCAGATGAAAAATTTTCTGCTAAGCAGCAGGCAGCTATTTCGGAATTTTTGAAAATAAGGCTGAAAGATGCTGATCTCAATATTAATTTTCAGCAAAGAGAAAATTAGCCGAAATTCTGAAGATCTACCAGTTTTCTGTACACGCCGTTTTTATCAAAAAGTTCGGAATGCGTGCCCTGCTCAACAATATTACCGCGTTCCATCACCACAATTAAGTCTGCTTTTTGAATGGTGGAAAGCCTGTGGGCAATCACTAGCGACGTGCGGTTTTCCATCATGTGCTCCAGTGCATCCTGTACCAGCCTTTCACTTTCAGTGTCGAGTGCGGAAGTAGCTTCGTCCAGAATCATAATTGGTGGATTTTTCAGGACTGCTCGTGCGATGGAAACCCTTTGTTTTTGTCCTCCGGAAAGTTTACCGCCATCATCACCAATATTGGTATCATAACCCTCTGGAAACTGTGAAATGAAAAGATCAGCATTTGCAATTTTTGAAGCTGCAATCACCTCTTCTTTGCTGGCGTCGGGTCTACCCATCAGGATATTGTTGTAAACGGAATCATTGAACAGGACAGATTCCTGGGTAACCATTCCCAGAAGGTGCCGGTACTGTTCCAGATGCAGTTCTTTGATATTGGTCCCGTCTATCAGGATTTCACCTTCCTTCACATCATAAAAACGTGCCAAAAGATTGGCGACCGTCGTTTTACCGCTGCCAGACTGGCCTACCAGCGCAACGGTTTTTCCTTTCGGAATCGTGAGGCTGAAATCCTTCAGGATGACATTATCAGGGTCGTAGTGGAAACCAATGTTTTTAAATTCAATTTTTTCCTTTAAATCTGAAATAGGTTTCGGATTAGGGACCTGTTCAACTTTAATATCATAATCTAAAACCTCGGAGACCCTATCCAAGCTCGCCAATCCCCCCTGAATGGAAGAAAAAGCATTGGATAATTTTTTCGCCGGTTCCAAAATCTGGAAAAACATCGCGATGAAAACCAGAAAAGTCTCAGGATCCATCGATTTCTCGTTCAAAATTTGAACTCCGGCAAACCAGGTGATCAAAAGTATGGTTACGGAGCCAAGAAATTCACTCATTGGAGAGGCCATTTCACGGCGCTGGCTCATTCCGATGGCGTGTCTTCTCCAGTTGTCGGTGGTGGTGTTAAACCGGTTTTTCAGGATTTTATCGGCATTGAAAATCTTGATGACCTTGGAAGACTTCAGTGTTTCATCCACCAAAGAAAAAAGGTTTCCCAGTTCTTCCTGTGCAGATGTTGCCTGTTTTTTAAGGCTTTTACCCACAGCAGAAATCAGCCAGCCCATTACCGGAAAAACCAATAATGAAAACATGGTAAGTTTGGGGGAAAGGATAAATAATGTAATCAGCGACGATATAATCATAAACGGCGAGTTCACCACATCCACCAAGGCTCCCATGATGCCACCTTCCACCGCGCTAATGTCGTTGGAAATCCTCGACATCATATCACCTTTTCTTTTTTCAGTAAAAAATGAAACCGGAAGTTTTAGAAATTTATCATACATCGCCGTGCGCAAATCTTTGGTGATTCCCACGCGGTAATTAACCAAAAGAAAAGCACCCAAATACCTGAAAATATTTCTCAGCAAAAATGCAAAAGCGGTAATGGCACAAAGCATAGCCAGCACTTTCACGGCGCCGTAATTATCGATGCTCAGCTGGATTTTATAATACACCCAATCTTTCGCATGATCAAAGAAATCTGCAAACTTTCTGCTGTAGACAGGTTCCTTGGTGGTATCGATCCTTTCCATGGTTCCGAACATCAAACCTAAAATCGGCAGCATTGTGGCTACGGAAAAAATATTAAGGACAGAATAAAGGATATTGAAAAATATGCTTAGGTAAAGGTGTTTCTGATGGGGTTTTGCGAAATGTAAAATACGCTGCAGCGGTTTCATTCAATATGATTAATGGGCAAAAATACGGAAATTAAATATTTTGATTTTTTGACAAAGACAATAAAAAAACAGCCCCAAAATCTGGGACTGTCACACTCAAAAAAAAATCGTTGTAAGGTTACCGAAGTCTGTCTACAGATTTTACAAGCCTCTCATCCCTGCGGATATATACGTTTGCTAAAAACAAACTTACAATCGCCAGGAACGGGAATATTGGCTCAATACCCTTCTCAGGAAAATTAATTCCTCCGGATAAGTTTAGCAGCCAGTAAATCAATACACCAATCAACAAAGCGTTTATGAAGATGCTGATGTTATTCAGCATGATCTGTCTTTTTCTGTTTTTGAAACTGAAAATACTCAGTGCTCCCAGGATCACCAGCGCAGCGCAGGCTATCATCAGCAGCGGAGCGTTACCAAAAGCATCCACATCCTGGCCTGTAATAAACAAAAATACAGGTGCCAAGACTGCAATAAGTAACCAAACCGATTGTATTCTCTGTAACATAGGTGCAAAAATACCATATTTTTTTGCATTTTTCAAAAATTAATGTAGATTTGCACAGATATTGATTCAATAAAGGACAAGTCGCCCGGCTTAACTTTCTTACTCACATACTTTTAACAAATACATTTTACATACACAATTTTATGTTCAACATTGAAATGTTAAGGTCAAAATCCGATGCGGAATTGGCTCTTATACTCAAGGAATTCGGTGTGAAACTGGCTAAAAACAGCACCGATAACGATAAAATCTTTGCAATTCTTGACTTTCAGGCTTCTAATCCTAAAATCGCAAAAGATTTTTTCACTACTACTGAAAACTCTGCCACCGCCACTGCTGAAACTCCAAAACCAACTTCAGCAACCAAAAAGACTCCCGCTAAAAGAACCGCAAAACCCACAGCTGAAAAAACTGAAACGGCTACAGCGGTAAAAGAGGTGGAGCCAAAAACAGAAACTCCTGCTGAAACGGCGGAAACAGAAACGCCGGAACCGGTGCAAAAAAACAAAAGAAGGAGGATAGCAAAACCGGCTGCAGAAACTTCGAACGAAGAAATTCAGCCAGCAACAGAGGAAATCAAAGAGGAAAAAACTGAAGAACCGCAGCCTCAACCTCAACCTCAGCAAAATCAACAGCAGCAGAAAAAGCAACATCCGCAAAACGGAAACAAATCTCACAATAACGGCCACCAAAATTCTAACGGAAACAACGGAAATAATAACGGAAACGGCCAGCAAAAAAATCAGAATCAAAATCAGCAGCAGAACGAACAGGAAAACAAATTCAATTTCGACGGAATTGTAACGATTGAAGGTGTTTTGGAAATCCTGCCGGACAACTATGGTTTCCTGCGTTCATCGGATTTTTCATATATCTCTTCTCCTGATGATGTTTATGTTTCTACAGCACAGATCAGAAATTATGGTTTGAAAACCGGTGACACTGTGAAAGGTATCGTCCGTTTGCCAAAAGAAGGGGAAAAATATTTCTCACTTCAGAAACCTTTGGAAGTGAATGGCAGAGATCTGGATTTCATCAAAGACCGTGTGGCTTTCGAATATTTAACGCCGCTTTTTCCGGAAGAAAAATTCAACCTGGCCGGCAAAGGGGCAACAGTTTCTACCAGAGTCGTAGATTTATTTGCGCCGATTGGTAAAGGGCAGAGAGCAATGATTGTGGCACAGCCTAAAACAGGGAAGACGATGTTGCTGAAAGACATTGCGAACGCGATTTCTGCAAACCACCCGGAAGCGTATATGATGGTTCTTCTAATCGATGAAAGACCTGAAGAAGTTACCGACATGGAGCGAAGTGTGAATGCAGAAGTAATCGCGTCAACGTTTGATGAAGCGGCCGACAAACACGTGAAAGTGGCCAATTTAGTTTTGGCAAAGGCCCAGAGAATGGTAGAATGTGGCCACGATGTCGTGATTTTACTTGATTCCATTACAAGGTTGGCGAGAGCTTACAATACCGTCACACCAGCTTCAGGAAAAGTGCTTTCGGGAGGTGTGGATGCCAATGCGCTTCATAAACCGAAGAGATTCTTCGGTGCGGCCAGAAATATTGAAGGCGGCGGTTCACTGACCATTATTGCAACAGCACTGATCGATACAGGTTCAAAAATGGATGAAGTAATTTTCGAGGAATTTAAAGGAACCGGAAATATGGAGCTTCAACTCGACAGGAAAATCGCCAATAAGCGTGTTTATCCTGCAATCGATCTGGTTGCATCAAGCACGAGACGCGACGATTTGCTGCACAACGAATCTACGATGCAGAGAATGTGGATCTTCAGAAAGTATCTTTCTGACATGAATCCTGTGGAAGCGATGGAATTTGTAGAGAAAAACATAAAAGGATCCTTGAGCAACGAAGAATTCCTGATGTCTATGAATAAATAGATGTATAGTTCGACAAAGAATTTCATATATAAACCGTTTCCTTAAGGAGCGGTTTTTTTTACTTACAAAATTCAGTTCGCTCAGTTTTATAATTAATTTAAGAAAATTTATAACGAAGAAATTTTTTTTAAATGCTATCTTTGGGAAACTTTAAAAACAAATAGTATTATGGCATTTGAATTACCAAAACTAGGCTATGCTTACGACGCGCTTGAACCAACCATTGATGCAGCAACAATGGAAATTCACCACACAAAGCACCACCAGGCGTATATTGACAATTTGAATAAAGCAATTGCAGGAACAGAACTTGAAGGCAAAACCATAGAAGAAATCTGCAAAACAGGAACTGATAAAGCTGCAGTAAGAAATAACGGAGGTGGACACTTCAACCATACACTTTTCTGGGAAATTTTAACTCCGGGCGGAAGCAAAGAACCAGTAGGAAAAGTAAAAGAAGCTTTGGAAGCGTTCGGCGGAATGGAAAAATTTAAAACTGATTTCGCTGAAGCTGCTAAAACAAGATTCGGCTCAGGCTGGGCTTGGCTTTGCAAGAAAGAGGACGGTTCAGTAACAGTTTGTTCAACACCGAATCAGGACAATCCTTTGATGCCGGTTTCTGACTGCCAGGGAACACCAATTTTAGGACTGGATGTTTGGGAACACGCTTATTACCTAAAATATCAGAATAAAAGACCAGATTATGTAACGGCCTTTTTTGATGTCATCAACTGGGATAAAGTTGAAGAACTTTACAACAAATAACATGATCTAAACTGTTATGGATAAAAGCCGTCTTTGTGACGGTTTTTTTATTTAATAAACCGAAGTTTATTTCAGCTTAGACAGAAATTGAAATAGGGGTTATTTGCGTTAAGAAAATTAAAATTTCTTCTGTGGCTTTTCTTGAATTTTCCGTTTGTTTTGTTCAGACAAAATAAATGGCCTAAGAATTCATTTTCAACAAAGGCTCAATATACTCCCGCTCGTTGCTCAGCCGTGGAACTTTATTTTGTCCGCCAAGTTTACCGCGCTGCGACATCCAGTCGTAGAAGAGGTTTTCGCGGGCCACATGTATCACTGGTTTTTTCAGGGTCATGTCATTATAACGCTTGGCTTCATAGTCCGAATTGACGGCTTTTAGTGTTTCATCAAAAACAGCTGCGAACTGCTCCAGATCTTCCGGAAGTTTGCTGAATTCAAAAATCCATTCGTGCGAACCGCTTTCACCGTCTTTCATATACACCGGAGCTCCTGTGAAATCTTTTATTGATGAATTGGTTTCTGTGCACGCCTTAGCAAGAGCCGTTTCCACATTTTCAATCATCAGTTCTTCACCAAAAGCGTTGATATAATGTTTCGTACGGCCGGAAATTTTTATTCTGAATGGGTTTAATGAGGTGAACTGAACCGTATCACCAATCAAATAACGCCACAAGCCGCCGTTTGTACTGATGACCAGCGCGTAATTTTTACCGACTTCAACTTCCCCGAGCGTTAGTGTTTTCGGATTTGATGACCCGAATTGATCCATCGGAATAAATTCATAGAAAATTCCATAATCCAGCATCAACAGCAGCTCATCGCTTCCGCTGCGGTCCTGGATTCCGAAAAAACCTTCGGACGCGTTGTAGATTTCGTAATAATTGATATCCTTACCAATAAGCTGGCGATACTGTTCGCGATACGGTTTAAAACTGATTCCACCATGGAAAAACACTTCCATATTGGGCCAAAGTTCTGAGATTGATGCTTTTTCGGTTTCATTTAAAACCCTTTGCAGCAGCACCATCATCCAGCTCGGAACGCCGGTGATGCTTCCTACATCCTGGTTTTTCACTTCCGAAACAATAGCTTTCAGTTTGGTTTCCCATTCGCTCATCAGGGAAACTTTTTTGCTTGGTATAGTTGTAATTTCAACCCAAAACGGAAGGTTTTCAATCAAAATTGCAGATAAATCGCCGTACTTGGTATTGTAGCTTTCATAGATCTCGGCACTTCCGCCCAAACGCAGATTTTTATTGGTAAAAAGCTGATTTTCCGGGTGGTTATTGGCGTAAATCGAAATCAGGTCTTTTCCGGCCTTGTAATGGCATTCTTCCAGGCTTTCATAAGAAATCGGGATGAATTTGCTTTTCGCATTCGTAGTGCCTGAAGATTTTGCAAAATGGCGGATGAATCCGGGCCAGATCACGTCACGTTCGCCGCGCCTGGCTCTTTCGATATAAGGTTCGAAATCCTCATAGGTTACAATCGGAACCTGGTTCTGAAAATCACGGATGGTGGAAATATCACGGAAACCAAACTGTTTTCCGTAAGCTGTGTCTTCAGCGTGGTAAAGCTGCGAAAAAAGCACACCTTTTTGGGTATCAACAGGATGATTCATAAAATTCTGAATCTGATCGATACGCTGCTTGATGAACCAATTTACAACGGAATTGAACAGTGCTTTGGTTGCCATAGATAACAAAAGTAGAAAAAAAAATTCCGCTGCACAAGAGGTTTTCATTCCATTAAAATTGAAGAAAATATACAGTAGTTTCCGGAATTTTAGGATGTATCACTATTCAATTAGTGATGTTTTCTACATTTGCTGTAACAAATGAATTTCAAACGATACTTATAACCTAAAAATTAATATGCAGAAAACTCTCGCCCTGTTGTTTGTATTGTGTTTTACAGTATTTTCTTTCGCGCAGAAAACTCTTTCCGGAAAAATTATGGATGATGACGGGCAGCCGGTTCCAAGTGCGTCCGTTACGGTTGAAGAGCCCGGCAAAGACGCGATTATCGCCTACGGAATTTCAAACTCAAAAGGGGAATACAAGGTTACATTTACCTCAAATGAATCCAACGTGGATGTGAAGGTGAAAGCCTTTAACCAAAAACCTCTGGTTAGACAGGTTTCCAATGAAACGCAAACCGTGAATTTCAGCCTGCAGAGCGAAGCTACAGAGATTAAAGAAGTAAAACTGAAAACCAAACTCATCACCAAAAAAGGCGATACCATTTCCTATGACATCAGCGAATTCGACAGTAAAGCTGACCGCACTTTATCCGATGTCCTCAAGAAAATTCCAGGAATTGAAGTGAATTCTACCGGGCAAATCCTTTATCAGGGAGAGCCAATCAGCCAGTTTACGGTAAACGGGAAAAACCTGATGGAAGGCGGCTACGGAGCGATCGTAAACTCCCTTCCTAAGGATGCGGTGCAGAAAATGGAAGTGATGGAAAATCACCAGCCGTTAAAAATCCTCCAGGACAAAGTGCCTTCAGATAAAGCTGCCATCAACATTAAACTGAAGAAAAGTGTTACCATGACCGGTCGGGGAGAAACCGGTGTTGGGCTTTCGCCGTTTCTCTGGAATTTGAAGCTTACGCCTATGTTTTTTGGCCAAAAAAGTCAATGGGTTCTGAATTATAAAACCAACAACAACGGCGAGGCTGTGGAAAATGAGAGAAATATGCTGGCATTCGGCAACAGATGGGAAGGCCGTCGTATACAGGCCTCGCAAAGAAACTGGCTTGGTGTGGATAAAGCCGGAACACCGCAAGTTCCTGAAAAACGTTACCTGATGAACAACGTGCATTATCTTTCTGCCAATTTGCTGACCAATCCGTTTAAAAACAAAGAATGGGAGCTGAAAATCAACAGCAACTATACCAACAATACCATTACGAGAGAATCTGCTTCTGAAACGGTCTTTGATGCCAATTCACAGTTTCCGAACGGTAAAGTAACTTCGGAGAGAAGGAATAAATTCTATGATAATGAACTGAAAGGCGAGGTGATCTTCTCTAAAAATGCTAAAAAAGGATTCTTTAAAAACACCACCACCTGGAACAGTTTCTGGAATCTGGACCGCGGCTTCATAAAAAACACCGACAACACGGTACGAAATGAAAATTACCAGATGGATGAAAGTTTCGATACGCCGGCGAGTATGTTCCAGAACTCTTTGAGTACGATTATTCCGTTCAAAGAGAAACTAGTGAATTTTATGAGCTACGTAAGCTACCAGAAGGATAAGCAGCAGCTTTCTACCTTATACGAAGGGATTGATCTGGCGCAGTTTTTCGGCAGCGGCAGGAATTATTCAAGGCTTGACCAGAATTTGTGGCTGAAGACGGGGAACATCAGTCATTCTGCATCCGTAGGTTTCAGTTATAAAAAATGGACGTTTACGCCGAGGGTAGGTTTGGATTTGTCATTCAACGACATGGAGTCCAAGCTCTATGGCGACAGAACTTTACTCGAAAACAGATTCCGCAACGATATTACGTGGAACGAGCTGAATCCTTACACAGCTTTGGAACTAAGTTATAAAAACAGCGGACTGAGCTTAAACATCAATATGCCGGTAAACTTCCGGAGTATCGATTACGAAGACCACATCACCGGCGTGAGCAAGGAATTGAGCAAAACAGTATTTGAGCCGAGCGTTTGGATGATGTATGATTTCGCTTCGTTCTGGAAATTCTCTGCCTTCGCAAATCTTAATTATGATTTTGGAGACTTCGGCTCGGTGTACAACGGTGAAATGTTCACCAGCCCGCTTTCACCAAACGTGAAAAACTCCAGCATTCCGGAAAACCGTTTTATCACCTTTGGGCCGCGGATCGAGTACAGAAATCCACTGAATAACCTTTTCTTCAACGTAAGGTATGGCTACAACCAGACGAAAAGAAAACTGATCGGAAAAACCTCGCTGATCAGTGGTTCAAAGAGCATCTTCCAAATGGTGGATTACGACAATACCACACAGTCACAGTCCGAAGCCGTGGAAGTTGGCAAATATTTCCCGAAATATAAAACCAATCTTTCCCTAAGCTTCTCGAACAGGGATTCTAATTCACTGAGTTTGGATTTTAATGATAATCTTATTGAAAATAAAAGCAACGGCCAGTCTGCAGGTTTGAAATTCAACAATACTTATTTCTCCTGGATGAGCTTGGATTACAACCTTTCTATGAACTGGAACAAAAACACCAACCTTTTTAGAAATTCCACCAATAAATCTTCGGGCTGGAACCACAATTTAGCGGCCTATTTCTATCCGAAAGAAAATCATACTTTTGGTTTCTTCTGGGATGATATGACTTCTACCCAAAGCAATGAAAGCAGGAGAAATAAATTTTTTGATGCCAGCTACCAATACACCTGGGCAAAGAAAAAAATCGATTTTGAACTGAAATGGCTCAATATCGGAAACAATAAAGTTTTTGAAACCATTGGCTACGATGCGGTAAACCTTTCTACATTCAGAAGCGCCATCCAAATCCGTCCAAGCCAGGTGATGTTCACCGTGAAATTTAATTTTAAATAATTTGAAAAAACCTGTTGTGCATTTAGCACAAATTAACTTTTAGTTTATTTAAACTTCTTTTAAACACGAAGAAATTCAGGTATTGAATCATTGTGAAAGAAGTTATTTTTGACACTATTCTTGTCGCAAGACCTTGAAAGGTTTTTGCAAAGTTCGTGTTTATGGTGAACTGTCCGCACAGTTGCGAGATATTGGTTTCAATTCTCTTTCTTATTTTTGATTTCGTCCTTGAAAACTCCACAAAACCATGTTGATTCCTGCGCATAGGAACCGAAAGGTTAATCTTGGAGAAATTGAATAAATCCACTTGCAATTCTTTGCTGATATATCCTCTGTCTCCGATTAATAAACAATTTTGAAAATTTTCTTTAATATCGAAAAGATAATTTACATCGTGGACATTTGCGGGCGAAAAATCAAAAGAGTGAAAGATTCCATTCTTATCACAAACTGCATGTAGTTTATAGCCAAAATATCTTGACTTCTGCGCCGCACAATATCCAAATGCAGGTTTGATTTCATCCGTAGAGCAAATTGCGGAACGATTTGCCCTGCTTATTTTACATATTTCAATGGGTGTTGAATCCACAATGAAGACGTCGGTAAAGTCTGCAAACTTTCCGCTCAGAGTTTCCCGAATTTTCTCAATGTAAGGGAAAAGTTTTCTTTTCCTTCTGTTATATACGCTTCTTTCTATCTTTTCGTCCAAACCAGTTCCCGAAATACACCTAAACAACTGTAGTTCAGAGTTAATCGACATGTATTCTGCGGTAATATTAAGTGCCACAAGTTCCAAGTCGGACATTTTTGGAAGTCTGATTTGCTTCTTAGTGGTGATATGGTTGCAGGTTTTTGTCAATTCTTTTAAAATAATTTCGTAGTTTTGAATGAGATTGTTCATGTATTTAATGGCTTGGTAACCAATTAAATATACGATTTTTTAATCAAATGAACAATCTTTTTTCTTTTTAATTTCTAAATGCACAACAGGTTTGAAAAACTATTCCCGAAATCTTTCGGGAATTTTTATTTTCCTTAAAATGAATTATTTTTGGGAATAAATTATCAGCACATTTCTGGGAGCGTAAATCAATGTCTCCATGTGCCTGAAAAACAAGAAAAATGTCTTACAAAACCAAACTTAAAAATATAAAAGCCTTCGTTTTTGATGTTGACGGCGTCTTCACCGACGGAAGCGTTTACCTGATGCCTGGCGGACATATGTCAAGAGTGATGAACGTGCTCGACGGGTATGCGGTAGTGAAAGCCATCAAAAACGGTTACAAAATCGGTGTCATCACCGGCGGCGACGATCCTATGGTGCGGCACAGAATCAATTATCTTGGGATAACCGATTATTACCCGAAATCTCCAGATAAACTGGTAGATTTTGAAGATTTTAAATCAAAAAATAATCTCAAAAACGAAGAAATTCTGATGATGGGCGACGACTTACCGGATATATCGGTGATGCGACAGGTTGAAATTGCAGCCTGCCCCATAAATGCAGTTCCTGAAGTGAAGGCAATTTCAGATTACATTTCGCCAATTCACGGTGGTAAAGGTGCGGTGCGCGATGTGATTGAGCAGGTGATGAAAATTCACGGGAAGTGGATTGAGGATAATACTCAGTCGGTTTAAGTTTAGAAATACGGAGGCAACAGATGTATTTGTTGCAAAAAATAAATGACGAAATATAAAATTTTACTCGCCTCAAAATCTCCCAGAAGAAAAGAGCTTCTGGAAAGGTTGGGATACAGTTTTGATGTGATTTCGATCGATTGTGATGAGGTTTTCCCCGAAAATCTGGAAACCGAAAAAATTGCCGGCTACCTTTCCCGACTGAAAGCTAATGCTTATTCAAGTTTAAAAAAAGACGAGGTTTTGATAACGGCGGACACCATAGTCGCTTTAAACAGTGAAATTTTAGGCAAGCCAAAAGATGAAGACCATGCGAGGGAAATGCTTCGGAAGCTCTCCGGCAAAACCCACGAAGTTTATACAGGAATCACCATCAGAACAACAGATTATGAAGTGACAAGGACAGACGTGGCGCATGTTGAATTTTCAGATTTCAGCGATGAGGAAATCGAATATTATATCAAAAATTTCAAACCTTTTGATAAAGCCGGCAGCTACGGCATACAGGAATGGCTCGGCATGGCAAAAGTGAAAAGCATCACAGGAAGCTTCTACACGATTATGGGTTTGCCGGCGCATATCATTTATGAAGAATTAAAAAATTTAACCGGAAACTAGAAAAATTTTCTCCCCGATTTAAAAAATTAATACTTTTGAATCCACTCCGGCGCGGTATAATTCTAAAAATTAGCCTTTTGCACAATAAATCCGGCAAAGTGCAGTTATGAACCTACGATGAAAAAAAATATATTCTTTCTTTTTACAGTGATCATGATTTTGGTTGCCTGCAAATCGCGGAGCAGCGAGAAAAAAAGTGGCACACTTGCAGGTTTTTCATCCTATTACAATACGCTTTTCAACAGTAAAGATGCCCTGGAAACAGAACTTCGTTCCCGAAAATCGGCTTATGTAGATAATTTCTATGCACCATATATCCCGTTGTTACAATACGATGAACAGCCGCTTGGCGCTGAAATTGGCGATGCCTCTTTCTTTGGTGATAACCCAAGTTTTGTCCCAAAAGGCACGGGTTCTTCCAAATCAGCGAGTGTTTTGCAAATTTCCGAGGCTAAAGCATTGAAAGCCATCAATAAATATTCTGTTTTAAAAGATGGCGAGGAAAAGAATAGACAGATGTTTAATGCTCATCTTCTCCTGGCACAGTCCAGGCTTTATATGAACAAGCCGCTCGAGGCTCTTGAAGCGCTGAATTATATTTTCAGCAATATGAAAAAGGATAAGCGCATTAATTTGGCCAGGATTTACCAGGCACAGGCTTATGCGAAGATGAAAAATTATTACAGGGCCAATGAAATTTTTCTGGCACTGAAAAATGAAGATTTAAAGTCAGAATATCAAAAACTTTATACCGTTTATTATTCCGAAATGCTTTTGGCAGCCGGCAAAAAGGAAGAAGCCGCGAGCCAGCTGGATGAAGCTTTTTCAAGCAATAAAAACAGGGAGCTTCGAAGCAGGATCGCCTTTCTGCGCGGCCAGATCTTAGCGAATTTGGGGAGAAATGAGGAAGCGCGGGAAAGTTTCATCACCGCTTACAAATTTTCGAATGATTTTGAGTTTGAGGTGAAATCACAGATTGAAATTGCCAAAACCTTCAACGGCGCCAGTGATGATTACGAAGGTGCAAAGAAGTATCTGGAGGATATCAGCAGGAAGGGAACTTATGCCTCCAGAAAAAATGAGTTCTATTACGCATTGGGTTTAATGGCGAACAAAGCCGGAAAAACCGAAGATGCCCAGGAATTTTTCAACAAAGCAAAATCAGAAAAAGTTTCTGATCCGCAGATCAGAGGTCTTACCTTTTACGAAATTGGGAAGTTTTACGCAGACAGAAATGATTATATCTCGGCCGGAGCGTACTATGATTCCGCGTTGGCAGTGATGAGTTATGAACCGTCTAAACAGGATCTTACGTCTATTTCCAAAAATATTAAGGACGTTTCGCGCAACTATTACCTGATCAAAAAAAATGACAGCATTCTTGCTTTGAGCAAAATGCCGGAACAAGAAAAACGGGCATTTTTCAACAAGTATATTGAAGGAATAAAGGCGAAAGAAGCCATGGCAGAAGCAGAAAAAAAGAAATCTGAACGTAATAAAGGGTTTGATACTGGTGATTATGATGCCAATTCGGTATTTGCCAACAGCAGAGGAAACAATTTTCAGGATTTTGGCAATATCACCGGTGGTAAAAGCGGGTTTTATTTCGCAAATTCAAATACGGTTTCTAAAGGCCAGTCAGAATTCAGGCAAATCTGGGGAAACAGGTCGTTGGTGGATGACTGGCGATTTTCTAGCCGTTCCGCTTCAATAGAGGATGTAAGAAATGAGGCGCTCGGTTTGGAAACCGTCCAGAATCCAAGAAGGTTTGAACCGGAATTTTATATAGAGAAACTCCCTACCGATGCCCTCCAGCTCCAGGCCCTGAAAAAAGACCGCGATACCGCAAGTTTAGGACTCGGC
Source organism: Chryseobacterium taklimakanense (assembly GCF_900187185.1). Lineage (NCBI taxonomy): Bacteria > Pseudomonadati > Bacteroidota > Flavobacteriia > Flavobacteriales > Weeksellaceae > Chryseobacterium > Chryseobacterium taklimakanense. The sequence continues at coordinate 1,798,755 of NZ_LT906465.1, forward strand.
AGGATGTATGAGAACTATTTTTCTGATACGGAACTGGCTACCAAAACGCTTTACGATTTGGTGGATGCCAATCCGGAACAGGATGTTAAACTTCAGGCACTTTACAGGATTTTTGCAATGAATTATGAAAAGAATCCCGCAGCTGCAGAACGCGCAAAAGCAATGATTTTATCAGAGTTCCCGTATACTTCTTATGCCGAATTTGTTAAAAACCCGAAAAGTACAGGATTTTCCAAGTCAACAACTGATGTAGAAAAGCTTTATACCGATGCCTTTAATCTTTATACCCAGGAAAAATACAGTGAATCGCAGGCCTTGATCACTCAGGCAATTGAAAAATATCCGAAAGATGCCTTAGTTCCTAAATTTACCTTGCTCAACGCATTCAATACTGGGAAAACCGCAGGTAAAGAAATTATGATCCTCCAGCTGGAGCAGCTTGCGTTGAGTTATCCTAAAACCAGCGAAGGTATAAAAGCTGCACAAATGCTTCAATATCTGAAAAGTGACCTGCAGATGGTCCCAACCGATGAGGCTGGAAATCAAACGGGATTTCCGGGTCCCGGGCGTCCGGAAAATGCGGGGCCTGTTTCTCAAAAGGAAAGATCGCAAATTGGACGGCCAGAGTCTAACGGTGACAATTAAGTGCAGTAGAATTAAACTGCATTTAAAAGTCGAAAACACTTAGCGTCAACAAATAGTGCCAGTGCAGAAATTGGATAAGAAAAAAGATTTGTAAAGATAAACTTCCCCAAAAAAGATTAAAAAAGCAAGCCGTTTCACAACTGTGAAAACGGCTTTTCTGGGCGTTTTTCCCGACCTTCTGATGGAGAAAGGTTTTCATTAGACGATTCTCAGCTCTACATCATTTGGTTTTAAGACATTCTTCATTTTATGCTTTATCGAGTTTTACCGTGAAATGTCGCATAATTTCAGATTCCCACGAGATTTTGTAACCTGAGCTGATTTCGTTCCTACGGTCGAAAACATTCTTGAGCGCAGCAGCGATATAATCCATATGGTTGTTGGTATAAGTGCGCCTCGGAATTGCAAGTCTCACGAATTCCGTTTTTGGATAGCGGTTTTCCCGGGTTTCGGGATCTCTGTCTGCGAGGATTGCCCCGATTTCCACACCTCTGATTCCGGCCTCTTTGTAAATTTCAACAGCTAAAGTCTGAGCAGGAAATTCCTCTCTTTTTACATTTGGTAAAAATTTCAGGGCATCAACAAAAACTGCATGTCCGCCAATGGGTCTTTGTACCGGAATTCCCATTTCGATCAGTTGGTTTCCCAGATATTCCACCTGAGAAATGCGGCTTTCCAGATATCCAAATTCTGTGGCTTCATCCAAACCTACTGCGAGGGCAGCCATATCTCTGCCGCTGAGCCCGCCATAAGTGATGAAACCCTCGTAAATAATTGTAAAGTTTGAAGCTTTTCTAAAGATTTCTTCATTGTTGAGCGCGATGAAGCCGCCAATATTTACCAGGCCGTCTTTTTTGGAACTCATCGTCATGCCGTCGCCGTAGGAAAAAATCTCTTTGCAGATTTCTTTGATGGTGCGGTTTTGCTGTCCGTCTTCCCTTTGTTTGATGAAATAGGCATTTTCTGCAAACCTGGCAGAATCGAAATAAACCGGAATGCCATATTTGTTGGAAAGATCGCGCACAGCTTTTATGTTTTCCAAAGAAACGGGCTGCCCACCCGAGGTATTGCAGGTAATCGTAATCAGGCAGAAAGGAATCTTTTCCTTTGGATACGTCTGGTAAACTTTTTCAAGTTTTACTAAATCGATATTTCCTTTGAAAGGGTGGATGAGTTCAGTATCAAAAGCTTCATCAATGGTACAGTCGATCGCGTGGGCCTTTCTGAATTCGATATGCCCTTTCGTGGTATCAAAATGGGAATTTCCCGGAACGATGTCGCCGTCTTTCACCAAAACAGAAAAAAGCACGTTTTCCGCCGCTCTTCCCTGGTGTGTCGGCAATAAATATCTGTAACCGGTAATTTTGTTTACAGACTGATAAAGCTCCTGAAACGATCGTGAGCCGGCATAACTTTCATCACCCGTCATGAGGGCGCCCCACTGCCGGTCGCTCATGGCGCCGGTGCCGCTGTCGGTCAGCAGGTCGATAAAAACTTTGTCACTTTCTAGGTTGAAGAGGTTGTAATGGGCTTCGCTGATCCAGTTTTCTCTTTCTTCTTTAGTAGATTGGCGGATGGGCTCCACCATTTTGATGCGGTAAGGTTCCGCGTATGGTAATTTCATTGGTAAGGAATGAGTTTAAATTAATAATTAAAAAAATCCAGCGACTAAAAATTATAATTGATTCACTGTTCATTATTAATTCAAAATCACTCCGGTGCCTTGAAAACATTGTCGTCTGAGTGAAATCCTGCAACACCTCCGCTCACAGCAAATTTCATTGCGGCTGAAGCGGACATGCCTACTACGGGTTTTATGTTTTTTTCCTCGGTAATGATCACCCAACCGGAAATCGCGTAAGAATGGGGCAGGTACACTGCGACATAATTGTGCTTCTCAACTTCACCCATTTCTTTTTGGGTCAGGAATCCGATGCGCCAGATTTCTGGGTTTTCGTTGGTTTTTACCCAAACCGGATTGTTGAATTTCTTTTTATCGCCTACGAATGAGGACATGACATCTTTCGTGGGAGTGTAAATATGTTTAATGCCGGGTGTTTTTTCGAGGAAACTGTCAACGCGGTCGAAAATCAGCCTTCCAAAGACGAATTTACTTCCCAGAAATCCAATTAAAACTGTTGCTGCAATAACCAGTAAAAAAGTAATTCCCGGATAAAGGTTTTCTGAAAGGAAAGGGATGCTGCTGTCTATCGACGATACAATATACCAGATGACAAAAATCGTCAGTCCGAACGGCCCAATGATCATTAATCCCTGAAAAAAATATTTCAGGAAGAAATTCAGGTAATCTTCTTTTGTTTTTAGGGGCATTGTTCGGTTATTGCGGTCTATCCGTGGATGGTTTCTTTTTTCCCGTAGCTCTGGATGATTTTGGCTTCATATTCCAGCCATTCTTCCCAGCGTTGGTTCACTTTTTCGGGATCGCCGAGCTGCCTTGCAAATCCGATGAAGGTCGTGTAATGATTGGCTTCGGAAATCATCAGTTCGCGGTAGAAGGTTTTCAGTTCTTCATCTTTTATATTTTCGGTGAGAACTTTAAAGCGTTCGCAGCTCCGGGCTTCAATCATCGCAGCAAAAAGCATTTTGTCAACAATCAGGTCTTCTCTGCTGCCCTGCACGATAAATTTGAAAAGATCTCCTACGTAATCATCTTTTCGGGCGCGGCCCAGTTCGTAGCCTCTCGCCTTGATGATTTCGTGCACCTGGTTGAAGTGGCCGAGCTCTTCCTGGGCGATTGCCAGCAGTTCGGTAACGATCTCCGGATGTTCCGGCAGCATTGTAATAAGCGTGATGGCATTGGTGGCTGCTTTCTGCTCGCACCAGGCGTGATCTGTGAGGATTTCGTCTATATTTTCTTCGGCTATATTGGCCCAGCGTGGATCTGTTGGTAATTTTAGCTTAAACATTTATGAAGTAATTTGGTGTAAAAATAAATATTCTGTTAAAAAGAACGTGCTTTTTCACAATTATTAACAGGGCTTATAAAATTCTCATCAAAATTGAAGGTTTAGAGGTTTTGGCATCACTATTGAGAATTCTGCTTCAATTAACATTAAATAAAAAAATTATGAAAACTGCAGCAATAGTAAAAAGAAATTTTGAAAGACTGGCTCTATTAACCGTGATGTTCTTCGCAAGCGTCATCGCATTTGCACAGGAAACTACCACGCCAAAAGTAGACATCAACACTACAGAAACAACTACTACCACAACTACTGAAGAGTGGTTTACCAATCCGCTTTATTGGATTATCGGAGCTTTATTGCTTATTGCGCTAATCGCAGTGGTTGCGAGAGGTAACAGAAGATCGGCATAACACTTTACATTCATATTACATTCAGAAAACCGCTCCGTAATTTTTTACGAAGCGGTTTTTTTTCGCAGGAACTCCAAAGTTTTCCAGCCCAGCGAATCAATTTTTTTCAGACCGGAGGCAATGATGATTGCTAAAATAACATTGATAATGAAAATCAGGACCATTAAAATATACCAAGGCAATTTTCCCTGTAGCGCTGCAACGAGGAAATAAACCAGCGATGAACTTATCCCCTGTGCGAAATAAAAGAAGATTGCATTCTTGCCGATGTATGTAATGATGCTTTCGCTGGAAATTTTCAGGCGGTTGTACAGAACGAATAATGTGGCAAGCGAAAACAGCGACCAAACGATATAGGGAATTTTGGGTGGAAACTTCTGCTTGTTCATCTTGAAGAAAATCTCAGTGCCATAGCTCCAGAACATCCACAGCAAGAGCAAAGCAACCATGCCATAAACCGCCGGAATCCATTTTGTCGGGATTTTTTGGCCCTTCATTTTATTGGCAATCAGGAACAGTCCAAGATAAAACGCAACATAGCCCACCTGTCCCGACGGATAATATTGTGGGAAAACATTGAAAATAAGGGTTAATGCCAGACATAGGGCAATAAACCAATTGACATGTTTCGGAAAAAATCTTAAAATCAGAACTCCGAAAACCGTAAGGATGAAATAAACTTTCAGATACCAGAAACTGCCCATCACTACCGGAAACGTATCAGCGTTGGAGTAGCTGTGAAGATACCAGTTGCCTAAATTCTGCCATTGGGGAACATCAGAAATGTTCTGCGGAACGTATTTGCTGCCGAAAGTGGAGTAGAAATCCTTCATCCACTCCAACCCAAAAACATTCAGCCCGAAAACTTTGAAAAAATAATCGAGAAAGAACAGGAATGTCACAAATATCATATAAGTGATCTGCAGTTTCAGCAGGCGGTAGAAGGTCTTTTCAACATTTCCGCCGGAGGTAATTCCGCTGAGTGCATAGAAAAGAGGTACGTCAAAAAGGAGAGAAATGACGCGCCATTCAGTAGGCACATAAAACTGCCCGCTCCAGAAAACGGTGTGAATGAAAATGATGGCAATGGTGGCGGCACCTTTCGCAAAATCAATGTAGAGGTCTCTTTTCATATATTTTTGATTAAATCAAAAGTACAGAAATTTTGTTGGCCAACGGTATATGGACGGCGGAGGTTGGAAGTTTTTTTTAACGCAGATTTTTACAGTTTGGGTTGATCTTCTTCAACAATTTTCAAGTTGAATGCTTCGACATGCATAGTGTGTCAGAAAAAACCGTTCATTTCTTTTATTGAGATTTTCATGCTCTTGCCGCATCGTTACTAGCCCGGATTGCAGCGGTTACCCCACAGCGAGGGAGCGGAACGCAGTGGAGCGACCGAGCGAGGAGTATGAGCGAAAAGCCGGATAAAGCTCCTGATTAAAAAACCGCATTTTCACGATTAAAAATTCCTGCTAAAATTTTGCAGATAACCCTTTGTGTTTCAGAAAAAATTTGTATTTTTGCACACTCAAAATAGAATATTAACAAATAAAATTTATAAGCAATGTTTGCAATTGTAGAGATAGCAGGGCTTCAATACAAAGTTGAGCAAGACCAAAAGTTGTTTGTAAACCGTCTGAAAGGAGACAAAGGTGCGAAGGTATCTTTCGACAAAGTTCTTCTTACTGTGAACGGTACTACATCTGTTGGCGCCCCGGCTGTAAGCGGTATCACTGTTGATGCTGAAATTTTAGAACACGTTCAGGCGGATAAAGTAATCGTTTTCAAAAAGAAAAGAAGAAAAGGATACGCTAAAAAGAACGGACACAGACAACAGCTTACGCAAATCGTAATCACGGGAATTACCGGAGCTGAGGACAAAAAATCTAAAGCTAAGAAGGAAACTCCTGCGAATGAAACAGCAAAGGCTGAAGCTGGCGAAAAGGAGGCTAAAAAAACCACTAAAAAAGCAGACGCTGAGAGCGCTGAATAATTTTTAAACCAAAAAAACCTTAAAATAAAATGGCACACAAAAAAGGAGTTGGTAGTTCCAAAAACGGTAGAGAATCTCACTCAAAGAGACTAGGTGTGAAGATTTTCGGAGGTCAGGAAGCAGTTGCCGGAAACATCATCGTAAGACAAAGAGGTACGCAGCACCACCCGGGTGAAAACGTGGGTATCGGTAAAGACCACACTTTGTTTGCATTGGTGGACGGTAAGGTAGTTTTCAGAAAGAAAGCAAACAACAGATCTTTCGTATCTGTAGAGCCAAACGCATAATACAGCGTTTTATAAAAAACAGTAATCCCGGATCGCAAGGTTCGGGATTTTTTTTAGGTTACATACTGATTGTTAATAATTTGCATTATTGCAGCAGAAACTCTGGTGGAAAAATTTAGGGCTATCTGACATATAATTGTTAATTTTAACCCTTATAAAAATAAACAGCAAATGGCGGACAAGGCAAAATTCATCACGGATTTAAATGCAAGGTACACCCCAAAAGGCGAAAGCATTATTTTAGGAAAAGGAATTTTAGACGGCGAAGTGGTTCCGGAAGTGAATGTGACCATTCCACTGAAAACCATCAATCGCCACGGGTTGATAGCAGGAGCAACAGGTACCGGTAAAACCAAAACTGTGCAGGTTTTTGTAGAGCAGCTGTCACACGCCGGCGTTCCGTCTTTGGTACTTGATATCAAAGGAGACTTTTCTGGGATTGCAGAACCGGGTAGGCGAAATGCCATTATAGATGAAAGATATGGCAAAACGCTTCTGAACTGGCAGGCACAGTCTTTTCCGGTCGAGCTGATGTCGATTTCCGGTGAACGTGGCGTAAAGCTTCGTGCGACGGTTACGGAGTTTGGGCCGGTCTTGCTTTCCAAGATTTTGGATTTGAATGATACCCAGTCGAGCATCATGTCGATTGTTTTCAAATATTGTGATGATAAAGGACTGCCGCTCATTGACCTTGATGATCTAAAGAAAGTCCTGCAATATGTGACGGATAATCCGCAGGGTAAAGCTGATTTGTCCAATAATTACGGTTCCATATCACCGGCTTCGCTTGGAGCAATTTTGCGTTCCATCGTGGCACTGGAGCAGCAGGGCGCAGCTTTATTCTTTGGGGAACCGAGCTTTGATGTCGAAGATTTATTGCAGCAGAGAGACGGCAAAGGTGTGGTAAATATTCTCAGGGTCGGAAACATCCAAAGCAAGCCGCAGCTCTTCTCTACATTTATGCTGTCGCTTTTTGCGGAGATTTATATGACTTTCCCGGAAGAAGGCGATGCCGGAAAACCAAAACTGGTTCTCTTCATCGATGAAGCCCATTTGATCTTTAAGGAAGCTTCAAAAACGCTTTTGAACCAAATTGAAACCATGGTGAAGCTCATCCGTTCAAAAGGAGTTGGGATTTATTTTATCACCCAAATTCCTGGTGATGTACCCGAAAATGTGCTTTCTCAGTTGGGTTTAAAAATTCAGCACGCACTGCGTGGATTTACCGCAAAAGACCGCAAAGAAATCGACAAAGCCGTAGAAAATTACCCGATTACGGAGTTTTATAATGCCGGCCAGCTGATCCAAAATCTCGGAATTGGTGAAGCGTTCGTCACTGCGCTCGACGAAAAGGGAATTCCGACACCTTTGGTGCACACCTATCTGATCTCTCCGGAATCACGAATGGATGTTTTGACTGATGCTGAGGTTGCGGATCTGACTTCGCGTTCGGCTTTGGTTGCTAAGTATGAGCAAACCGTAAATAAGGATTCTGCTTACGAAATGCTGACCAGCAGAATGGAACAGGCTGTGAAAAATGCACCGCCGGAGGTTCCTAAAACCACAAGAAAGCCAAAAGAAGAACCGGGAATGTTTGAAAGCGTGATGAACAGCCGCGCAGGGAGGACCTTCACTTCCACTTTGGCTCGCGAGGGGGCAAAATTTGTTCTGGGAATGTTAGGTTTAGGCGGAAGGAGAAGATAAAATTTAAAATTCAGCAGGTTTCGTCAGCAGTGGCAAAACTTTGTTTTTAGTATAGAATGTATTCAGTAATTGACATAGAAGGCAACGGCGCAGGTTTCCGGCAGGAAAGTATTATTGAGGTCGCGATTTACAGATATGACGGCCACGAAATTGTGGACCAGTTCATTTCGTTGGTAAACCCCGAAAGTGACATCACCAGCTTTGTACAAAAACTCACCGGTATCACTCCAAAAATGGTGAAAACTGCCCCAAAATTTCATGAAATTGCCCGCAGAGTCATCGAAATTACAGAAGGAACCACTTTAGTTGGGCATAATATCGATTTTGATTACAGAATGCTTCGCCAGTCGTTTAAAAGGTTGGGCTACGACTACAAAATCAATATTCTAGATACGATTCCGCTTGCTAAAAAACTGATTCCCGATGCGGAGAGTTATTCGCTCGGTAAACTGGTAAAATCTCTGGGAATACCTTTGGTGGAACAACACAGAGCAGGTGGTGACGCCCGCGCGACTTTAGATTTGTTTAAACTTCTGATTTCCAAAGATACTGATAATGAAATCATCCAAAGCCAGCACGACGAAACCAACGCCAAGACTTATGTGAACAAAATTCGCGACCTCACTCAGGATTTACCGAACGAGCAGGGAATCATCTACTTTCAGGATGCGGAAGGCAAGATTCTCTTTTCGGATTTTGTGGATGATATCAACCGGTTTGCGAAAAAAATTTTTAACTCAAAATCAAAGAAATGCAAACCGCTTCAGGAAAATTCTGCACAGATACACTACGAACTTACAGGAAATGTGGTCGTTGCAAAGCTCTTGATGAAAACAAAAGGCATCAGAAAGAAGGAAAATCTCCCATTCGGATTGTTTCACCGTAACGGTAAATATTTGGTCGAGAAGAATGCGCTGGTTGAGAATGAAAAACCGTTGGTGAAGTTTAAATCCTTTACCCAGGCATTAAAAGCTTTGAATTTTATTAAATCAAAAGAAGAATATTCTGATGTTAAGGAGTTTACCAAAAAAATCAACCTTAAAAAGCGAAATGAAGTCTGGACGACTAACGGCAGAGTTTTAGGAGAAAAAGCTTTTCTGCTTTTCGAAAACGGAAAACTCACTTCGTTTGGATTTTATGAATTTCACACTCAGATTCAGACAAAGGAAAAAATTAATAAACTCAAAATCAATATTCCGGGATCTGCCCAGGATCTTCAGAATGACCTGAAACTGGCGCTAATCAGAGGTGATATGGAAATAATTCAAATGCCTGAAAAGTAGTATTTTTGCAAATGAATTTTGCGCAAATGACGAATAACCATTACTTTTGACGGAATTTTTTAAGAAAAATAAAAAATTGAAAACGGTTTATGCATCAAAAAAGGGTATGAAGAAGGGAAGCAAAAAGTTCTCTAAAAAACCTGTATAAAATTGAGCCGTTTTCTGTATATCATTGCGAGGCAGGCTCTTTTCGGGAACCTGCTTTTTTTTAATAATTAAAAGAAAATATATGACAAACCAGGATTTAATCAACATCGCCACAGAATTCGGGACGCCGGTATATGTCTACGATGCGGAGTCGATTAAAGAACAATATGGGAAGCTGAAAAATTCCTTTTCAGATAACACAAGATTTTTTTACGCCTGTAAAGCTTTGACGAATATCAATATTCTAAAATACGTCAATCAGCTGGGTGCCGATCTCGACTGCGTTTCGATCAATGAAGTAAAACTTGGCCTGAAAGCCGGTTTTGAACCTGAGAGAATCCTGTTTACGCCAAATTGCGTTGACCTTGCAGAAATAGAGGAAGCCATGGCTCACAAAGTGCACATCAATATCGATAATATTTCGATTCTGGAGCAGTTTGGCAATAAATACGGAAACTCATATCCAATTTTTATTCGTGTAAATCCACATATTTATGCTGGAGGTAACCATAAAATCTCTACTGGGCACATCGATTCCAAATTCGGGATATCGATTCACCAGATGCGCCACATCGAACGTGTAATGAAATCTACAAATATTTTGGTGGAAGGGCTTCATATGCACACCGGAAGTGAGATCAAGGATGCCGATGTCTTTCTGCAGGGCCTGGAAATTATGTTTGAACTTTCGGAGCATTTCCCGGATCTGAAATACATCGACATGGGAAGCGGTTTCAAAGTGCCTTACCAAAAAGACGATATGGAAACCGATGTGCAGACACTCGGAAAAAAAGTGGAAAAGGTATTCACCAGCTTCCTGAAAGAAAGCGGGAAAGACCTTCAGTTATGGTTTGAACCTGGAAAATATTTGGTTTCAAAATCGGGGCATTTTTTGGTAAAAGCCAATGTGATCAAGCAGACCACGGCGACGGTTTTTGTGGGCGTGAATTCTGGGTTTAATCACCTGATCCGCCCGATGTTTTACGATTCTTACCACATCATTGAAAACCTTTCAAATCCAAACGGCCCGGAGCGGATCTATACTGTTGTCGGGAATATCTGTGAGACCGATACTTTTGCGTGGGACAGAAAAATAAACGAAGTGCGGGAAACCGATATCATCGTTTTTAGGAATGCCGGCGCGTATGGTTATGAAATGAGCTCAAATTTTAATTCAAGATTAAAGCCGGCTGAAGTTTTCTACATTGATGGTAAAGCGCATCTGATAAGGAAAAGGGATGAATTTGAAGATTTACTGAAAAATCAGATTGAGGTTTTGTAAAATTTCTATCTTAATAAAAATTACACTTTGAAAAAGAAGACTTTGTTCGATAGCAAAGTCTTTTTGTATTTTTAGCGAAATAAAAAACAAGTACTATGAAATATTTTGCCTTATTTTTTATCATGTTTTTTGCTGCATCTCACAGTCAGGTACTCCTGAGGTATCCTGAAGGGCAGGAACCATACAAAGGCGGAAGAATTGCTCTTAATAAAGAATTACAGGAAATTCTTCAGAAAAATACGCCTAATGGATGCGAAAAAGATGAGGCTTTAGCACTAAAAGTTATGGTTGCCGAAGATGCTAAAATAAAACTGGTGTATGAACAGGATACTGCTGCGACCAGTAATAATAAATGTGCTTATGATTTAGCTAAAAATGCTTTAAAATATACCAGTGGTTGGCAACCTGCCACTGTAAATAATGAGAAAGTAAAAGCTATCGCGCATTTGCTGTTTGCTCCTAATGACCTTCTAAAAGGTGATCTGGTTGTAACAGATGAAGAAACAAAGAACGCTGAATTTCCCGGTGGGATCACTAAATATCGGGAAAAATTTATGAGCTGTTTCGACTCAAGAAGTTACAGGTATTCTGGTGATTTGCGGTTTGTTATAAACTTTGAAATCAACACTGTCGGCGGGGTTCAGAATATTTTTATTGATAGCGATTTTGGTAACCCAGGTTTTGTCGATATGGTAACTTCCTGCGTGCAGGGTCCAAAAAAAATAAAGTGGAAACCTGCTGAATACAAGGGAATTCCTGTGGTAACCCAGTTTAGATTGCCTATCTCCATCCGAACTAACTAACTTCAATGCAATTCTGCCATTCTGGCACAATTTCCTTATCTTTGCACGCTAATCGTGTTCGAAATTAATTCAAATGGCTTGTTTTTTAAATAAATTTGAACTTTCGAACCATATTGAACCATAATACCGTGCAGGAAAAATATATAGACGAAACCAAACAGGGCGAAGCTTACGCGATCGCGGAAAAACCGGAAAACACCAAAAAACTTTTTCTGGAAAGCTACGGCTGCCAGATGAACTTTTCCGACAGTGAAATCGTGGCTTCCATTCTGAATAATGAAGGTTACAATACCACTTTAAATGTTGAAGAAGCAGATTTAATTTTGCTTAATACCTGTTCCATCCGTGAGAAGGCTGAGCAGACCGTTCGGATGCGCCTTTCACAGTTCAAAAAACAGAAAGAAAACAATCCGGGGCTTACCGTGGGCGTTCTCGGTTGTATGGCTGAACGTCTCAAAAGCAAGTTTTTAGAAGAAGAGCATTTGGTGGACTTAGTCGTGGGGCCTGATGCTTACCGTGATTTGCCAAACCTGCTAAAAGAAACCGAAGGCGGAAGTGATGCCATCAATGTAATCCTTTCAAAAGAGGAAACTTACGCTGATATTTCTCCGGTTCGCTTGGGTGGAAACGGTGTTACTGCATTCGTTACGATCACGCGGGGTTGTGATAATATGTGTACATTTTGCGTAGTTCCTTTCACCAGAGGGCGTGAGCGCAGCCGCGATCCCCATTCAATTTTGGCGGAGTGCAAAGAACTTTGGGAAAACGGCTACAAGGAAATTACCTTGCTTGGCCAGAACGTTGACAGCTACCTGTGGTACGGCGGCGGACCGAAAAAAGATTTTGCTAAAGCCACTGATTTACAGAAGGCCACGGCAGTAGATTTTGCACATTTGCTGGAAATGGTTGCCAAAGAAGTTCCGGGAATGCGCATCCGTTTTGCAACTTCCAATCCGCAGGATATGAGCCTGGATGTTTTCAGGATGATGGCGAAATATGACAACATCTGTAAATATGTTCACCTGCCGGTGCAAAGCGGTAGCAACAACATGCTGAAGGCCATGAACCGTCAGCATACCCGTGAAGAATATCTCGAACTCATCCAAGAAGCCAAAAAATTGGTGCCTGAAATCGCCTTTTCACAGGATATGATTACCGGTTTCTGCGGTGAAACTGAGGAAGATCACCAAGATACCCTCTCCTTGATGAAAGAAGTTGAGTATGACTACGGTTATATGTTTGCCTATTCTGAAAGACCGGGAACTCCGGCCCACAAAAGGATGGAAGACAATGTTCCGCCAGAGGTAAAACAAAGACGGCTGGCTGAAATCATTAAGTTGCAGGGCGAGCTTTCCCGGAAAAGAATGAGTTCATATGTCGGACGGAATCATGAAATTTTAATCGAAGGAACTTCCAAGAAGAATGAAAATCAATGGAAAGGCCGCAATTCCCAAAATGCTGTTTGCGTTTTCGATAAGGAAGAGGGCCAGAAAGTTGGTGACATCGTGACTGTTTTTGTTTACGATAATACGCAGGGTACACTTTTGGGAAAAAAAGCGGATATAGTGAGCGTATAAATCTTACTTGTATTTGATGGTAATCATCAGCAAACTATTACTTTGAAAGAAAAATATTAAAATTTTAAACAGAAAATGACCGACCTTCAATCCATAAAAACACGCTACGGCATCATAGGCAATTATCCTGCGCTCAACCGGGCTCTGGAAAAAGCCATTCAGGTGGCACCGACTGATATTTCAGTTCTTGTCATCGGAGAATCGGGTGTCGGAAAAGAATTTATTCCGAAAATTATCCATTCTGAATCCAGAAGAAAACATCAGCCATATATCGTCGTGAACTGCGGGGCAATTCCCGAAGGAACAATTGATTCCGAACTTTTTGGACACGAAAAAGGCGCTTTTACAGGTGCGACTTCCACGAGAAAAGGCTATTTTGAGGTGGCCGACGGCGGAACTATATTTTTGGACGAAGTTGGAGAACTCCCTCTGCAGACGCAGGTCCGTTTGCTTCGAGTGCTGGAAAGTGGCGAATTTATGAAAGTCGGCTCCTCACAAGTGCAGAAAACAGATGTGAGAATTGTGGCAGCCACCAACGTCAATATGATGAAAGCCATTCAGGACGGGCGTTTTCGTGAAGATCTGTATTACCGGTTGAATACGGTGCAAATCGATATGCCGGCATTGCGTGACAGGAAAGGCGACATTCATCTGCTTTTCAGGAAATTTGCAATTGATTTTGCCGAAAAATACCGAATGCCGGAACTTCAACTGACCGATGATGCGGTTTCATACCTCGAAAATTATTCATTCCCGGGAAATGTGCGGCAGCTGAGAAATCTGGTGGAGCAAATGACCGTTGTGGAGCAAAAACGTGAAATAAACTCCGTGTGTCTCGCAGAATATATTCCTGTGCAGGCCAATTTACCGGCTGTAGTTCAGAAAAATCAGCCAGGCAGCATTTCCACCTCAGAATTTCACTCCGAAAGGGAAATCATGTACAAGATCCTTTTCGATATGCGAAACGACATAAATGATTTAAAATCCTTAACTTCGGAACTGATAAAGAACAGGGGAACCGGCGGCTTCAGCAACCAGGAGCAGGATTTGATCAACAGGATTTATACTCCGGAAAAGCAGAGTGCTAATCCAAATTCGCTGCTTTACTTCGAAAACAGCAACCGTAATCCGGTAAATCCAACAATCATTTCAAGCCCTAATGAAAATGATTATGATGATGTTGAAGATATCGAAGTGGAGGAAGCCCAACCCGTTTCACTGTCACTTCAAAACAATGAAAGAGAATTGATTGTGAGAGCTTTAGAGAAACATAAAGGGAGGAGAAATAAAGCCGCTGACGAACTGGGAATTTCCCAAAGAACGCTTTACAGAAAGATAAAACAGTATAATTTAGAAGATTAATGGAAAGATTTAAGAATTCGAATTACGGATTTCAGAAGAGCTTTGGAAGGCTTTTCACAATTTCCTTTTTCTCTTTTCTCCTCTTTCTTCAGGCCTGTTACAGTTTTACCAACTCGTCACTAAATCCGGACGTGAAAACGATTCAGATCAAAGATTTCATCAACAATGCTGCATTGGTAAATCCAACTTTGGCGCAGCAGTTTACGATAGACATCAATAACCGTTTCCTGCAACGCACCACCCTGAAAGGGGCAACCGAAAATCCCCACATTCTGATTGAAGGCGAAATCACGGACTATACGATATCCCCCACCACGATTTCATCGCCGGTAGAAAACAGTGTAGGCGGGCAAATTCAGGCGGCACAAAATAAATTGACGATTACCGTAAAGGTCCACTACGAAAATGCGATTGAACCTGAAAAGGGCTTTGACCGTACTTATTCGGACGAGGCGGTTTTCAGCAGTGATCTGGATATCAATCAGATAGAAGCTTCGCAGATTAAAATTGTGAACGAGAGGATCATCAACAAAATTTTCAACGATATTATAGCAGACTGGTAAATGAATGTGCGAGTTTTAGAATTATTAAAGAATCCTGAAAATATTCAGTCCGACGATTTAAAATTGCTTGAAAGCGAGATTAAATCTAAGCCTTATATTCAAAATATCAGGGCTTTGCATTTGTTAGGGACGCATCGTTTCAATCCCGAGATTTATCAGAAAATTCTTTCTGAAACCGCCGCATACACCACCGATAAGAAAATTCTTTATCACTTCATCAATAAAAAATCGGTTGGCGAAGCTGAAAAAATTTCTGTTGAGGGACAGGTCAATCAGCCGCAGAAGGAAAATTTAGAGCAGACCGCAGACGTTACTTTCAGCAATGTAAAAGAACCAACGTATGTTGAAATTAATGGTGAGAAAAACCGGATTTTGTTTAAAGGAGAGGAAAATTTCTTTGAATTTAAAGACGAAGAAGAAAACGACGGAGTTTCTTTAACGCAAAATCAACCTGAAGATATTGTTGAGCAAAAAATCTTTCCGGGGGAAATAGTTTATGAAGAAGAAAAAATCATAGAAACACAGAATTCTGAAACTGAAATGCTTGCCAGAAACTCCAGCACAGAAATTGACGATACGGAAATTGTAGAAGGACCTGAAAAAGTTGATCTGAATGAAGAGGTTTCTTCGGAAGTCAGTTTTCATGGAATTGATAACTTCTTTCCAAATATTGCAGTCCCTGTTGAAAAAAAGGTTGAAAACTACCAGCCAAAACATGCGCCAAACCGTCATGAAGAAGAAATGAAACGTTTAATCGCTGAAGTGGAAGCTAAAATAAAAGCCAGGAAACAGGCACAACCGGCTGCAGAAAAAACTGAAGAGGAAGATATGCCGAATTTTGAAACCAATTTTACAGAAACGCAGGAGTTTAATCTTAAAAAAACAGAAAACGAACCCGCAAAAGAAACTGTACAAACTGATAGTGATAAAACTTCTGAAGCTGTAGAACAACAACCCAAAGAAATTCAACCGGAAAAAATTCCAGTCCAAAATACAGCTTGGAAACCGATGTCATTGGTTACAAACACACCGGATGGTTTAATTAAAAAGGAAGAAAGTTTGAAGCTTCAAGAGAAACAGGAAGCAGCTAAAAATCAGCCAGATAAGGCAGCAGAATTTCAAGGAGAAATTACAGAAGAGGAAAGACCGGTTTTCAATGTGTCATTCTTTGCGCCGAGCGTTTCGAAAATTGAGGAAGAAAAAGCGGCCGAACTGGTGATTTCAAAAGCTGAGGATAAAGTACAGCCTCAGGACAGCAACGTTCCGCAGTTTATCAACACATGGCAAAAGTGGCTGAAGATTGAGCGCAGAGAACCGGAACCGTCAAAAGAAGAAATCAAGGAGAAGGCGATCGAAAAATTTATTGAAAATGAACCAAAAATTTCCAAATTGAAGGAGGAAACCACTTCTGTTGTGAAGGAAAAAGCTGGTGATATTTCCCACCTGATGACGGAAACTCTGGCAAAATTATACGTTGAGCAAAGACTTTACTCCAAAGCCATTAAAGCTTACGAAGTCCTGCAGCAGAAACATCCTGAAAAGTCAGATTATTTTGCAGAAAAAATCAGGGAGGTGAAGGATTTGCGAAGCGGGAAATAAATCATTTGTTAATTCCCGAAGTCACGAAGCCTTCGGATTACGAGTATCGCAACTTATCAATATTCCGTTCGATTTTATTGATCACTTTGTCTGAAAATTTTCTTTCGTCTTTTAGTTTGCGAACGGCGAATGGGCAGCGTTTTCTAAAGACCATAAAATGATAGTCTTCCCGTACCCAAATGCTGTATTTTTCAAAGAAAATCATTTCGAAACCTACACCTTCCAGATGTTGAAGAAGGGGAAGCAGCTGTACGGATTGGTCGATGGTTTGCAGTTTCATGTTCACGCACGTATTCGATGTATTCCGGATTGGGGATATTGATGCAAACGATCGAGTTTTCGTCCGTATAAGTGGAAATCTGGCGGAACAGGTTCCCGTGTAATGAAAGGGGAATATGCTCAATCACATCGAGCAGGGTTACGAAATTGAAATTTTTATCTTGTGGAATATATTTCACCGCATCTGCCGCAGTAAACAAAATATTAGTTTTTTCAGCAAGCTGCTTTTTTGCGGCTTCAATGCTCTTTTCGCTTAAATCTACGGCTTCAATAATGCCTCTTTTTACGCGCTTGGCCAGCAGTTTCGTGAAATTTCCAACACCGCAGCCCAATTCCAACACCGTAGAATCTGATTTCAGGCCCAGTTCAAAAAGCCTTTTGTAGAGTGAAATCAGGCTCTCGTTTGCGCCGCTTTCCGGATGGGTGTCTATAAAATCGTGGTAAGGTTTTGAAATTTCCTCTTGCTGCATAAAACTGTGTGTAAAAGAGGTTGATTATCAGTAAAAACAAAAACGCTGCCAATCACAGATTAACAGCGTTTTTAAGTACCCCAGACGGGACTTGAACCCGTACGTCCTTGCGGACACAGGATTTTAAGTCCTGCGTGTCTACCAATTCCACCACCAGGGCGAAGTAGAAAATGAGCGAAAAACGGGACTCGAACCCGCGACCCCAACCTTGGCAAGGTTGTGCTCTACCAACTGAGCTATTTTCGCAAAAAAAATTTCTAAAATCAAATTTTAGAAATTTACAAAAAGTGCGGATGAAGGGACTCGAACCCCCACGCCTCACGGCACCAGATCCTAAGTCTGGCGTGGCTACCAATTACACCACATCCGCATTTGATTAAAGAACTTCTCTTCTTTTTTGTGAGTGCAAATATATAGCTTTTTTAGTTTTAAAAACAAATTTTTTTGAAAAAATTTTTTTAACAATTAAGGATAAAGATTTTTCGGGATTTTATTTTGATTTTCCTATTTTTACATTCTCAAGATTTTAAAACTATGGAATTACAAGGCACAGTGAAGAAACTTTTTGAAACCCAGACTTTTGCAAGCGGTTTCCAAAAAAGAGAAATGATATTATTAACGCAGGAGCAGTATCCCCAGCCGATAAGCATCGAATTTTTATCTGAAAAAATATCTTTGCTGGATAATGTTTCAGAAGGGGATGAAGTGAAAGTTGGGATCAACATCCGCGGCCGGGAATGGACTTCACCACAGGGAGAAACCAAGTATTTCAACTCGATCACGGGCTGGAGGCTGGAAAAAGCTGCTGCCGGAAACAGCTACAATGAACCTACACAAGCTCAGCCTTCAGCAAATGCTACTACAGCTTCAGCTCCTGATAATCCTTTCGCTGAAGAGGAAGATGATGATTTGCCGTTCTGATTTTAGTGAAAAGAATAAATGAATTGTCCTACTTTTACGGTAGGATTTTTTTATGGTACAGTTAAGCGAAAATGAGATTTTCTTCCCCGATCCCACAAGTTATCATCCTTTGACCGGATTGATGGCCTATGGTGGCGATCTGTCACCGGAAAGGATCTGGCTTGCATATCAGCTGGGAATCTTTCCATGGTATAATCCTGGGGAAGAAATTCTGTGGTGGTGCCCGGATCCCAGATTTGTGCTGTATCCGGACGAGCTTAAAATATCAAAATCCATGCGGAAAATCCTCCGGCATGAGGTCTTTACCTTTACCGAGAATCAATATTTTGAAGAAGTGATGCGCAGCTGCATGCAGGTTCCGAGAAAAGACCAGGATGGAACGTGGATTTCTGAAGAACTCATTTCATCTTTTGTGCAGCTTCACCAAGAAGGAAAAGCCATGAGCGTCGAAGTGTGGAAAAATAAAGCGTTGGTAGGTGGTTTTTATGGAGTGGTTGTAAATAATGTTTTTTGTGGGGAAAGTATGTTCTCTAAAGTCAG
This sequence comes from Chryseobacterium taklimakanense, assembly GCF_900187185.1. Taxonomy (NCBI): domain Bacteria; kingdom Pseudomonadati; phylum Bacteroidota; class Flavobacteriia; order Flavobacteriales; family Weeksellaceae; genus Chryseobacterium; species Chryseobacterium taklimakanense. The sequence continues at coordinate 1,817,550 of NZ_LT906465.1, forward strand.
CAACGCGTCGAAAGCGGGATTTATTCACTTCGTGGAAAAATATAAAAATGAATTTGAGCTGATTGACTGCCAGATTCATTCTGAACATCTGGAAAGTCTTGGGGCAAGGATGATTCCGAAGCTGGCATATCTGAAAATTCTTTACACAAAATAAAAAAAGCCGCATTACGCGGCCTTTCATACTGTTTTTCTTTCAGGTTTTATTATTTAGCACCTGAAATTTTCACATTGTCAATTTCCCATGTTGCAGCTGCACTGGTGGTCGAAGTATATTTAAAAGCAACAAATATTTTCTTGCCTGCATAAGCTGCAAGATCGATATTTCCGGAGTTAGCCCATCCATAGGCACCTTCGTCTGTATCAAGGGTTGGGTTCAGTTTCACCCAGTTTGTTGTTGCCGGATTCCCGGTGTAGTTTTCAGTAATGTATGTTTCGATATCATTACCGGCAAATCTTTTGTCGTTGTCGAATGAAAGGAAATACTTATCGTAACCCGTCAGTTCAACGGCATTTTTGCTGATCAGCCAGTCTTCGTTGGCAAAATTACCTCCCTGAAAGCCGCTTATTACGGCGAAAGTGTTTCCTGAAATGGTCTGGGTTCTCCAGCCCTGGGTTCCGGTAATGCTTACGGCATTCCATTTGGTAAGGTCAGCAAACGGATCTTCGAAAATAGCTGTGAATTTCATTTTTGGAGGCAATGTTCCGTCACATCTCGGGTTATCAAGATCGATATCTCTCAGTTTTGTAATCCTAAGCTGATAAGCTCCTCTGAATATTTGCAGAACAGCGTACACGTCTCCTTTTCCGGTGTCCATTTGTACGTTATTTGCCAGAAGCGGCTCATCTTTTGTTCCAAAATCTGCTCTGCCGTTTGTTCTCAGGATAATCTTATTGCCACTGCAGTCTTCAAGAGTTCTGTTGGTATCTGACGTACCGTCGGCAAAGTTTTTCCAAAGATCGGCGTTTGTAACCTGCAGGTCTTTGATTTTTATCCATTTTCCAACATCTGCAGTCGTAAGGGATGAAATCGTTCTTTCAGTAGCAGTAACCGCTGAAATAGGGGTATCGTTGGCAAAGAAATGCTTGTAAGTATCTGCCAGTTCTACCTGGCCCACATTTCCGTTGAAAAGTCCGCCAAGCTGCAGTTCGCCGTCTTTATCACCAATATAAAGGTCTTTCAGGTTTACTGTAAGCATTCTTCCCACCTGGAATCTTTTGTCCAGATAAAGGTCATTCATATTGATATTGATTCTGATACCGCCCGTTGCATCTTCTACATAAAGATATTTAAACAGGTTTCCTGTCTGGTCATTGGCTGTAACTTTTGCTGTAAGTGTTGCGTTATCTTTTATTAACGTCGGATTGGTTGCTGACTTGTAAATCGCTTTTGCCTGAGCTACGGTAAGTTTAGAAGCATTGGGGTCTGCAGCACAAGGTGCAACTTTTTTGTCGAGTCTCGGGCCGTTCATTTCCAGGTCTGTATCTCTTACAATATAGAACTGGTAAGTTGTTCTGAATTTGCTCAGAATACCTACGAATTTACCGTTGCCTGAAGGGAGCGTTTTGGTAGCAAAAGTCGCGTAACCGCTGTTTCTGGCTACTTTTGTAGTAGCTGCAGTGTGGGTAGGGTCTGTAAGTCCCCGGTCCGCACTTGTTCCATCCGGAGCATATTGTAAGCAAAGTGTGTTGGCGTGGAACTCCGCATTGTTGATTTGGATTAGGGCTCCTACCAAAGCATCGTTCGCTGGCTTCACCTCTGCGAGAGTCATCACTTTCGGGATGATGGCAGCTTTTTCAGTACAAGATTTCACGATATTGGTTGGAACCATTTTCTCAGGAATTCTGCCGAACACGTTAGCGGCATCCATTGCGCCCAGCTGTATGAAATCACCATATTTACCCATTGCAAGGCCTTTCAGTTTGATGTAGACTTTGGACCCTTGTGGAAAATTAGCATAAGTACTGACAGCATCCACACTGATGACCAGACCCTGAGTCGGATTTTCCGGTTTATCCTGAATGTAGAGGTATTTGTATATGTTTCCTGTTTCATCTGAAGATGAGACATAACCTTCAACGACATCATCTGTAGTGAAAGTCTGGTCCTGTGGCATAGCCTTCAGTTCGGCAAGAGTTTTTGTAGCCTTCAGGTCGCCACACTGATAGGACAGATCCGGTGTGCCGTATTTATCATCGTGCACACAACCTGTTAGCAGTAATGCCGAAAGGATTACCAGTAACAACTTTATATATGAACTTAAAAATTTCATTTCTTGTGAATTTTTATTTTAATTAAAATCTAAAGTAAACATTTGCAAAGAAGGTTGTTCCCCTGTCGTACCAAAGTTTTGGCCCGAAAAGCGGGGTTTCTCTCTGGCTTTCAAGATAGGCTTCGCGGAAATTTGATTTTCTGCCCTGCTCGAATCCGCCGGTAACATAATCTCTGTTGTTCAGGATATTATTAACGCTGATGCTGGCTCCCACCCTGTATTTGCCAAACTGGAATGTTTTACCTGCGTTGGCGTTAATCATAAACTGATCTTCAAATTTGGTCTGCTTCAGCAGCGCAGCCACATTTTCTTCAGTTGCACCAGGAATTTCAATCTTTGTCTGGGAGTCCGTAATCGGAAGATAATTGTCCCCTGTTAATGGATTGGTGTAGAAGTTAGGCGTTCTGTTAAGAACGGAGAAATCAAGATATTGGTCTGCAAGATAATTCGCAGAGGCTCCAAACCACCAGAATTTCGGACTGTTATATCTGAAGCCTAACGAAGCTGCTTTCTGTGGGGTGCCGGCAATTTTATAGCCTTTGATATTGGCTTTCCCGTAGTATTCCGCACCTCTGGCATATTTTTCGTCGTCGGTACTGATGTAAACATCAGGATTGTTTTGGTAAGTATAATCCCCGTAACTGCCGACAGCGATGATATTGAAGGTTGGTGATAATTTGATATCCGCACCAAGTTCTATGCCCTTGTATCTTTTTTCAGTTCCTGCCAATACTTCAGTGGTGAATCTGTCGCCTTGTCCCGAATCGTCAAGCTCGGCAAAATACCTTGAAATTTCGGTAGCATTGCTGATGTCGGTCCAATATCCGGAAAGCCTCAATTTAAGAACCTGCCCTCTTACAATATAGCTTAATTCGTTTGAATTGATAATCTGATTGTCTACGCCAGGTGTTACATAATCGCTTACTCTTGGGTTGATGAAAATTTCATTAAGCGTCGGTGCCAGGCTGAATAAAGTTCCGTTGTACACGATAAAGTTTTTACCGTTGATCTTATAAGTTACTCTGGCTTTTAGTCCGGCATCGAAGGCGTCATACACTGCACTTTCCCCTTTGGAATTGTCCTGATAGAAATGATTCCTGTAATGCCCGTTTCTCTGAGATTCTGAATAGCCACCGAAAGCGGAAGCCATCAAATTCCATTTTGGAAAATCAATTTCTGTAGACGCATTGAAAACGTAGCTGTCGCGGAAAAGTTCGTAAGAGTACTGGGTTCTTTGTCCTTCGTACACCTTCACATCTTCGCTGTCCAGGTTGAATCTGTTGTCTGCCCCGAACGCATCAAGATTAAGCGCGAAGTCTGCACCCAAAAGGTCTTTAATCCTTCTGAAATTATCAGAATTTAATTTTTGATAATTAAAGTTGAGGTTCAGCTTCCAGGTATCGCTCAGCTTGGTATCAAAATGAGAGACGAAGTTGTAGGTTTTGTCTTCATTCACGTCGTCTACAAGGGTGTAAATGGCTCTTCTACCTTCAATGTCATTTCCTGCAGCATCTTTGCCGTAGCTTATTCCCATATAATTTTTTGCAGCAGCAACGCCGTAGTTTTGCTGGTATAGTCCCAGCCAGTCGATCTGGCTGTTGGTTACAAACTCATCTTCAGTATAATTTCCGAAGCTTGGTAATTTTCTGTAATAAGTTGGGTTGGGATCGGCGCCATGAAACCAGTCTAAGCGGCTTCTGGCGTCGCTTCCCTGCTGGTAAGAAAATGTATTGTTCCAGTTGCTGGCTTTTCCAATTTTGTTATAAGTCTGAAGCATAAAGATCGGCTCGAACGTTTTCCGGATTCTGGAATTTCGTTTTTCACCGTCTTGCCAACCCCAGTATGAGTTGTAGTTTTTACCCATGATATCATATGCTTCCTGAGTATTCGGGCTGTTTGATGCTCTGTAAGTGGGCGCACCAAATGCGGTAAGGTTCATAGAAAACCTGTCGCTGAACTTTTTCTCAATAGAACCGAAATATGCGTAAGAATCCTGATATGTTCCATCAATTACGCCCTCTTCTGCCCATCTGCGGCTTCCAGAAAAAGTAAACGCCCAGCCGCTCGGCAACATCCCTGTAGAATAGGTCGCCATCGCTCTGTGTCTGTAACTTCTGTTTGTAAAGGAGTAAGCTAATGAAGTTCCTTTTCTGTAATTGGAAGCTCTGGTATTGTAATAAACCAAACCGCCCAGATTACCGAAAGCATTTTCGGATGGCGTGATATTGTCAACGTTTTCCTGTGGATATCTGGTAACGTCGTTTAGGCCGCCCCAGTTGCTGAAATCTATACGGCCGTCATCATTTTTAGACATCGACACCCCATTGAACAAAACATCTTCATATCTGTTGTCAACGCCTCTGGGCCTGAACCAGTAAGCTCCCAATTCAAATGCTGCTACATTTTGGAAGGCGTCTCTGCCGGAGCTTAAGAGGCCAACCGTCGGCTGCATGGAGCTGCCGTCATCGTCTGCCGCGGCATCGTCAATTACAATAACGCCCAGATCTGAAGTTGTAGCAGCTGGAATAAGGCTGATCACACCCAAATCCTTTCTTTTCTCGCCTTCTGTTACAGCAAAATCTACGGTCTTGCTTTCTAAACCGGCTTTGGAAACAATGATCTGATATTGCCCCGGCTGCAGGTTTACAAATTGGAAATACCCGATCTTGTCTGCTGTAACATCATCGGATGACTGTACTAAATCTACGTCAGCTCTCTCTACAGGGTTTCCCTGTGCGTCTTTTACGTAAGCATAGACAGTAGTCTGCGCGTAGTAAAACGATGCCGGAAGCAAAGTAAAAAGTGAGATTAGTGATAATTTTTTTATCATGATTTAAAAAATTGTATTTCAGGTTTTTGCCAGTTTAAAAGTGGGGTTGCAAATTTAATATTTTTAAATTATTAGTATGCACTTAAAACCTTTATTTTATGTAATTGATATGTTAAAATATATTAACCTGATTTAATTTTAGGATAAACGAGTAATCTAAGATACAGATTGTTTAAATTTGTAACACAATTACTAATAATGAAAAGACTGTTTATCTTTGCCACTCTTTTAAGCTTTGGTTTTATATTCTGTCAAAAGCAGGTGCAGCGGGCAACTGTAGCCTTTTTAAATGTTGAAAACGTTTGGGATACCATCCCGTCAGCGGATTATATCGACGGAACTTTACCGCTCAATAACCCGAGGTTTCACCGGAGTGTACCAATCGATTCTTTAAAGTATCTTCCCGTAACTGAAGATTATAAAGGTGTTTGGAGCGATTCTCTACTTATCGGTAAAAAAGTAATCAGGCATCAGATCCTCGCCGACGAATTCACTCCAAAAAGCCCTAAGAATTACAATACCAAAGTTTTTAATCAGAAACTGAACAATATTACAAAAGTAATTTCAGAGCTTGGTAGGCAGTACACGAATAACGCTCCTGTAATTGTCGGACTTATTGAAGTGGAAAACAGGCAGGTTGTGGAAGCGATTGTAAAACATCCCACCCTTGCAAAATACGATTATGGGATCGTTCATTATAATTCTTATGATGCCAGAGGAATTGATGTCGCAATCATCTACCAAAAGAAAAGATTTGTACCCACGAAAACTTATAAAAAAGAAGTTGTAAACTTTGATGATGAGGGCAAAAGGTCATACACCAGAGATATTTTGGTGGCAGAAGGCCTTTTGGATGGTGAGAAAATCGCTGTATTCATGAATCACTGGCCGTCCAGAAGTGGTGGTGAAGCAAGATCGATGGCGAGGAGAAATGCTGCGGCTGCAGTTTTGAAAAAAGAAATGGATAGGCTGAGAAAAGAAGATCCTTCGGTTAAGCTTTTTGCGATGGGCGATTTCAATGACCATCCCGTGAGCCCGTCACTTAAAAAACACCTTGGCGCTGTAGGTGACCCGAAAGAGCTTTCTGATTCTTCACCGTATTATAACTTAATGACAAAACTTTACAAGGCCGGCGTAGCTTCACTGGCTTACCGTGATGCACCGAATCTATTTGACCAAATCATCGTTTCCAAAAACTTGGTTTCTGATAAAATTTCTGATAAATATTCAATTTTCAAGGCTGAAATTTACGCTCCGCCTTATATGATAACCCGAGAGGGGCAGTGGAAGGGTTACCCGTTCCGCTCATGGAGTGGCGATGTGTATACAGGTGGGTACAGCGACCACTTTCCGGCCGTCGCGGTGGTACAGCGAGAATTTGTAAAGAAATAAAAAATCAGCCGCAGCAATGCGGTTTTTTTGGCTCTTAATTTGCTGATTATTAATTCGTAAATTCTTATTATGAAAAAGGCATTTTACCTGTTAGCGCTTCTGGCAGTCTTTACCATAAGCTGCACGCCGCAAAAACCAAATCCGGAAAATCAGACCGTAATGAAACCGGAGAAAAATGATGACGGCGAGTGGGATATTGATGTGATCGACTCTCAATATGATTATTTCCTGAACGCCATTGCCAAACCGATGAGCATGTACACCGAATCTTACCTGAAAACCAGAAATCAGTTTTTGGTGAGCGAATGGAATTCTTACTACTACAGCGGCCGCTATCGGAATGTTATCGAATCAGCGATTGATTATGATCCCAATGAAAATTATGGTTTAAAGTTCGAGTACAAACTTTACCAGGTTTTCGCCTACGTGCACTGGAAATACGGCTTACGAATGCAGGGCTTAAGTGCGACAGACCGGCGATGAAAATAAATTTCATAAAAAATCAGCTCAGCATTCGCTGGGCTTTTTTTACGCCCTCGGCCAAAGCATCGATCTCTTCGAAAGTATTATAAACCGCAAAACTTGCACGTACCGTTCCGGCAATTTTATAATAATCCATAATCGGCTGAGTGCAGTGGTGCCCTGTTCTTACTGCAATCCCCATTTTATCCAGGATCATCCCCGCATCTGAAGCAATTCCCGCACCTTCTAATGTGAAGGAAACCACACCAGTGCGTTTTGCTTTCTCACCATAGATTTTTAGATTTTCTATTTCCAGGAGTTTTTTTTGAGCGTACTCCAGAAGGGCATTTTCATGGTTTTGAATATTTTCGTGACCGATGCTTTCAATAAAATCTACAGCTGCTCCCAGAGCAATATTGCCGCCAACATTAGGTGTGCCGGCTTCAAATTTAAAAGGGAGGTCAGCATAAGTTGTGCCGTCAAAGGAGCAGGTCGCGATCATCTCGCCGCCACCATGGAAAGGCTGAATTTTCCTCAGGATATCTTCTTTGCCGTAAAGAATTCCGACACCCATAGGCGCGTACATTTTGTGTCCTGAAAAGGCGAAGAAATCGCAGTCCATCCTCTGCACATCTATTGCGAAATGAGGTGCTGACTGGGCGCCGTCGATCACAATAAAGGCACCTGAATTTTTTCTTGTTTTTGAAATGATTTCTTCGATTGGGTTTAAGATTCCCAATGCATTGGAAACGTGGTTTACGGAGACAATTTTTGTTTTTTCGTTTAAATGTTTATCTAAAAAATCGAGTTGAAGGATGCCGTTTTCATCCATTGGGATCACCTTCAGCTTTGCGCCGGTCCTTTCGCACAGCATTTGCCAGGGAACGATGTTGGAATGGTGTTCCAGATGAGAAATAATGATTTCGTCGCCGGCTTTTATTTCTTGGGTTAAAGCGTAAGCCAGAAGATTGATGCTTTCCGTCGTTCCTCTGGTGAAAATCACCTCGTAATCATGCTTAGCATTGATGAACTTCTGAATTTTCCTCCGTGAAAGCTCCATTTCCTCAGTAGCCAACTGGCTTAAAGTGTGGATGCCACGGTGGACGTTGGCATTGAGGGTTTCGTAATATTTGGTCCAGCTTTCAATCACCGAAACAGGCTTTTGCGAAGTGGCAGCATTATCAAAGTAAACCAATGGTTTGCCATTGATCTGCTGCTGAAGAATCGGGAATTGTGACCGGATGTACTGTAAATTGAACATTGCTCTTATTTAGAATGGTTCAAATTTACGGAATATTTTCCGCAATAGGGATAGTAGCGGAAATCCTTTTGTATGAAATGGAAAAGCGGGGCACAAAAGATTGCAGCGGATAGCCCGGTTTTGTAAAATGCGTGGTTTATGGGTTGGCTTTACAAAAATTGCCCTTACTGAAATTAAAGAAAGCTGCGCCCAATCCTTCGGACACGCAATGCTAATTTTATCTGGCAGAAATTATTTCTGAAATTTAAAAATTATCCGCCACCTGATTGACAATAAACTCCACCTGAACGGGTCTTCCCTTTTTATCTTTTGGCTGATTGTCGTAGCTTCCGGTCCTTACGATGACCATTTGTTTTTCGGGAACCACGATGATATACTGGCCCAGAAGTCCCCAAAAATAATAGTGTTTGTATTTCGCATCCTGATTGATCCAAAGTCCCATGCCGTAAGCTTCGTTTGAGAGCTTGGTGGGCGTGCGCATTTGTTGGATGAAATTCCTGTTGAAAAGCTGCAGGGAATCTACTTTTCCGTCGTTGAGCATTAATTGCCCCAGTTTAGCAAAATCCCTTGGAATGGCGTTGATGCAGCAGAAAGTTTTTTCCATTCCGTTGTCGTCGGTGTTCCATTCGGCGTTGTGCTCCATTCCCAGCGGTTGCCATATTTTAGATGAAAGGTAGCTTGCCAGAGGTTGGTTAACCGCTTTGCGGACCGCAAACCCTAAAAGCTGCGTTGCGCCGCTTTGATACTGGAATCTTGTCCCCGGCATTTCTTTAAAACCTTTCAGAAAGACGGCTTCTGCCAGGCTGTTGCCGTAATAAGCCTTTGCATTTGGAGTAAATGGATTTTTGTAATCCTCGTTCCAGTTCAGCCCGGCTTCCATTTTTGCCAGGTTTTCCAGAGTGAGGTTTTTCCCAAGTTCAACATTGGCGTAGTTGTCGTAAAAATCGGAATAAAGCTCATTTTGTGATTTTATTTTGCCGTCATCTATGGCTTTTCCGTATAAAAGTACGGTGACTGCCTTGGCCATCGAAAAAGAATTGGTTTTCGAATCTTTAGTATAGCCATCCCAATACTCTTCGTGGAGTAATTTTCCGTTTTTTATAATGAGAAAAGAAGCGGTTTTGCTTGCCTTCAAATCTCTTAATAATTTCTCGGGAAGTTTCTTTTTATTATAATTCTCATCTTTTTGCCATGGTTTTGCGGTGCCGGCAATTACTGTATGGCTCGGAAAAAGACCGCCGTCGTCAATCGTTGCGCTGTTCTCGCCGCGCAAATAAGTTTTCGCGATACCTTTAAAAAGATATTCGTACCGGAATGTGTAGGCAAGTACCACAATAACTGCCAGAAAAACGGCTATTCCCTTTAAGATTTTCACTGTAAACAGATTTGAAAACAAATTTAAATAAAAAAGCCCCGAAAAGTCGGAGCTTGATTTATATTTTGAATAGATTTTTGCGACACAAAGCGCACCGGGCATTCACAAAGCATACAAAATTTATTATATGTACCGTGGAACAGAGTCAATAAACTTGCAGATTAAATTTTAGAAAGCAGGTTTCTGAAATTGGTTTTCTCGTCGATAATTCTTCTCAAATCGGCCACCTGAACCCTTTCCTGCTGCATGGTATCACGGTCCCTAAGAGTTACCGTATGATCTGTTAACGAATCATGGTCGATGGTGATGCAGAACGGTGTTCCAAGGGCGTCATTTCTTCTGTAACGTTTACCAATGCTGTCTTTTTCCTCGTAGATGAGGTTGAAATCGTATTTCAGATCGTTGAAAATTTTCTCAGCATATTCGCCCAGTCCGTCTTTTTTCATCAAAGGTAAAATCGCGGCTTTTACCGGAGCCAATGCCGGCGGAAGTGAAAGTACAGTTCTTTCGGAACCGTCTTCCAAAACTTCATCTTTCAGGCAGTGCGACATCAGTGCAAGGAACATTCTGTCGAGTCCTATTGAGGTTTCCACCACATAGGGCGTGTAATTTTCGTTTCTTTCCGGATCGAAATACTGTAATTTTCTGCCAGAGTGCTGTTCGTGGGCACTTAAATCGAAATCAGTTCTGGAGTGGATGCCTTCCAGTTCTTTAAAACCAAATGGAAATTTGAACTCAATATCAGTAGCAGCGTTTGCATAATGGGCCAGTTTTTCATGGTCGTGAAATTTGTAGTTTTCTTCACCCAAACCTAAAGCCAAATGCCAGTTGAGGCGTTTTTGCTTCCATTCTTCATAATGTTTCAGTTCGGTTCCCGGCTGCACGAAAAACTGCATTTCCATCTGCTCGAATTCGCGCATTCTGAAGATAAACTGCCGCGCAACAATCTCATTCCTGAAGGCTTTGCCGATCTGTGCAATACCAAACGGGAGCTTATGCCTGGAAGTCTTCTGAACATTTAAAAAGTTAACGAAAATACCCTGCGCAGTTTCCGGACGCAGGTACAGATCCATCGCGTTGTCTGCTGATGCTCCGAGTTTTGTGCCGAACATGAGGTTGAACTGCCTTACATCCGTCCAGTTCTTGGAACCGGTGTCAGGGTCGGCTATTTCAAGCTCTTCAATCAATGCTTTTACATCAGCAAGGTTTTCTGTTTCCAGGGATTTTGCCATTCTGGAAAGGATGGTTTTCTGCCTTTCACGGTATTCCATCACCCTGGCGTTTGTGTTTTCAAACTGTTCTTTTTCGAAAGCGTCACCAAAACGTTTCGCAGCTTTTTCTATTTCTTTCTGGGCTTTGTCTTCCAGTTTTGCGCAGTAATCTTCAATCAAAACGTCGGCGCGGAAACGTTTTTTGGAATCTTTGTTATCGATTAACGGATCATTGAATGCATCCACGTGCCCGGAAGCTTTCCAGGTGGTTGGGTGCATGAGGATGGCAGCGTCGATCCCCACAATGTTTTCGTTCAGCTGAACCATCGCTTTCCACCAGTACTGCTTGATATTGTTTTTCAGCTCGGCGCCGTTCTGACCGTAGTCGTAAACCGCTGAAAGCCCGTCATATATCTCTGAACTTGGGAATATAAAACCGTATTCTTTTGCGTGAGAAATCACCTTCCTGAAAACATCTTCCTGTTTTGCCATAATCTTAAAATAGAATTTGCACAAAAATAGGGATTTTAAAATGATTTTATAAAAGAAAAGGCAGCCTCAATTGCATCTCATCAAAGGTTTTTAACTGAAGATAATCGTCAAAACTATAAAAATCTACACCTCACCGAAGCGGTTTGGCAATTCAAATAAGAACGGGTTGATTACTTAATTTTACTAAGAGAAACGATTACATTATTTTTTCCCTTTTTCGATACGGATATTTTGATTTTTTTGATTTTCGAGCTGCAATCTCAGTGCATTGATCTGATTCTGTAAATATTCGATATCTGTATTGTTCCTCGCCGTTTTGGAATAATGCCAGATCAGGTTGATGTCTTTTATCATCTGGTCATGCTGCAGAAGTTCATCTTTTGGAATGAATGTGCTGTCATTCAGAATGGTGATGTCCAGATATTTTTTATTGTTATTTTCAAAAGCTCTATAATTAAGGATAGCGATTTCCGGATTTTTCTCCCTGATGCGCTTTATATAGTTATCGGCTCTTTGTTTCAGGTTTTCGTCATTCCATTTTTTTATGGTGAAGAATAGGCTGGGCAAAACCGCAAGAATCGAAAGAACTGTAACGAGAATTGACGCGTTTCTGTTCATCTTGTTGTCTTTTTCCAGATAATATTTCTGATAGCCGAGAATTATACTTAAGATCCACGTGCCCACGCCGATAAAAACACAATTAATCAGATAAAAATATAACCCACCCAAGAAATATTCCCAGTTCAGGTTCGCCAGTCCGTAACCTGCGGTACAAAGCGGCGGAATACAGGCTGTGGCAACCGCAACCCCGGCAATAACCTTAATCGCCTCTTTTCTGGTAATTCCCAAAAACCATGCAAACCCACCGAAAAGCGCCAGAAAACAGTCGAAGACGGTAGCATCCTTAAAAGCTGCCAACTGTGAGGTTTCTGAATGAAATGGAGTGATGACAAAGTAAACTGTTGACGCCAAAAGGCCGGTTAAGACCATAATTGTCCAGTTCCAGAGCGAAAGTTTGATGAGGCCTTTGGCTTTGATGGAAAGCCCGAAAGCCAAACCAACCACCGGCCCCATCAGCGGTGAAATGAGCATTGCCCCAATCACTGCCGCGGGAGAATTGATGTTGAGCCCCACACAGGCAATACCCATGGAAAGCACCAGCAGCCAAAGATTGTGCCCCCGGAAATATACCCCTTCCTCGATCTCGGCGTAAGTTTGTTTTTCTTCTTCCTCCTTCGGGAGACGCAGGGTATTTTTAAAACTGTAAGGCATCAAAATCGGTTTTAAACAAAATTATCTAAAAATTCGCGAAAGAGAAATCTAGATGAAATAAACTTTTATTAAAATCAGGAATTCAGTAAATTTGCAAAACCTTTTTTTCAATGTACAAAAGCATCATCCGTCCTTTTCTCTTCAAACTCGATCCAGAAAAAGCGCACCACCTTACATTTTCAGTGCTTAAAAAACTTGGTTTTCTCTCAAAATATTTTTTGGCTAAACCCGTTGAAGACAAACGCCTGGAACGTGAAGTTTTTGGCCTTAAATTCAAAAATCCGGTAGGCTTGGCTGCGGGTTTGGATAAAGATGCCGTTGCCTTCAAGGAGCTTTCTGATCTCGGATTTGGATTTATTGAGATAGGCACGCTTACGCCAAAAGCACAGCCCGGCAATGATAAAAAAAGGCTTTTCAGATTGGTTGAAGATTCCGGCATCATCAACAGAATGGGTTTTAATAATGGTGGAGTAGATGCGGCTGTAGAGCGCCTTAAGAAAAACAAAAACGTACTCATCGGCGGAAATATTGGTAAAAACAAAGTCACGCCGAATGAAGAAGCGGTCAACGATTATAAGATCTGTTTCGGGAAACTGTTTGATTATGTGGATTATTTTGTGGTAAACGTTTCTTCGCCTAACACCCCAAATCTTCGTGCGCTACAGGATAAGGAACCGTTAACTAAGCTTTTAGGTGAGCTTCAGAGGATGAATTTGGAAAAGCCCAAGCAAAAACCAATTCTCCTGAAAATTGCCCCTGATTTGACCGAGGAGCAGCTTCTTGATATCATAGATATTGTAAAGGATACCAAAATCGCAGGCGTAATCGCAACCAATACCACGCTATCGCGCGAAGGATTGAGGTCTGAAAACAAAAAAGAAACCGGCGGGCTTTCCGGGAAGCCACTGGCGAAACGCTCCACTGAGGTCATTCGTTTCCTGTCGGAAAAGAGTGGTAAAGCATTCCCCATCATCGGTGTCGGTGGAATTCATACTGCAGAAGATGCGCTCGAGAAACTGGAAGCCGGCGCAAGCCTTGTTCAGCTCTATACCGGATTTATTTATGAAGGCCCGCAGCTGATTAGAGAAATAAACCAGGCGCTGTTAAGTCCGCGAAAATCAAATTCGTAGCCCCAAATTTTAAATTAAGAAATGCGAAAGCGTGTAGATCAGCAACCCGACCAGGCCGCCCACCAAAGTCCCGTTTACACGTATAAACTGTAAATCTTTTCCAACCTCAAGTTCCAGTTTGTTGGAAAGTTCCTTGCCTTCCCAGTTGCCCACGGTTGAAGAGATCAGATCACCGAACTGGTGTGTGTTTTTCAGGATGTATTTATAAGCCGTGAAGCGGATCCAGTGATCGATTTTGTGCTGAAGTTTTTCGTCAGTTTGTAAGTTGTGAGAGAGTTCAATGATGTTTTTTCTGATATAATTTTTTAGGGCGGAATTTTCTGTTTCAAGTTCTTTAATCAAAGATTTTTTAATTGAATTCCAGATGTCCTGCGCGTACTGCTGTATTTTTTCTTCGTTCAGGAAACTGTCTTTTATGGATTGAAATTCATCCTGCCATTTTTCATTTGCCTTTAAATCCTCGGAGAATACCATCAGTTTACCAGTAATTTCCTGTCGAAGTGAATGTTCTGCATCATTTTCTACTTCCTCAAAATATTTGGAAAGCCCGGATGTAATCTTATCCGCAATCGCATCGTCTACAAACTTCGGAATCAGGGCGAAGCTTTCTCTTTTCACCCGTTCACGCACCATCTCCTGATTGTTCAGCACATAATCTTTAATTTGTTTTGAAAGTGAAGTCACCAGCCGCTGGTGGTCATTTTTTTCAAGAATATACTGAAGCCCGCTGCCAACAATCTGGTTGATTTTCCAGTCATGCGACATTTCTTTAGCCTTTCCTGAAATAAAGTTTACGACGCTTTTGTCTTCAAGTTTATTTAAAATATCAAGAACGATAACTGATGTTTCTGATATCAAGAGTTCCTGATTGCGTTCTTTTGAAAGCCATTCGCCCACAAAATTCGACACCTTTAATTTTAAAATATAGGGCCTTATGTTTTGCGGTGAAAGGAAATTCCCGACCACGAAACTCCCAAGATTGTCGCCAATCTGATCTTTTTTGTTCTGAATTAAATTGGTATGAGGAATTTTCAAACCCAATGGATGGTGAAAAAGCGCCGTAACTGCGAACCAGTCTGCCAGCGCACCAACCATAGCTGCCTCCGAAAACGCACGAACATACCCGATCCAGTGCGAATTATCAGATTTCTGAAGAATGGTCGTTATAATAAAAACCGTCGCCATCAGAACAAAAAGCCCGGTGGCAAATGCTTTGTATTTACGGAGTTGTCTGCGTTTTTCTTGGTCGGTCATTTAAAACAAATTTAGTAAATTTATAAGCCACAAAAGGGAGAAAAGTTTTTTGGTTATTTTTAAGCGAACAAAAACAGATCTTCGATGTGAACTTTGTGTTCTCTTGTCACAATGGTTAATTACCTTGTTCTTTTGTAACTTTTGTGGTTATATTATGAAGCTTTTATATCTCATATTCACGTTCATTTTTCTGCAAGCATGCTCGCAGGCCAATCAACCTATAAAATCAACTGCAATGGAAAATCAATCAGCAAAAAACAATCCATATTTCTCCAGAACTGATACGGCAAAAGTAAATATCTCCGATGATGAGTGGAAAAAAATCCTTTCGCCGGAACTTTACGATATTGCGAGAAACGCCGCAACGGAACGGCCCCATACCGGAAAGTACAACGAATTCGATCAGGTTGGTGAGTATTATTGTGCCGCCTGCGGAAACCATTTGTTCAAAAGTGACCAAAAATTCGCCTCCACCTGTGGTTGGCCAAGTTTTTTTGAAGCGGATAAAAACGGCGTGGCGTACAAACGCGATTCATCCTATGGGATGGAAAGGATAGAAGTGGTCTGCAAAAGATGCGATTCCCACCTCGGGCATGTGTTCAATGATGGCCCAGCGCCAACAGGAATGCGGTACTGCATGAACTCAGTAAGCCTGGATTTTGTTCCGGAAAAGAAATAATTTCCCTATAAAATATTTCACTTTAAAAGTTAAAGTATTATAAAATTGAGTTAAAGTTTTTCATTTTAACCATCTGATATTTATGTTTTTATAAATTTGCACCCGGATTTAAGTTAACATAATATATTTAGATGAAGAAATTAGTTTTAGCTCTTACGGTTACGTTTGCTGTCGCCACCTCATATATATCATCCGACAGAGTTGTGAATTCTGAAGCAGTAACTGCCGATACTTTAGCGGCACCCGTAAGAATCAACAATGCAAAACCCATCGAGACCAAAATGCTTTCTGCAGCTGAGAGATTATACCAGGATATTGATTTCTCATCAGGAACAAAATTGAGTTTTGATGTATTTGAAAAAGCATTAAAAGGTTTTAACAATCTGAAGAAAGCCGGTGAAATCAGTGATTCTGCGAACCTTTTGACCGTTTGCGATTTCTCACTTTCTTCCAATACGAAAAGGCTTTGGGTGATTGATACTGAGACTGGTAAAATCCTTTTCAATTCTTTGGTTGCTCATGGCAAAAATACCGGCGAAGAATACGCAACTAACTTTTCCAACAGAGAAAATTCTTTGCAGAGCAGTATGGGATTTTATGTGACCGATGCAACCTATGAAGGCGAAAATGGATATTCATTAAGGCTTTTGGGAAAAGATAAAGGCTATAATGATGCAGCATTGCAAAGAGCAGTAGTTATGCACGGCGCTGATTATGTGAGTGAGGCTTTTGCGGCTCAGCACAAAAGAATCGGCAGAAGCTGGGGTTGCCCTGCGGTACCGAGAAATCTGGCTGCACCGATCATCAACACCATTAAGGGACAAAATGTTCTTTTTATATATTATCCGGATCAGGGTTATTTGAGTTCCTCGAAGTGGTTAAATTCATAATTATACTGTTAAATAATTGCTAAGAAAAGGCGTTCAAAATTTTTTTGAACGCCTTTTTGCTTTAGTCTTTGCTGCGACTACATTCAATTTACCCTTAAAAAGTGAATCGAGCGTGTGTGGCTTTTGTCTAAAATTTCAGATCTAAGCCCAGATAAACATTTGCCGTCATAACCGGAGCGTAAATCATTCCGCCGTCAAAGTAATTTCCGAACGGATTCTTGGCATCTATAATCGGATTTTTCTGCATCGTTGATGTCAGGTTCTCGCCGCCCAAATAAATTCGGGTTTTATCATTTAAATTTTTCGCAACCTGTGCATTTAAAGTGTTATACGGATCAGAATATTCCGGAAGCCTGAATTCTGCAGGATTGGAATTCAAATTAGGAAGTTTTTGCTTTCCGACTAAATTCAGTGTTGTATCAAACGTCCAGAAGCCACCTTTGTCATTTTTGGCCGTAGCGTAAGCCAGGTTTACGAAACCTCTGTGTTTTGCCATAAAAGGAATTTCACGCCTGCCGCCTTCGAAATCTGCCTGCACATCGTAGTATTTATAGGCCAGACGCACATCAAAATTCTTCGCTGGAGTCAGATCCCATTGGGTTTGGAAACTGTTAGCAAAGGATCTTCCGTCCAGATTATAGAACACCATTTTCTGTGGCGACTGGTCCAGATCCAATAAAACCTGATCTTTAAAATCTGTTCTGAAAAAATCAGCAATTACAGTGGATTTCCTTCCAAAAATTTTGAAATCCTGTTGAAGGCTCGCACCGTAGTTCCACGCGATTTCAGGTTTCAGCCCATAAATTTTCCCGCCGTTGTCTCGGATTTCAATGGCTCTGTTCGAGGCGAAATAACCTTGGCTTTCTGCAAAAACATTCGCAGTACGGAATCCTTTTCCTGCAGACAACCGTAGAATGGTTTTCGGAGTGAAATCATATTTAAAATTCAACCTCGGTGTAAACTGCGTTCCCGCCAAATTATGAAAATCGGTTCTGGCTCCGGCGACCAAGGTGTATCTTGCACCGGTTAAGGTGTATTCAAAGAATATACCAGGCACGGTCTCGGTTCTCCTGTAGTTTAAGCTAAGATAATCTTCATCGTATTTATCATAAAGAAAACTTGCACCTGTTTTATATTTATGATTGGTATTTCCGAAAATGCTTTCAAAAATTAAGTTCGAATATAGGGTGTTCTGCCTCCCGAAATAATTTCTTAAACCAAAGAAACTGTCCTGCTGGTGATAGGTGTATTGGTTCATCCAGCCAATACTCTGATAAGGTTTTCCTTTAAAAATATAGCCTGTTTTATTCCAAACCTGAAATCTGGAAATATCGATACCAACACCATAAGCAGGTTGTTCAGACTGATCCAGCGCTTTGTTATAATTCATTTGCCCGGCATTTCTTCTGTCCTGCAACGCATTAATCCCAAAATGCGTGCCCCAGCCGGAATGTTCCAAATCGCTGAAATTCAAAAGATAAGTTGCGTTCATTTGCGTGCCGGTCGGCTGATCCAGAAATCCGTCATCATTGGAATCTACTTTTGCAAAGGTTCCGTTCCCGTGGAACAGAATACTTTGGTTCCAATGGTCGTTTAGGGGCGAAACGTGGGTGATATTCAATTCGGTTCTGGCATTAATGTCTCCAAAGATGTTCATTGAAGTTTCCGTTTTATCCTGATGCTTCAAAAGTTCGGTGTTAATTTGTCCGGTAATGCTTTCATAACCGTTAGTGACGGTACTTCCTCCTTTGGTTAACTGAATTCCGCCAATCCAGCGACCCGGGATAAAATTTAATCCGTAAGCTGCAGCCAAACCTCTGATTTCCGGTAAAAGTTCTTTAGACAGAGCAGTGTATTTTTGGTCAAGGCCCAGCATTTTCAGCTGTTTGGTGCCCGTTACGGCATTGCTGTATGAAACATCAACAGTGGCATTGGTCTCAAAGCTTTCTGAAAGATTACAGCAGGCCGCTTTCAAAAGTTCTTTTCCACTGATATTAAACGTCAAACCTGCGTTTTTTCCGTCGATTGCAGTTGCGGCCTGTGCTTTCGTCACAGTCACGCCTTCAATTTGCTTATCAAAATGTTCATCGTGACTGCTGAAATCCTTTTTTGGCGCTACAGCTTCTTTACCGTCAGAATGCACATGTGGGTTGGGTTCTGTAAATTCTGTAGTCCTGTCGTAAAGGCAACATCCGGGAAGTTTTCTGTAAACCTCGTCTGGGGCTTTGAACTTTTCATTGTCGTGCCCCACATCTGCAATTTTTTTAAGGATAGCTTCGGCCGTAGTTTCAGCAGAATCGAAATCCAATGTTACTTTTTGTGTTGCTGCGTCCCAGATTGCAGTGGTTGCGCCGGCCTGTTTAGCGGTGCTTTCGATCCGGTCTTTACACATTTCGCAGTTGCCTTTCACAAAAAAGACCTTCTTCTCAGTTGGCGTAGAGGCATTTTGTTTAATGAAAGAAGGTTCGCGGTCATACAGGCAACATCCCGGAAGTTTGCTGTAAACAGCGTCGGGTGCAGTATATTTTTCGTTATCGTGGCCGGCATCTGCGATTTTTTTCAGGATGCCATCTGCAGTTGTTTTGTTGGGATCAAATTCGACCTGTAAAGTTTGGGTTTCAGAATTCCAGACCGCTGTTTTGGCGCCATTCTTTTTGGCAGTACTTTCGATCCGGTCTTTACACATGCTGCAGTTTCCTTTTACCAGAAATGTTCCGGTAGTTTGTGCAAATAAAAAGGTTTGGAATATGAGGCTGAAGAGGACAGCCAGTCCTGTTTTCAGATTTTTTTTCATTATATTAAATAGCTTTAAATATTATTATTGATGTATTCCCTCTTTCATTGAAGAAATACACAAGTTACCTAAAGGATATACCTTTGGGTTTTAAACATAATAAATTAAGCTATTTTAGGCGGTTGCCAGATTTCCTGAAGCCCTGTAGAAAAGTGGGGGCTGTTGTAGTTGAAATCAGATTTTTTATCTGTAGAAAAATTGTGAACGGTTTTCACTGTCTCCGCAGGTTCGAAAGACGGTATGAAAGATGCGTGGCAGCCGCTGCAGTGCATACAGCAGTTATCGGTGCAGCCATCGTGTGATTTGTGATTTTTCGAGCAGTCGGATTCTTTTTTTTGCTTGGAATCGTGGCAGGAACTATCCGTCTGCTCTGTATTGCAGCAATCTGATACTGATTTTTGAGCAAGGAGATTCTTATTGGGAAGTATCAACAGTCCCAAAGTAAGAAGCATCATCAAAATCGGCATTATCCTTCTCATCACAATGCAAAGCTACAATTTTTCCTGCAAACAAAAACCACCTTCATGAGGTGGTTTTTTTATTTTCAATTATTTAGTCATTTAATTTTGAGCCAGTGAAGAGTAGTCTATGATGTCATCGTTGACGATTCTTTTTGCAAATCGGAATTTCGGACCCCAGTAAGAATCAGTAAGCGGAGAAATCATAACGCCGCGGGAAGTTGATGCGTGGATAAATTTTACTGAGCCGTTTTCATCCACATCGTGAACGATTCCTACGTGAGAGATGCGGCCACCGTTTGAGAAAAATACCAAATCACCTTTTCTCATGTCTTCTCTTGCAACTCTTTCGCCTTCCTGAGCCTGGGCTGCTGCAACTCTTGGCAAATGCATCCCCATAGTGGCTCCGAATACGGAAAGTACAAAAGCTGAACAGTCAATCCCGCTTCTTGTAGTACCGCCATATCGGTATGGTGTTCCCAAATAAGATTCAGCTTCAGCCAGCATATCGTCCATTTTCTTTTCAAAAAGAATAGTTTTCTGGATTTCAGCGCTTTTGTTTGCCTTTTCGATATTGGCCAAAGCTATATCGATTTGTTTTGCCGGTGAAATTTCTTTTTTGGCTTCAGAAAGTTTATTTGGAGTGATGGATGCCAGTTTGGCATCAGTTTTGTAGTTTGTTGGTTGAGATACAACGTAATTGCTAACGCAAGATTGTAGTGAAAATACAGATAAAATTACAGTCAGATACGATAAAACTCTTTTCTTCATATATATTTGATTTCTGTGTTAAAATGCTAGTTTTTACTTTCGATTGACAAGGCAAAAGTATTTAATAGCACTAAAAGACAATGTTTTTTGAAATTTCAAAAACCTTTTTTTAACACATTTTAACATATCTAAAGGGTATGTTAAAGAAAAAAGAGCCGTAATCCCTTTATTTAGGTTTTACGGCTTTGCTTTTTATTAAGATTTTTTAACACTTTTTCGTTGTTATCTATTAATTATATTAACCATTCCTATAATTGTATAAAAATTTAACTTTTTTATTTTATAAATTTGTTTAGCATTTTAAGAACAACTCTTTTCTTCTTATATATTTGATTTCGCCCTGTAGATTAATACACTATGGGGCATTTTTTTAAAATAACTTTTTTAAAATAAAAAAATCCTGCAGTGAGCAGGATTTCTCATCATATTGAACTGATTGATTTTATCTCGTAAACAGTAGTTCCCGGTACTTCATCATCGGCCAAAGTTCATCATCCACCATCATTTCCAGAGCATCGCTGGCCTCACGGATTTTGTCAAATCTTGGCTTTACGTCGTTGCAGTAGGCTTCGGCCTGCTTCTGACCGTGCATTTGGGAAGCGGTTTCTTTAGCTGCAAGCAGTTCATCCACGCCCACTTTTATTTGGGCTACATTGGCGGAAATGCCTTTAATGAGATCCATCTGTTCTCTAGCTAAAGGTTCGAATTCTTTGTCGCCAAAAATTTCTTTTAATCCTTTTACATTATCGATCAAACGGTTTTGATAGTTCAGCGCCGCCGGAATAATGTGGTTTCTGGCAATGTCAGACAAAACTTTTGCTTCAATATCAATCGTTGTAGAATATTTCTCCAGTTTAACCTCGTTTCTCGCCTCCAACTCCCTTTTGGTGTAGATGCCAAGTTCTTCATACAGCTCAATAAACTTTTTGTTCATCTCACTCTTAAGGGCCTCCGGAGTGGTTTTCAGGTTGTTCAGGCCGCGTTTTGCTGCCTCATTTGCCCAGTCTTCAGAATAGCCATCACCTTCAAACAAAATAGATTTGCAGTCTTTAATATATTCTCTCAGGACATTGAAGATTGCTTCATCTTTTTTAAGATTTTTATTGTCGATTAAGTCATCAACCTCGCCTTTGAAAGTTCGCAACTGTTTGGCCATAATCGCATTGAGAACGGTCATCGGTCCGGCGCAGTTTGACGAAGAGCCCACAGCGCGGAATTCAAATTTGTTTCCTGTAAAAGCGAATGGTGAAGTTCTGTTTCTGTCGGTATTATCCAGTAAAATTTCAGGAATTTTACCCACTACGTTCAGTTTAAGCTCAGTTTTTTCTTCCGGTGAAAGTTTACCGTCCGTCACTTTTTCAAGCTCTTCCAGCACGCCATACAGTTGGCTTCCGATAAATGCAGAGATAATCGCCGGTGGTGCCTCGTTTGCGCCCAATCTGTGATCGTTGTTTGCGGTGGCAATGCTTGCTCTTAATAGGTCAGAATATTCGTAAACCGCTTTCAATGAATTTACGAAAAATGTCAGGAACTGAAGGTTTTTCTTAGGATTTTTTCCAGGGCTTAAAAGGTTTTCGCCAGTATCTGTGGCCATCGACCAGTTGTTGTGCTTGCCGCTTCCGTTAACGCCTTTAAATGGTTTCTCGTGGAAAAGGATGTGAAAATGATGTTTATGTGCCACCCGGGCCATAATGTCCATCAACAGGGAGTTGTGGTCAACAGCCACATTGGTTTCCTCAAACATTGGCGCCAGTTCAAACTGGTTCGGTGCAACCTCGTTGTGACGCGTGGTAACAGGAATTCCCAGTTTCATACACTCTATTTCCAGTTCTTTCATAAAATTCATCACCCGGGTAGGAATAGAACCGAAGTAGTGGTCATCCAGTTGCTGCCCTTTTGCCGGAGAGTGGCCAAGCAAAGTTCTGCCCGTGAACACCAGGTCCGGTCTTGACTGGTACAAAGCACTGTCTACGAGGAAGTATTCCTGTTCCCAGCCTAAAGTGGCGGTAACTTTCGTGACGTTTTTATCAAAATATGATTTGCAAACATCTGTTGCAGCGTCGTCTAAAGCAGAAAGAGCCCTTAGTAAAGGTGTTTTATAATCTAAGGCTTCCCCGGTGTAAGAAATAAATATGGAAGGGATGCAAAGTGTGGTTCCGATGATAAATGCCGGTGAAGTCGGGTCCCATGCGGTGTAACCCCGTGCTTCAAAAGTGTTTCGGATGCCGCCGTTCGGGAACGAAGATGCGTCCGGTTCCTGCTGAATCAGCATTCCGCCGTTGAATCTTTCAATCGCTCGGTCGCTTTCAAATGGTGTGAAAAATGAATCGTGTTTTTCTGCTGTCGAGCCTGTTAACGGTTGAAACCAGTGGGTGTAGTGCGTTGCGCCTTTGGACAGAGCCCAGTCTTTCATCGCTACGGCGATCTGGTCGGCGATATTTCTTGGGGTTTTTGATCCTTTTTTTATGGCGTCCTGTATCGATGTAAAGGCTTCTTTGGTAAGGTAAGCCCTCATTGTTTCTTCCGAGAATACATTTTCGCAGAACAGTTCGGAAAGTTTTTTAGGAACTTCCACCGCGTTGTCCTTTCTGTAATTTCTGAAAGGCAGTTCAGCAAGCGCTTTAAATCTTAATGTTGACATTGAAGTGGGGTTTTAATGGTGCAAATTTATATAAAAAATCAATTCACAAATAAAAAACTATAAAATTTTAGGGGGTAAAAATAAAATTTTACTTATTTTGAGCTTTATACTTTATAAAATAAGGGGTGGTTGTTGATATTTGTCAATTTAAACCTTAAAATATGACCGCAAAGTGTCAGGCGTAAATTTTGTAACATATATATATGGTGTAGAAGTTATTTTTGTGAAAGATTTAATACCTATGAAACTTAAAACTTCTGAACCTTTCTGGCTGGTAAAAAACGGCATTCTTGAAAGTTACCCATCATTAAGAGAAAATATTGAAACCGAAATCCTTATCGTAGGCGGCGGAATTACCGGAAGTTTGATTGCTCATCAGTGCATAAAGGAAGGTTACATAACGGTCCTGATTGATAAGAGAGAAGTATGTAATGGGAGCACTTCCGCCACGACCTCAATGCTGCAGTATGAAATTGATGTCCCGTTGTATGAACTTACCGGAATGATTGGGAATGACGGTGCCGAGAAAAGTTACTGGGCGTGTTTTGATTCGATTGATGATTTGCAGAAGGTTCATCAAGAGGTGAAATCGGAAGCGGGTTTCAAAAAGAAGAAATCCTTGTATTTTGCGGCACTAAAAAAAGATGTTTCGTGGTTAAAGAAGGAGTTTGAAGCAAGAAAGGCAGCAAAATTTCCTGTAAAATGGCTGGAAGCTGATGAAATTGAAAAACACTACCAGTTAAAAAACACGTATGGCGGAATTCTTTCAGACCAGGGCGGAAGTATTGATGCTTTTCGTCTGGCACACGATATTCTAAGGTTCAACCATAAAAAAGGTTTGCAGATTTTCGATAAAACAGAAATCACCAAAACAGAGTACTCAAAGACAGGTGTGAAAATTACTACGGAATACGGCAATTTCATCAAAGCTAAAAAAATCATTTATTGCAATGGTTTTGAAAGTACCGAGATCATTAAGGAAAAATTTGTTGATTTATTGTCAACTTATGCCATTGTAAGTGAAAGTTCGGAAGAAGGAATGCCGCATCTCGAAAATATACTCATCTGGAATACCGCCGAACCTTACCTGTATATGCGCACGACGGATGACAACCGGATTTTGATCGGCGGCGAAGATGAAGATTTTGTAGATGCCAGAAAACGGGATGCGCTGCTTGAAAAAAAAGCAAAAAAACTTCAGAAAACTTTAGGAAAATACATTCCGGATTATGATATGCGGATTGATTTTTCATGGGGCGGAACTTTCGGGGAAACCAAAGACGGACTGCCGTACATAGGCGAACATCCTGACTTTCCGGGCGCTTACTTTGTATTGGGTTTCGGTGGAAACGGAATAACTTTCTCGGTGATTGGGATGGAAATGGTTTCTGACTTTCTGAAAAACAGGAAGCACGAACTGTCTGAATACTTTAAATTCCGAAGATAGTCTTTCCTTAAAGTTTTATCACAAAGTGCATAAGGTAAAAATGGACAAATGCTCTAATTTATTGTTATTTGTGTTTTTGCATTGAAAAAGAACAGTTCACAAATCATTAATTTTAAATTTATTAACTTTGTGCGTCATTAATTATAAATTTAACAAAACTATATATAATTTATGGCAACAAATCTAAGAGCACGTGAAACGACGGAAGCTATCGAAAGGCTTTACGTTACGATGCGGCACCTTTTCTACAGGGGCTTTTTCAAACCGGGCGGCGTTTCCGGCGAAACCATACGAAACCTTTTAATGACCATTTCTCCCGAAATCTACGGTTCGATGAGCATTTCGAACAAGGTGGAGCTGGACGGACTTTTGTATGTTCTCGACCGTCTTCCGGAAGGGATTGAAGAAACCGCTTTCGTACACCTCACTTCCGATGAAGGTTTTGAAAAAGGAGGTTTCGAGGTGATTGTTCCCAAGAAACGCCGCAGAAACTGCTATAGAATTGATGAACACCAGATGAACATTGAGGTTTTACTCGGCCGTTCAGAGATTTATGATATCCTGACGCACCTCACTTTTCTTTATATCGAGGCAGACAAAATCCGCGAACTCGCCTATATTAAAGATGAGGACTACCGGCCAACCAGAGCCTGGAGAATAATTGAAGAGGTCGCCAAAGGCGAGAAAAAATTTAGCCGCAAAGAAAAAGAAGTCGCGCTGATTCACCTGTCTTCATTATTGGGAAGGACTTTCGATGAGGTATTGAATGCGTACAATTCTTTCGGCGACGATCAAAATCCTGACCGCCTTTTTAAAATCATTTATCATTTGGGGAAAGCCAGTCTGGATGATATGAAGGGAACAAGGGAACGCGAGATTTTCTTCAGCGCCATTCTGCGCGAACGTGTTGGGCACCATCTTTTTGGTGAGCGCTGGGCAAATAAAGTAAAGGAGGTTCTGGCATCAAATAATCTGCATATGAGACCGCTGCATATCATTTCGGCGAACATGCATTCGGTGAAAAATATGCTGTTTGCCAACGATGCTTTGGATAAAAAAGCAACCAAAGAGGTAG